>SZYA01000046.1 GCA_005843815.1 Chlorobium sp.
CCTCCATCAGAGCGTCTCGACAAGTTGCGCCGAGTGCCATCGCACGACCAAATGGAAACCGGCAACTTTTGACCATAAAAATCTTGCCGCTACGGCAGGAAAAAACTGCATCACCTGCCACAAAGCTGACAGGCCTGCGGACAACCTCCATCAGAGCGTCTCGACAAGTTGCGCCGAGTGCCATCGCACGACCAAATGGAAACCGGCAACTTTCGACCATAAAAATCTTGCCGCTGCGGCAGGAAAAAACTGCATCACCTGCCACAAAGCTGATCTACCAAAGGACAATCTGCACCGTCAATCGCAGTCAAACTGTGGAACATGCCATAGAACCACCAAATGGAAACCGGCAACATTCGACCACAACCGTTATTTCAGGCTCGACAGCGATCACCGGGTAAGCTGCAAAACCTGTCACACTGATGCCAGTAACTATAAAAAGTATACCTGTTACAACTGTCATGAGCACACGGAGGCACGCATGGCATACAAACATCGTAAAGAGGGAATCTCCAATTATCAGAATTGCGCAAAATGCCATCGTAATGGCGAAGCAGAGGGAGGTGACGATTAATGCTGCCCGGTGTGGAGAAGATCTCGCGGCAGCAAAATAAAAAATGCTTACATTGCGACGTTTAGATGTTGTAGGCGTTCTGTAACGTCTTCTGATGTAATCACCATAATCCTTTGACCGATATGCCACAAGAAGAGAGTATACAAAAGCCTCAGACTACAATAACACTCCAGGAGCTTCCACTGGGAGCCAAAGTGCTCATACCAGTCCTTGGTATCCCTTTAGCTCTTCATGCCTTGACCGGCGCAGCCGTTGGCGCAGCCGTTGGAGCATTGACCTTTGCCGTCGGAGCGCTCTTTGTTGGGGTCACTCAAGGCAAATTACCCAAACCTCCTGGGCAGTCATCGCAAAAAAGCACCGTTCCACCAGAAACAACGGCATGAGGCACCAGGGGGCCAGCATCATTTTTGTCAATAGCTCCGGTCAGGTCTTACTGGTGCTCAGGGATGACATTCCGTCAATAGCCTCTCCCGGAATGTGGGATTTACCGGGTGGGCATATTGAAGAGCATGAGAGCGCCGAAGAGTGTGTTGTGAGGGAGATGCTTGAAGAGATGGAGATCAACGTTGAAGGGTGCACGCTTTTCCGCAGCTACGAATTTTCTGATCGAAAAGAGTACATCTTTACGCTACAGGTCGATTTTGAACCTCGCAATATTATTCTGCATGAAGGGCAGATGATCCGGTGGTTTTCCAAAGAAGAAGCCGCAAAAACCAAACTAGCCTGCGGCTTCAACAAAGTTCTCTCTGACTACTTTAACAGCCAGCAGAGATAACTTCACAGCACAAATACCGGGGGTAACTTTACCGTATTGTTTCGAGGAACCGCTCGGCATCAATAGCAGCCATACATCCTGTCCCCACAGCAGTCACTGCCTGTCGATAAGAGTTATCCTGAACATCACCACAGGCAAAAACCCCCGAAACATTGGTCTCTGTTGACGATTTCCTGGTTATAAGGTAACCATAGTCATCAAGATCAAGCTGATCCTTGAACAAACCAGAATTTGGCGCATGACCAATGCCAAGAAAAACGCCATCACAAGCATGCTCTGAAAACGCACCAGTCACCACATTTTTCAAACGGACTCCGGTTACCTTCTGACCATCACCAAGAATTTCATCAACAACCTCACTGAGCATCATGCTGATTTTTGGATTTTTTCTGATGCGAAGGGTCATAATTTTCGATGCGCGAAACTCTTCACGGCGGTGTACAATAACCACTTCTGAGGCAAATTTCGTTAAAAAGAGAGCCTCCTCCATTGCCGTATCACCACCACCAACCACAAAAACCTTGCAATCACGAAAGAAAAATCCATCGCAGGTTGCACAGGCAGAGACACCTTTGCCACGATAGCGATTTTCTGATTCCAAGCCGAGCCATTTGGCATTGGCTCCCGTAGCAACAATAAGTGAGTGGGTTAAAAATTCGCGACCATCCTCAAGCGTAAGGCAAAATGGACTTCTTGAAAGATCAACATCCGTAACACTCCCCCCCACAAACTCCGCGCCAAACTTTGCCGCCTGCTCACGCATTTTAGCCATCAGTTCCGGCCCACGAATACCCTCCGGGAAACCTGGAAAATTCTCTATCTCCGTCGTAATCATAAGCTGGCCACCCGGCTGCATACCCTCAATAACCAAAGGAGTGATATTTGCCCTCCCCAGGTATATGGCCGCAGTATATCCGGCAGGACCGGTTCCCATGATAACAAGATCGCGTACGTTACTCTCCATGATGCTTTTTCGGACAGGAATGAATAAAGGAAAGCTGGCTACCCATGGTGATAATCCTGAGCAGCCAGCATTGTTACTCTCGCTCAATCAGCCGATATGCTCATCGATTTTCTTGGCGATCATGTTTTTTGGCATGGCACCAAGCATCTGGTCGACAACCTGGCCATTCTTGAAAACAAGCAGGGAGGGGATGCTCCTTATACCATACTGTGCGGCAATATTGGGGTTCTCATCAACGTTGACTTTTGCAATAATGGCCCGTCCTTCGTAATCGCCGGCAAGCTCCTCAATAACAGGACCGAGCACCATACACGGGCCACACCATGCCGCCCAAAAATCAACCAGCGCAACCTTGTCAGAATCAAGTATCTCCGACTTGAAATTCTGGTCTGTGGCCACAAGATATTTTCCACTCATTATTTTTATCTACCGGTTTTAAATTAATAATCAGTCTTGACAATACAATGACAAACAACAGTTCAAGAAAGTAATAAAATTCTTCTTAAACAAGGCATCCTATCCAGAAATCCGCACGTTATCAGTACCAAGAATCTTCTCAAGCTTTTCAATGGTAGCCTCAACTGGATCGACAGGGGTACTTCGGGCAAAAAGAGTGATGGTCTCAATGTTATCTCCCGATTGCGCCTTCACCTCGAACTCAACCGGTGTGCCGCCCTTGCTGGAATCAAAAATTTTCCGCACCTCCCCAAGTTTTTCAATCTGCAGAGGATCATCGGCATCAATGTTAAGAACAAGTTTCTTGACAAGGGTGTGCCTCACCTTTTTAATCGGCACAACGTCCCTGACAAGCAGCTTGAGCATACCACCACTCACCTCTCCTTCAGCCACAAGCATCAGCACCTCCTCTGGACTGATGAGATGGCCATAC
The DNA here is from genome assembly GCA_005843815.1 of Chlorobium sp. GTDB lineage: Bacteria > Bacteroidota > Chlorobiia > Chlorobiales > Chlorobiaceae > Chlorobium. The sequence continues at coordinate 3,203 of SZYA01000046.1, forward strand.
TGCTCATAGAGACTTGCAAAAACGGTAAAATCGGCCTTGCCGGTAAAATCCTCGATAGTACCAAAAAGCATCTGCTTTCCCTTCTTGTCCTGGTGGTGCTTCACCGATACTATAACACCGATCACCTTGTACTGCTTGGCCGCAACAACCTCTTTTGCCTGAAGCTGAAGCGTGGTAAACGCCTGCCAGTCTCGACGGTACGTCTCGAGTGGATGGTGGCTCAGGTAAAAACCAACCAGCCTCTTTTCATGAAGAAGTTTTTCCGCTTCAGGCATCATCTCCGCAGACTCCATGTCGGGATAGTGCGCCTCCTCAAGCTCCGCGCCATCCTCAGCCGAAAAAAAACCACACTGCCCAAGGGTCACTGAACGATTCTGCATCTGCCCGAACTTGATAGCCTTGTCAACATTGGCAAGCAGTTTTGCGCGATGCTGGTCAATCTCGTCGAACGCCCCTGAAAGAATAAGGCATTCAAGCGCCTTGCGGTTCATAACCCGAAGATCGACCGATACAGCCAGATCAAAGAGATTGACAAAATCACGTTTTCGACGCATCCTTGAGGTAACAACCGCCTTTGCCGCACCACCAACCTGCTTGATGGCGCTGAGACCAACCCGGATGAATGAGCGCCCGTCAGCATCCTCCACCGAAAAAAGCGCATCACTTTTGTTGATTGATGGGGGAAGCGTTGCTATGCCAAAACTTTTCGCCTCATCAGTCAAATGCTTCATCCGTTCAATATCACCAATTTCACTGTTCAGGACAGCCGTCACAAACTCAATCGTGTAGTGAGCCTTGAGGTAGCCAGTCCAGTAGGCAAGCACTCCATAAGCCGCAGAGTGGCTCTTGTTAAAACCATACCCGGCAAATTCGGCCATCAGTTCAAAAACCCTTGTTGCAAGCGTATCATGCACCCCCTGATCAATAGCACCTTTGACAAAATCAGCTTTGTACTTCTCCATAATTTCAGGCTTCTTTTTACCCATCGCCTTGCGCAGATTATCCGCCTTGGCAAGCGAAAAGCCACCCATCACCTGTGAAATCTGCATCACCTGCTCCTGATAGACAATAACACCGTAGGTCTCCTTCAGAATACCCTCAAGCATCGGGTGCATATAATCGATTGCCTCCCTTCCATGCTTGCGATCGACAAAGAGATCCACGGCATTGCGACGCTCGTCAATCCGCGCATTGAGAGCGCCCGGACGGTAGAGAGCGCTCATGGCGATGATATCGCCAATCTGGGTGGGCTGCAAGCGGGTCATGTAACTCTGCATACCGGATGACTCAAACTGGAAAATACCGGCCATCTTCCCCTCCTGAAAAATCTTGAAGGTCTTGCGATCGGTCATTGGCACCTTCTCAAGCTCAATATCAAGATTGTGGCGCCGTTTGATCATCTTCAGCGTCTCATCAATAACGGCAAGCGTCTCAAGACCGAGATAATCGATCTTGAGCAGTCCGGAGGTCTCTATCCAGTTCTTGTCGAACTGGGTTACCACCTGTTTCTCCTCACTGCCAACCGATGCTTTGCCCTTTACCTGTTCAGGTGCATCAAGATCAAACTCATCGGCAAACATGCGCACCTCGGTCTCAATCTTGTTGGAGACATAGAGCGGAACCTGCTCCTCCAGCGGACCATCGGTAATCACCACCGCTCCGGCGTGCATGGAGACGTTACGTGCCCGCCCCTCAAGCGCACGGGCTGAGGCCATCAGTTCACGCAGTTCAGGAGTACTTTCAGCCAGTTGCTTCAGCTCTCTGGCTTCGTTCAGCGCCTTTTCAAGGGTAATACCAGGCTTGACAGGAACCAGTTTTGCCAGTTTATCCACCAGAGTGAGTGGAACCTCAAGCGCCCGACCCGCATCACGAATTGCCGCCTTGGCACCAAAGGTACCGATGGCAATAACCTTGGCAACACTCTCGGCACCATACTTTTCAACCGTATATTCGAGAACCTTCTGCTTGCCAACAGGGGTAAAATCAATATCGATATCAGGCATTGAGGAGCGCTCAGGATTAAGAAATCGCTCAAAAAGCAGCTTGTACTTCAGCGGATCAATCCTGGTGATACCGGTAAGATAGGCGACAATACTCCCCGCCGCTGATCCCCGGCCAGGACCAACCGAATAACCAAGGCGCCTTGATGCTGCAATAAGGTCGCTGACAATAAGAAAGTAGGAGCTGAAGCCCATCTTTTCAATCACCCCGAGTTCGAGTTCTATTCTCGCCTTCACCTCTTCGGCAGAGATGCCATCGACCGAAGCATCAGTATACTTCTCCCTGGCCCCCTCCCAAGTGAGATGACGAAGATATTCCGCCTCATTATCAAACCCCTCGGGCAGAGGGAAATGCGGCAGCACAGGCTCCTTGTCACCAAATTGGTAGGAGCACTTTTCCGCAATGCGCACCGTATTGGTCAACTCCCCATGCTCATCACTGAAGAGTGCGCTCATCTCCTCAGAGGATTTCAGGTAATGGTCACTCCCCTCAAGTGCAAGCAAATTCGGGCTGGAAAGCTTCTCCTTGGTTCGATTTGCCACCATTGCCCTGTAACAGCCGGCATCCTTTCGCTCGAGATAGTGAACATTATTGGTGGCAACCAGCTCAACAGAAAATTTTTCCCCAAGTGCAATAATCTGCTCGTTGAGCTTTTCATCAAACGGGGTCTGATGACGCTGGAGCTCCAGATAGAAATTATCACCAAAAATCTCCTGATAGTAAGCGGTGAAGGTTTCAGCCTCATCAAGAGCGCCAGCAAGCAGTGCCCTCCCTATTCTTCCCGACGAGTAACCTGAAAGAGCAACAAGCCCCTCATGATAGCGCTCAAGCAGACGGCTCTCAATGTGCGGCATACCATTCAGAAATCCATCTTTTGCCGCTCTCGACAAAAGAATACAGAGATTTTTGTATCCCACCTCATTCTGTACCAGCACAATCAGCGAAGGAGAGACCGGAACACGCCGACCCTGATGGGCATCAGCTTCAAGCAGCAGAAGTTCACTGCCGATAATAAGACGCACACCAGCATTTTTCGCCTCACTGAAAAGCTCCGGCATGTTAAACATGGCGCAATAATCGGTAACTGCAATACTTTTCATGCCAAACTTCAACGCTGCGGCAAACAACTCATAGGGAAAAATTGGACTGCTCTGCATGGAGTAGTGCGTATGAGCGTGCAAGTGTATAAAATCCATAACAGACAAAAACCGATCATTTTTTGAGAAATTGTGAAGAGATGCCTCGTCAACAAACGACATACTATCAACTACAGAGCATTGGAAAGCCAAAATAGCACATTTTTTAACGAGAAATTTACCGATAATTCTTTCACTGTTTTATGGCCATAACGCTTTTTTTTATATTATGAGGGTAGTACTCTCCCTGTAGTACTCTCCCTGTAGTACTCTCCCCGCAATATTAAATGCCTTGAGAATTTTGGAGCAACATACCTACAATCAGTGCCCGATCTGTGGCTACCCACTCACCATGGACAACGCAGTATGTCCCAGGTGCGGAAACGATATTTTTGAAGATATCTCTTCGCTTGACCAACAATCACCGGAATCTCACCATCATAACCTTGAGGATAAAAAAGCTGAGTGGTTCACCCGCTGCCTGACTGAAAAGCTTGATATTACCACAGACGACGCTGCGGTTCACCCTCGGCAAGAAAAAAATGAGCAGCCTGATAATACACCGCATGCTTACCAGAACAACAATGAGGAAGAGTACCTTCGCACTGTTTCAAGAGCAGAGGTAATACACGACTCTGCTGCCCGAAAAAAATGGTGGAACAGCATCACCTCCGACTGGAAGGATGTCGTTAAAACAACCCTGAAGCTTAGCCGCGAGCCATCGGATAAAGAGCTGCTTGCCTTTTTTGAGACAACACATCTCCGATGCGACAATAGAAGAATTCACAATCTGTTACCCGTTCGTCTCCTTGAAAAGTTGCAGCACCTCCGTTGCGATGAGTCGCCTGTAGAAGCTCTTGAACCTCTTATGCATCTCACAAAACTGCAGCACCTCTACGCCTTCGACTGCGATTTTGCATCGCTTGAGCCTATTCGTAACCTTGCAACCCTGAAACTTCTCTGGGTTTCAAGCACCCGGATAAACTCCCTTGAGCCAATCCGCCAGCTTTTCAATCTTGAAGAGCTCTATTGCTCCGAAACCACGATCACTGATCTCTCTCCTTTGAAAGGGCTGATCAAACTTCAAAAACTCAGTTGCTACAAAACAGCAGTCTCCTCCCTTGACCCAATTCGGAACCTTGAAAATCTCATTGAGCTTGGCATAAACAATTCAGGTATCAGCAATCTGGCACCACTCTCAGGGCTTAAAAATCTTGAATATCTCAGGTGCAACAAAACAGGTATCAAAAGTATTGAGAAGCTGAGAACTCTCACCGAGCTGCGAGAATTGAGCCTGGCACAAACACCCCTTGTCTCAATTGATGCGCTGGAAGAGCTTTATAACCTCGAAGAGCTTGATATCTGCAATACCCTGGTCACCACCATCGGCCCCATAATGCATCTGCAGCACCTTGAAAAAATTGAACTTACAGCAGGCAGCATTTCCGATGAGGAGCTCGAACGCTTTTTTGAACTCCATCCTGACTGCGAAGTGGTGCTCAAACCCTAACAAATAAAATCGCCAGCATGGATTGATATTAAAATTTGGTGCTGAAAGCCATTTTTATTATCATAACAAGATGGCTTTTTTACACCGCCCGACACCTCAGCGGCATAACCGTAGATAGACCGTGCGGCTTTTTTTCACCTCAATAACAATGGAGTGGCGCTCATGACAAAAAAAGCTTTACTTGTCGGAATTAATGATTATGCCCCTGTTGGTGCAGGTGGGCCTGATCTGCGTGGATGCGTAAACGATGTTCAGGATATGGCCAACACCCTCTCAGTTCTCGACATTGTGCCTGCAAGCCCGACAACAATGCGTATTCTTACCGATGCTCGAGCAACCAGAGGCACTATAATGAGTGGACTGAAATGGCTGACAACCGGAGCAAAAAGTGGTGACCTCCTGATATTCCACTACTCTGGCCATGGTTCGCAAGTGATTGATGTAGAGGGAGATGAGCCTGACGGAAAAGATGAAACCATCTGTCCTCACGACTTTGCATCTGCGGGCATGATCAAAGATGACGATTTGCGCCAGGCATTTGCCAACCTTCCTGCCGGAGTTAATCTTGATGTTATTCTCGACTCCTGCCATTCAGGCAGCGGAACCAGAGAGTTAGCCGCACTTGCAACCACCGGTGATGCACTGAGTGTCAGCTACCGGTTTGTTGAACCACCCATCGACTGGGGCTTCTTCCTTGATGCAAATCCTTCGCTCCCGGTGCGCGGTATACTCAAGCCCAAAAAAGGAGTAAAGGACATAAGCATTGCAGCAGGCTTGAATCACGTCTTGTGGGCAGGCTGCCGCGACAACCAAACCTCAGCAGAAGCGGCTATCGGGGGTATTTACAGAGGAGTATTCACCTATAACTTTTGCAAGGTTTTAAGGGGTGCTGGCGTAACAATCACAAGGAAAAACCTTGACAGTCAGGTAGCAAGAAATATCAAGGCTATGGGCTATGCACAGATACCGCAGCTTGAGGGTACTTCGGCCTCTTGCGCCCAGCAAGCATTCACGTAACCACTGATCAGTGGCGATGTCGGCAATCACTCTTGCCGACATCGCCACTGATTATCAGGATTCAATCAATCAAAAAACGAGAGTTGCTCCTTTTTTGGACTTTTACTTTTTGCACGGAACGCTCTGTACACATTGATCAATGAATTGGTTGAGCTGTCATGCCCGGAGACGGCTTCACTTCCCTGAATTTCAGGAAAAATCACCTTGGCAAGCTGCTTGCCAAGCTCCACACCCCACTGATCGAAAGAGTTGATCTCCCAGATAATACCCTGCACAAATACCTTGTGCTCGTAGATCGCAATCAAACTTCCAAGAGTAAAAGGGTTGAGTTCATCAAGAAGAATGGTGTTGGTCGGACGATTACCAGGAAAAACCTTGTGAGGTAACAGCGCAGTCAACTCAGAAGCGCTGCAACCAGCAGCCTCAAGCTCCCGCTGTACCTCCTCTCCGCTTTTGCCCTTCATCAGCGCTTCAGTCTGCGCAAAACAGTTGGCAAGCAGTATATCATGATGCTCTCCCACCGGATTCTGTGTTTTGAGCGGCACAATAAAATCGGCAGGAATAACCTCCGTACTCTGATGCAGAAGCTGAAAAAATGCGTGTTGAGAGTTTGTGCCAGGCTCACCCCATATCACCGGTCCGGTTGCATACCCCACCGCTGCCCCATCACAAGTGACCCGTTTACCATTGCTCTCCATATCAAGCTGCTGAAGATAGGCAGGAAAGCGGTGCAGATACTGGTCATAAGGGATAACCGCATGCGACGAGCAGGCAAAAAAATTGTTGTACCAGATGCCAAGCAGCGCCAGAAGAACAGGAATATTACGATCAAGTGGCTCTTGGCGAAAATGCTCATCCATGGCATAAGCGCCGTCAAGAAGCTCCTGAAAATGATCAAAACCGAGGAAAAGCGCAATTGAAAGACCAATAGAAGACCAGAGGGAGTAACGACCTCCAACCCAGTCCCAGAATCGGAACATATTGGCCTCATCAATACCAAACTCAACAACCTTGGCGCGATTGGTTGAAACTGCCACAAAATGGCGGGCAATATGCGATGCTTCGTGGGCGTGATTCAAAAACCATTCGCGGGCGGTCATGGCATTTGTCAAAGTCTCCTGAGTGGTAAATGTTTTGGAGGCAATGATAAAAAGGGTGGTTTCAGGATCAAGCTTTTTGAGAGTCTCGCTGACATGGGTGCCATCAATATTTGAAACAAAATGAACCTGGAGCTGACCGTGTGCAAAGGGGCGGAGCGCTTCGGTCACCATATACGGGCCAAGATCAGAGCCTCCAATACCGATATTGACCACATCAGTCATCCGTTTGCCTGTAAAGCCCGTCCAGCTCCCTGAAATAACCCGCTCACAACAATCCTTCATCTGGCCAAGCACCTCAGCAATCTCCGCTGAAAGATCGAGCCCATCGACTTGAAGCTTGTACCCTGGTGGCCTGCGCAATGCCGTATGCAACACCGCCCGTCGTTCAGTGACATTTATCGTCTCGCCCTTAAACATGTCATCACGCTTTTTCTCCACCCCGGCATGGCGCGCCAGCTCAAGCAGCAACTCCATGGTTCCCGGAGTGATCCTGTTTTTTGAATAATCAAGCAACAAGCCCTTCCATTGCGTTGAGAAGCGTTCAAAACGCGCCGGATCTTCACAAAACATCTCACTCATCTGCAGAGTCTCAATCTCAAGCTGGTGTGCCTGAAGTTCGCGCCAGACGACGCTTTTTGACAAATCCATGATATATGTGTTACCTGTTTTACTGTGTTAAGCCTAATATGAGCGGTACAACTGAATAACCTCAATAGGGAATATAGCGCAACATCAAGGTACAACCATGACCATCACACTCAAGAGCAACTATTTCAGCGATGCTTTGGATAATGTAGAGACCCCGACCAGATAATTTGAAAAGATGAAGAGGAGTGACAGGGCTGGGCTGTTCTTGGGGGTTGAACCCTTTTCCGCAGTCCCTGATGCAAGCCAGCAACGTATTGGCTGTAGCAAGCAGCCTGCACGATACCGTCAAATCTTCCCGCCCCCCATTACCATGTTTAATGGCATTGACAAAAGCCTCTTTCATACTCAACTGAAGCGCTTCAATAAAAAGAGCACTGTATCGCTCCCGTTTCGCAAATGTTGCAATAAAACCGCTCAACAGTTCATACTCTGAATATCTACCCGGCAAAATAATATCAGACCGACTCATGATACAGACTTCATCCTCCAGTGAGATTTATAGCATTATTCCCTAATTTACAACGAAACACACACAGAGCAAAGCTCCTTGAAGAAAAACCGGCAAGCGAGACAGACGCATAAAAGTATTAAGTAATAGTAGTATTTAGCCTTATTTTTTTATAATTTGGTTATATTATTCCGCGTTTCACGATAATTGAAACAAAATCTTTAATAAAAAAAACAAAAATTTTGTACATCATCATCCAATACAAAGATTAAACACTATGAAAAAAACAGCAAAACTACTTGCACTCGCTGTTGCACTTATTGCAGGACTCAGTGGCACCGCACAAGCAGAGGGATTTAAAACAGGCGCAGATGTTGTCAGCAGCTATGTCTGGAGAGGTGGAGAACTGGGCGATTCACCAGCAATTCAGCCAGCTCTCTCCTATTCTTTTCCTGGCAGCGGTGTCGTTGTCGGGGCATGGGGCGCCTACGCATTGAGCGATACCATCACAAGCTCAACAACGCCTGGTAAATATCGTTATCAGGAGATCAACCTCTATGCCACCCTACCGGTTGGCCCCTTCAGCTTTACCATTACTGATTATTACATTCCAGACACAACTGTTACACCAAGTCCCCGAGCGTTTGATTTCAGCAACCAGGGCGCAAACGTTATTGAACTCAGTGTCGGCTACGCAGTAGACAACCTCAGCCTGCTGGCCGCAATTAATGTTGCTGGAGTTGAATCTGGTGGCGCCAAAAATGCCAAATACTGTGAAGCCACCTATAAGTTTTATGAAAAAGATGGCTACACGGCAAAAGGGGTTGTTGGTCTGGGTAATGAAGATTACTACGGCGACAAGGAGGGCAACAATATAGCTCTCGTCAACACTGGCATATCGGTTTCAAAAGATCGCTATACCACATCATACATCTACAATCCTGACACAGAAAAATCAACCCTTCTCTTTATGGCATCGTTCTGAAGTATCAGGTAAAATCTGTCAGGTTTTTTGCATCCGTGAACCCCGCACTCCAGCTCTGCATTGTTTTCTTTTTTTCTGCCGAGCTGGAGCTCGGCGATCCCTGGTAGGTACATCCTCACCAAATCACTTCAGAACCAACAGAGAGATACTCGGGGCCTATAGATCAGCCTCGTAAATAACATACTCTTTGTAGGGAATCCCGCCAATCACCTTTGCCAGCTTGCTCATTGGCTCATTAGCCTTCAGCACCCAGCTCATCTCACTCGCCTGAATGCCGTGTTTACCACCATAATCAGCAACCTCGGCATTCATGATACTATCGACACCTTTGTTGCGATACTCGGGCAAAACACCCATCACGATGGTACGCACCATGGTGATGTTGCGACTGTACCAGAGATATTTGAGAAGCCCAAGAGGCGAAAAAGGGTTGCCATTGACATGCTTGAGAGCCTGATTAACATCGGGTAGCGAGAGTGAAAAACCGACCGTACGCTTGTTACGATCTTCGACAAAGAAAATGTAATTTGGATTTGCAATGGGCTTGAGACTTTTTCCAAGAAAGTTGAACTCCTTGTCGGTCATGGGCACAAAACCCCAGTTTTTCTCCCACGCCCTGTTATAGATCTCCCGCATACGGCCAACCTCCCCGTCAAAATCCTTCATGTTCATGGTACGGATCGTCAACCCTTCCCGCTTCTTAACATGCTCTGCTATACGGCGCAGACGATCAATATCAATACTCTCCTGATCGATATACCAGGCAAGCAGCTCCTGACCGATGTGATGTCCACTCTTCAGAACAAGGTCGTTATAATAGGGAGGATTGTACAGCATGAGAAAAACCGGCGGGCTATCATATCCTCTGGTCAACATGCCACACTGGTCGTTCATGGATGGACTGACCGGTCCACGCATAGCGGTAAGTCCCTTTTTTTTCAGCCATCCGCTTGCCGCTTCAAAAAGAGCATGAGCAACCTGCTGATCATTGATACACTCAAAAAAGCCCCAGAACCCAACCTTGTCTTCATGCACCTGGTTATGGCGACGGTTCTCGACAGCCGCAATAGTCCCAGCCATAACACCATCTTTCCATGCAGTAAACATTGCCAGATCAGCATGTTCGTACAGGGGAAACAGCTCCGTATCAAGTGTTTTCATGTAATCGTCAATAACCGGCGGAACCCAGTGTTTATTGAGTTCAGGATCTTTGCGGTAGATCTGCCACGCAAAGATTATAAACTCTCTCTTCTCTTTTTTATTGCGGACTTGCCGTATCTCTATTGCCATACTCTCCCCTTCAAATGACCAGATTATGCATAAGCGCCGCCCCTGCCCGAAGCATACCTTCAGTCTCCTCCCAGGCCAGACACTCATCGGTGATCGAGACACCGTACATCAGCTTATCAGGATCTTCAGGAAATGGCTGGTTTCCACTATAGAGATTACTCTCTATCATAACACCGACAACACTTTTGTTGCCAGCCTCTTTCTGTTTCAAAACATGTTCCCATACAGTCAACTGTCGTTCATGTTTTTTCCCCGAATTGGCATGACTGCAATCAACAAGCAACGATTGCTGCAGACCGGCCTTGCCAAGCAACGACTCCGCAGCAGCAATACTCTCCTCATCATAATTGGGATGCTGGCCTCCACGCAGCACAAGATGGCCAAACGGATTGCCCTTTGTGGTAATAACACTGCTGCACCCATCCTGGTCGATACCAAGAAAACTATGCGGATGCATGGCAGAACGAATCGCATCAACTGCCACACCAAGCCGACCATCAGTCGAATTCTTGAACCCGACAGGCATCGAAAGACCACTGGCCATCTGGCGGTGCGTCTGTGACTCAATCGTCCGTGCGCCAATTGCTGCCCAGCTCACCACATCGGCCACATACTGGGGCGATATCGGATCAAGAAATTCAGTTGCTGCCGGGAGACCCATCTCATTGATCTCGATGAGAAGCTTGCGCGCATGAAAAAGTCCGTGTTCAATATCGTAGGTATCATCCAGATGGGGATCGTTGATGAACCCTTTCCATCCGACAGTGGTACGGGGCTTTTCAAAATAGACCCTCATCATGATACAGAGTTCATGCTGAAGCTCCTTGCGCAACAAGGCAAGTCTTTCGGCGTACTCACGAGCCGAATCCACATCATGGATAGAGCAGGGCCCCACAATCACCAGCAACCGACTATCCTTGCCGGTTAAAATATGTTCAACCTCACGACGCCCGACCGTTACCGTAGCGGCTACCTGTTCATCCACCGGCAGCAACGCCTTGAGCGCTCCTGGTGAAGGAAGTCGAATAATTCGTGAAACTCTTAAATCATGTAACTGTTCCATCCGTTTTACACCTATAATAACATCAATAATAATATCACTAAAATTACAGTATGCAAGATAAAAAAAACCACCAGATATAATAGAGTGCAGTACCCATACCACACCATCTCTGGAAACAGGATAAACTCTTTCAAAAGAGCATTGAGCCGCAAAATTTCTTTATATTGGAGCACTGACAACAAAATTGAAGGCAATTCAAATCATCTATACGTAGAAATATGAAGATACTGATCACTGACGGTATTGACCCCCAATGCGCTCAAATCCTCACGCAAAACGGTTTTGACGTAACCGAACGACCAAAAATTAGCAAGGAAGAGCTTAAAGAGATTATAGGGAACTTTGACAAGCTCATCGTCAGAAGCGCAACCAAGGTTACCGCTGAAATTCTGGAGTGTGGAACCAAACTCAATCTGATAGGAAGAGCTGGAGCTGGAGTTGACAACATTGATATTGAAGCAGCAACCCGCAAAGGGGTTATTGTGATGAATACCCCGGGAGGGAATACCGTTTCCGCCGCAGAACACACCTGTGCCATGATGCTCGCTGCCGCACGCCACATTCCGCAGGCAACAGCAGACCTGAAGCAGGGTCACTGGAACAAAACAAAATTCAGCGGAGTAGAGCTTGAGGGTAAAACACTCTCTATCATCGGTCTTGGAAAAATCGGACGTGAAGTTGCCTCCAGGATGCAGGCATTCGGCATGAAAACTATCGCCTACGACCCGATGATTCCCGACGAATATGCCGCGCAGCTCAATATTGATCTCCTTCCCCTGCATGAGAATTTTATCCATGCCGACTTCATCACTATCCACTCATCACTCAACGAATCAACCCGCAATCTCATTGCCAAAGATACGTTTGAACTGATGAAAGAGGGTGTGATCATCGTCAATTGTGCCAGAGGGGGGATCATTAACGAAGCCGACCTTGCTGAAGCCATTATATCAGGCAAAGTGGCCGCAGTAGCGCTTGATGTTTTTGAAAAAGAGCCCATCGACCCCGACAATCCGCTGCTGAAACTTGAGCAGGTGATTGCCACGCCGCATATCGCCGCATCGACTGCTGAAGCACAGCAAAAGGTGGCCATTCAGATTGCTGAACAGATCGTCGGATGGAAACGGACCGGAAAACTTGAAGGAGCCGTCAACGCATCAGCCGTCGAACTGGCACAGGTTCCCGGCGTACAATCGTATCTCAACCTGGCCGAAAAACTCGGTGCAACACTCGCTCAGATGACACCGGTTAATGCCCGGAAGATGACTGTAAGAACCTCCGGTGAATTTCTCCACAAATTCAATGAGGTAATCACCGCTGCTGCCCTGAAAGGGTTTCTTGACATCAGGCAGTCGAAAGATACCAACTACATCAACGCATTCACCATGGCCCGAGAGTGCGGTATCAGCCTGAACCAGAAGTTTGAAAAGGAAAACCTCGACTACACCAACCTTATCCGCATAGAGCTCGAAAACGAGACCACAAAACGGATGATCGGCGGGACAGTCTTTGGCGACAAAGAGGTTCGCATTGTGATGATCGACCAGTTTCTTGTTGAGTTCAAGCCAGAAGGCAATATTATCATCTACAACAATGCCGACAAACCCGGTGTCATCGCCAATGTCACCCAACTGCTGCTTCAGCACAATCTGAATGTTGCTTATGTAGCCCTCTCAAGAGATGAAGATAAAAAGGTTGCCATGACCGCCATTGTTGTCGATGGCGATGTTACCCCCAAACTGCTTGAGGAGATAAGAGGTGTTAATGGCGTTGAGGTCGCCCACCTTGTATCACTCTGAAATCACTTTGAGCCTTCGCGACATAGTTACAAAAAAAACCTGCCCGAAAAGGCAGGTTTTTTTTGTGCATCGTGCACCTTTGTGCATCATATCTGGCAAACAGGTTACCTGGCAGCTTTTTCAAAATCAATGCTGAGCCACTTGTCTTCGTAGGATGCACCGGTGGACTCCATGCCTGCAAGGAAAATTGGCAGGACCACAATCTTCTGATAATCACCGATACGAATAGTGAGGTCATCACCAAGCTTGAGAATTTTTGGTTCAAGCCCCATATTCTCCATAAACGGCAATCTCACGCGCACCTTGTAGTGCCCTTCAGAGACCTTTGAAATATCAATCGGGTTCTCGGTAAAGAAGACATCAAGCGGATTCTTCTCTTCATACACCTTCTCACCCACCCGGCGAAGCATGGCCAACCCCACAACCTCATCATCAAACAGCGGCACTTCAGCAATCGGAATAGGCGCAAAAGCCTCCTCAATCTGCTCAATATACTTCTGCTGAATAGCACGCCATTTCTGGAAGTAAGGATCAGGACTCTGATCGGGCATGACGCGGTTAATAGTAATACGATCAACCGTAATGCCGTACAGGTTAAGATAGGTCAAGGCTCGCATCGACTCCTTGATAACCATCTTTTCAGGGTTCATGACAAGGCGCATCGTTGTTTTGGAGCCATCAGCAAGCAGATCAATAATACCTTCGGTTGAAGAGAAGAGGTTGTCAACCTTTTCGTAGACCTCTACAGGAGCTACAAAATCGTTTATCTTGTTGACTTTCTTGGCAAGAGGCCTGATCACCGGCTTCACCATGAACTTCTCAACATTACGAATCATCTTGATAAACCATCCGAATGTTTCAGGCAGCGAGAGGAGACGAAGTGTTTCGCCGGTAGGCGCACAGTCTACAACAAGAAGGTCGTATTCATTCTGTTCATTATAACGCTTGATATAGGAGAGCGAAAAGAGCTCCTCCATTCCAGGCAGCACACCCATCTCTTCAGCATAAACACCTTCAATACCACGGGCCGCCATCAAGTGAGCAAAGTGCTCTCTGACAACATCCCAGTTCAGATTGAGATCACCGAAAACGCTCACCTCCTGACCCCAAAGATTTTCACAAATTTTGACAGGCGAAGGCCCTAACTTGACATCAAGCGAGTCACCCAGACTGTGTGCCGGATCGGTAGACATAATCAGTGTCTTGTACCCCATATCCGCTGCCCTCAGCGCCGTTGCTGCAGCAATTGAGGTTTTACCAACGCCTCCCTTTCCGGTAAAAATGATATTACGCATACGTTTTAATGATTGCTCATTTAAAAAATTATTGAATGAAAGCGGTTTGTGCCAGCAAAGATAATAATAATATCCTTTATTTGAACATGAAAACAATTCATATCAGCACCCCGCAGCTCAACCTTCGTTGCCATTACCGCTGCCGTTTCCTCGACGAACGAGCACTTTTTGCCTTGGACACCTTTGATTTTTGAGCCTTGGATAGCCTCTTTGATACGATACGTTCCTGTTTCACGCTCACCATTTTCTCAACCTTGAGACGAGTACCAACAGCAAGAGTTCTCTTTCGACCCAAACGATTCAACTCTGAGAGACGTTCAACACTCATTCCATATTTTTCAGCAACAGAGGCAAGAGTCTCCCTTTTTTTCACCCTGTAAAGCTGTATCGCCCTGGTCTGAAACTCAGCACTGGAGTTGGACGCAGATGCGCTAAAAACAATCAGCTTCTGGCCGGGAGTAACATCAGCATCCTTCAGCTTGTTCCAGGCGATAAGCTGACTGATATAGATGCGGTACAATCTGGCAATGGAGCCAAGAGTCTCGCCCGCCTCTACAATATGTACCTTCTCCGTTTTACCATCAGCCCCCTGCAGAGTCGAACCAACCTGAAGACTCCTTGCACGGGCAAGAAGCTCATCGCGTTCAAGGGTTTTTGCTGACTTCCATGCATAAATTTCCCCTTCCCGCTTCTGAAATGGAACCGTATACTTTTTAGGAAGTCTGAGAATATTCGGGGCACCGACTGCGGCAGGAATAATGCCAAGTTTGTACTGCGGATTAAGAAACTGAAGATCAGCCGCAGGCACCCCTATGGTCTCGGAAATCTGCTCAAACGATACAAGGCGGGAGGTACGCAGTGTATCGACATCCTGATAAAGATAGCCGGGCTCAACAGGTCGAATATTATGCTCACTGTAATAAGTCATGATATAGTTTACCGCTATAAAGGCGGGAACATATCCCCTGGTTTCGGCTGGAAGGTAATCCAGTATGGCCCAGTAATCCTTTACCCCGCCTGCTTTCCTGATTGCTTTATTGACATTGCCGGGACCACAATTATAGGCAGCAAGGGCAAGAAGCCAGTCTCCATAAATAGTGTGAAGATCTCTCAGATGCTTGCTTGCGGCTACGGTTGCCTTATAGGGATCGTACCGATCCTCAATAAACGATGTAGACTCCAGGCCATACATCTTGCCCGTGCCGTACATGAACTGCCACAACCCTTTTGCTCCTGCCGAAGAGACTGCCGCAGGGTTAAGGGCTGACTCAACAATAGCCAGATACTTCATCTCAAGAGGAACATTTGCCCCATCAAGCTGCTCCTCAAAAAGAGGGAAGTAGAGTCTCGACAATCCAAGAATTTTCGCCGTCATGCTTCTCCGTTCAACGGCATAGGCCCTGATAAATCCCTTGACCTGGGCGTTGTAAACAAAACGAATTGGCGTCCTGGTATTCAGCGTAGCAATTCTTGCCGCGTAGGTGGAATCGTTATACTGTGGCACAAAATTGACCGGAAATCCAAATTTGTTTACCTCTTTTGATGGCCCGGAGAAGTGTTCATCCTTAAAATAGGTTGCATTGACCAGGCTGTCAAGCATATCGGAGACCGCTGACTGGCTGACCAAACCTTTATCGACAGGCAGAACCGGCTGCTCAACAGCAGAGAGCGGTAAAGCCAACAACAGGAAAAAAAGCGCTGCAGCCAACACTCTGAACGTCCTGCATAAAAGTATGATTTTCACAAGCCGCAGTTTGATTAGAGAATTGCTTAACATAAAAACAGTTCGAGACTATTACAATAACCATTTACTATTATGGGTCAGTATCTCGCCTCCCAGAGAAAAAGACCGGCAGGAGGCGCTGGATTTAATTGAAAAGTCACCACACCGGTTTCCAGCATCCGGGTAAACTCGTCAACCGAGAGCAGACCCTTGCCCGCGCTTGTCATCGCATCCACAAGATAGCGCACCATACTTCTCAAAAACCGGTTCGCCGAAATTTGAAAAACCAGAAACCGATGATCACGATACCATTTGCAATCATGCACATGGCAGATTCTGCCCGGATTATCACGATCTTCCTTTGAAAAGGCGGTGAAATCACGAACGCCCTCAATCAATGCCGCAATCTGGAGCATAACGGCAACATCAAGCTGACCATAGGAACAGCCCGCAAAGCGACCATAAATGGCTGAGGGCTTTTCGATCATAAAATAGCGATATTGCCTCTCTTTCGCACTATGCCGGGCATGAAAATCCATAGAGACCTCAAGGGGATTGGTCACTCGAATCGTTGCAGGCAAAAGGGAGTTCAGCGAATGCACCATTCTCGACGGTTCCATTGAGGAGTGCGTCACAAAGTTAGCCGTCTGCTCCCGGGCATGAACCCCTTTATCAGTTCTGCCAGCAGCAGCAAGAGAGACGGGCTCCTGCAGAATCATCCGAAGCGCCGCCTCAATCTCCCCCTGCACCGTCATAATCCCGCGGGACTGCCTCTGCCACCCGGCAAAGGAGGAACCATCATATTCAACCGTCATCCTGATATTTTTCATCGGGCGGAGGTTATTCGTTTCACAGAGTCACCTCTAATTTAGTACATTCCATTCTGAAAAAGGTTATCATTTTTCCAGCATTGCTCATCCAGAAAAACAGAGTATCACATTGCAGACAAACCATCTTGAAGCGCTTCTTCTGGCACTCAAACGCCTGCCCGCTCACATCACAGAAAAGTCATACAAAGTCCCTGCCTTGTGGTGCGGCACTGCAAACGGAACAGAGGAGGTTAATCCTGCCATATATTACAGTCGGATCCTGGAAAAGATCCTCAACAACACACCGATCAACCCATCGTCATCAGGTTCGGGCGAGTGGCGAAATGGCGCTGTGGTCTACAACCTCTTCATTCGCCTCACAACCGCTTTTGACCATAATGGCGACGGTGCCATAAGCCTGGAACCACTCGAATCCGGCTTCAGGGAGACCGGCACACTGTTGAAAGCCATTGCTCTCCTCCCCTATATAAAAAATCTGGGAGTCAATACACTCTATCTGCTCCCTATCACCGAAATTGGCAGTGAGAGCCGAAAAGGCTCTTTAGGGTCACCTTATGCCATAAAAAACCCACGCAAACTCGATCCACTGCTTGACGAACCGGCACTCGGACTTTCGGCAGAGACTCTTCTCAAAGCCTTTGTTGAGGCGGCACATAGGCTTGAGATGCACGTGGTGCTTGAATTTGTCTTCAGAACAACCGCAATTGACAGCAGTTGGATAACAGAACATCCTGAGTGGTTTTACTGGCTGAAAGAGCGCGACACTCCTGGCACTTTTGGCCGCCCGCACTTTGATCAGGGTACACTCAGAAGAATTTATGAGCTGGTTGATCACCATCACATGCACAACCTGCCTGCACCATCAAGCGACTACCGCGACCAGTTCATTGCGCCACCGGCCACCGTGCATGAAGAAAATGGAAAAATTATTGGCTCGACGTCAGACGGAGATCGCTGTCATATAGCCAGCGCCTTCTCCGACTGGCCGCCTGACGACCAGCAGCCAGCATGGAGTGATGTCACCTACCTCAAAATGCACACCCATGAGGCGTTCAACTATATGGCCTACAACACCATCCGGATGTACGACAGCGCTCTCGACAATCCCGAAACCTTCAACAGCAGCCTCTGGGATGAGATTGCGGGTATTATCCCCTGGTATGAGGAGGAGTATCAGATTGATGGCGCCATGATCGACATGGGCCACGCCCTGCCAACCCTCCTGAAGCAGACCATCGTACGCAAAGCGCGCGAACAACGGCCCGATTTCGCCTTCTGGGATGAAAACTTCAACCCCTCTCCTGAAATCCGCGACGAGGGATTCAATGCCGTGCTTGGCTCATTGCCATTTGTCATTCACGATATCGTCTTTATCAGGGGTCTGTTGAACCACCTGAACCGAACCGGTGTGGCGCTGCCATTTTTTGGAACCGGAGAGAACCACAACACCCCGCGCGTCTGCTTCCGCTATCCACGCCAGGAGGCTGGACGGAACTTCTCAACTTTTATCTTTACGCTCGGTGCCATGCTCCCTGCCATACCATTCCTTCAATCAGGGATGGAACTTTGTGAATGGCATCCAGTCAACCTCGGTCTTAACTTCACCGATGAGGATCGGGCGCTTTATCCACCAGAAACACTGCCACTCTTCAGCGCACGCGCCTACGATTGGGAAAAGAGCAACGATCTCTTGCCACTCAACAGTTATATTGCAAAAATCCTGGAGATACGAACCAGATACCTTGGCCTTCTCCTCTGCGGAGAGGCTGGTTCAATGACCATCCCCTACACCAGTGAAGCAGAAATTTTTGCCGTGATGAGAAGCACCGCCGGAAAAACACTCCTTTTTATCGGCAACAGTAACCTTTACGACACCAGAAGCGGCTTTCTTGAGTTCAGTATGGAGAGTTGCGAGTTGTACGACCTGATCAGCGAACAACAGCACGCAATCAAGGAGCACCGGCTTCACGTGAGCTGCAAACCGGGCGAGTGCATGATTTTTGAACTACCATAACTTTCACTAACCAAAGACTATTACCGTTATGTCTCTTCTCATTATCGGCTCTCTTGCCTTTGACGACATCGAAACTCCCTTCGGCAACTCCCTGAACACCCTTGGTGGCTCATCCACCTACATTGCCCTCTCCGCCAGCTACTTTACCGACAAAATTCAGATCGTTGGCGTGGTCGGCTCCGACTTCGAAAAGCCCCATTTCGATCTGCTCCACTCGCGGCATATCGATACCAGAGGAGTTCAGCAAATCGAAGATGGTAAAACATTCCGCTGGGCCGGACGCTACCACTACGACATGAACACCCGCGATACGCTCGATACCCAGTTGAACGTCTTCGCCGATTTCGACCCTGTTGTGCCCGCAGAGTACCGCAATGCCGAATTTGTCTGCCTCGGCAACATCGACCCTGTCTTGCAGCTCAAGGTGCTTGGCCAGATCAGCAAACCGAAACTGGTGATCCTCGACACCATGAACTTCTGGATTGAGTCAAAACAGGAGGAGCTGAAAAAGACCCTGCAGCATGTCGATGTCTTCATCCTAAACGACAGCGAGGCACGCCTGCTCAGCGGCGACCCGAACCTGGTCAAATCGGCACGAATCATCCGCGAGATGGGACCAAAAACGCTGATTATCAAAAAAGGCGAACATGGAGCGTTGCTCTTTACCGATAACGGCATCTTTGCAGCCCCCGCCTTTCCCCTTGAGTCAATCTTCGACCCCACTGGCGCTGGCGACACCTTTGCCGGAGGCTTCCTCGGCCACCTCTCCCGTTGCGAAACCATCACCGATGTGGAGATGCGCCGCGCTGTGCTTTACGGAAGCGCCATGGCAAGCTTCTGCGTTGAAAAATTCGGCACAGAAAAAATTGCCGCGCTCGACCTGCTGGAGATCGAAGATCGTTACCAGAGCTTCCGTGAGCTTTCAAGAATAGAGGAATAAACAGCGACCTGTATGGAGCAGCTCAACATTCTTGACTACAGTTTCATTGTCGGCTACCTCCTGCTGACCCTTGTGATAGGGCTATGGTTTTCAAAGCGCGCCTCGGAGAGTGTGGGAGAGTTCTTTCTCTCCGGGCGCCAGCTCCCCTGGTGGATTGCCGGCACCGGCATGGTGGCCACCACCTTTGCCGCCGACACACCACTGGCCGTAGCGGGCTTTGTGGCCAAAAACGGTATTGCCGGCAACTGGGTCTGGTGGACCTTTGTCTCGGGCGGGATGTTGACGGTCTTCTTTTTTGCACGGCTCTGGCGGCGAGCGGAAATACTGACCGACCTTGAGTTCATTGAGCTGCGCTACAGCGGCAAGGCGGCACGTTTTCTCCGTGGCTTCAAGGCGATCTATTTCGGCCTCTTTATCAACGCCGTTATTATCGGTTGGGTCAACCTTGCCATGTTCAAAATTATCCGCATCATGGTGCCGGAGCTGAACCCGGAGCTCACCATTGTTGCCCTCGTCCTCCTCACCACCTTCTATTCGGGTCTCTCAGGATTGTGGGGAGTCTCTATTACCGACGCAGTGCAGTTTGTCATTGCCATGACAGGCTGCATTATTCTGGCCGTTCTTGCGGTTCAGTCGCCCGTTGTGGTCTCTGCCGGAGGGCTCACCAAAGCGCTTCCCGCGTGGATGTTCGACTTCTTCCCCACCTTCACTTCATCATCTTCAGACAGAACCTTCACCGGTGCGGTGGCACTTCCTTTCATCTCGTTTGCCGCCATGGCATTTGTGCAGTGGTGGGCCTCCTGGTACCCCGGCTCGGAGCCTGGTGGTGGAGGCTACATTGCCCAGCGGATGATGAGCGCCAAAAACGAAAAACATTCGCTTCTTGCAACGCTCTGGTTTACGGTGGCCCATTATTGCCTGCGACCATGGCCATGGATCATCGTTGGTCTTGTCAGCCTTGTTATGTTTCCCGACCTTCCGATGAACCAGAAAGAGGATGGCTTTGTCTACGTCATGCAGGCGGTGCTCCCTCCGGGGCTGAAGGGGCTGCTCATTGCCGCCTTTCTTGCTGCCTACATGTCAACACTCTCAACCCATCTCAACTGGGGCACCAGCTACCTCATCAACGACCTCTACCGGCGGTTCCTGAAAACCGATGGCGATGAACAACACTATGTCACCATCTCCAAAATCACCACCTTTCTGACGGCAGCCTTTGCCCTCTACATCACCTTCTTCGTGCTCGACACCATCACCGGCGCATGGGAATTTATTATCCAGTGTGGTGCCGGCACCGGCTTTGTTTTGATTCTCCGCTGGTTCTGGTGGCGACTGAACGCCTGGTCGGAGATAACCTCCATGGTGGCGCCATTTCTCGCTTTCGGTTGGCTGCAGCTCTTTACCGATATCACCTTTCCCTTTTCGATTTTTATTATCGTCGCTTTTACCATTGCGTCAACCCTTATGGTCACCTTCCTGACACCACCAACGGATATTGCGCAGTTGGAGATATTCTATCGAACCACAAGGGTTGGCGGTGTGCTCTGGAAAAAGGTCTCCAACAATCTGCCAGATGTTGTCTCAGACACCGGTTTTGGCATGCTTTTTGTCGACTGGGTGCTCGGCATCGTCATGATCTACACCATCCTCTTTGGCACAGGGAGAGTGATCTTTGGAGATACCATGCAGGGAGTACTCTTTCTCGGTGCCGGGGTGGTTGCAGGGTCACTGATCTTTGCCGATCTCAACCGTCGCGGCTGGAACACACTCAACTGACAACATATTTATGGGACAACCAACCCTTATCCTTGCCTCGAAATCACCAAGAAGGCGCTCAATTCTCTCGCTGACACAGATCCCTTTTGAGACGGTCTCCGTCGATACTTCGGAAATTCTCGATTCGACACTTTCGATTGAGGAGAATGTCACCCATCTTGCTTATGAAAAGGCGCTGGCAGCATTAGCGCATGGGCAGGGGCGCAACACCATTACGCTGGCGGCTGATACGGTTGTAGCAAAAGGGAATCAGATCTTCGAAAAACCATCGGGGTTTGATGAGGCGTTCCAGATGGTTAAAAGTCTTCAAAACCGCTCGCACCGGGTCTACACCGGCTTTGTGCTTCTCTCGGGCAAGAAGAGCCATACCGAATGCGTTTGCACCACTGTGGAGCTTGAGCCCATGTCTGATCAGGAGATAGAGCGCTACATCCTCTCGGAGGAGCCTTACGACAAAGCGGGAGGCTATGGCATCCAGGATCCACTTCTGGCCTGTTATGTCAAACGGATTGAGGGGTGCTACCATAATGTTGTGGGGCTGCCACTCTCTCGGGTCTGGAAAGCGCTCAAGGCATTCTGAGAAGCTCAGACACTATATCTATCCACACAGCCAAAGCGCCAATTATTATCAAGTGGTCGACAATATAATATTTTAAGCCTGGTTTTGGGCGAGCGTCACCTCATTTTGAGACAACATTCTGTATTCTTGAGATAAGGAAAAACAGAAGAGAGAATGAAGCGAACTAGACTAACCCAAATAACCCCGTTCACAAGACTTTAAAACGGGGCTATTGGAAAGTATTTGTATGCGCTAAATGTCTTTCAATGAAGCGTTATCCCAAACATCGCTGAGCCATATTTGGATATATCAGAGAGTGGAGTAAAGAAAAGTCCAAAATAGAGGGTGAGGAACATCAGCACCGCCATCAACACCTGGGCAAAAATACCAGGATTCATCTCCTTGCCATCACTCTGGCTCGACTCACGAAGATACATGTTCAACGGAATCAGCATATAGTAGTACAGCGAGATAACGCTGGTCATGATGCCGATAAGTGCGAGCCAAAGATAGAGTGAGCCTTTGTCAAGAAGGGCCGAGAAGATCATCAACTTGCCGATAAAGCCCAGTGTTGGCGGAAGACCAACAAGGGAGACAAGAAAAACCGTAAGTGCGGCAGCAGCAAGAGGCATTTTTTTGCCCAGGCCGCGGTAATCGTCGAGATGCTCGCTACCGGTCTTGTTGGCAATCAAAATAACCACATAAAAGGCACCGAAATTCATCAGAAAATAGGAGAGCAGATAGAAGAGCGTGGCCTGGGTGCCAAACTTGCCCATCACAATAATACCGAGGAGCAGATAGCCCGCGTGGGCAATGGAGGAGTAGGCGAGCATTCGCTTGACATTCTTCTGCCAGAGGGCCACAACGTTGCCATAAATCATGGAACCAACCGATAAAGCAAGCAGTATCATCACCCAGTCAATGCCGGTTTGCGCTGAAGGGGCGTGGGGTATGGCGATAGAGAAGAATCGCATGAGCAAGGCTACGCCGGCAGCCTTCGACGCAACAGAGAGATATGCGGTAACTGGAGTAGGTGCACCTTCATAGACATCCGGCGACCAAAAGTGAAATGGTACCGCACCAATCTTGTAGCCAAAACCGGCAATAATCAGAAGCGACGACAACATCAGGACGAGCGAATGCTCATTGCCTTGGGCAGCAAGTACCGCGCCGATTTTAATCAGATTGGTCTCGCCGGTGAGTCCGTAAATTAACGAAAAGCCATACACCATCAAACCGGAAGAGACCGCGCCATAGACGAGATATTTCAAAGCTGCTTCAGAAGAGCGGGGGTTACGCTTGAAATAACCGGTAAGAATATAAGCCGAAAAGCTCACCAGCTCCATTGAGAGAAAAATCATAATCAAATCAGCCGAAGAGGCCATCATGACCATACCGATAACCATCGAAACAATCAGGGCGTAATACTCACCCATACTCTTCACCTCA
This sequence comes from Chlorobium sp., assembly GCA_005843815.1. GTDB lineage: Bacteria > Bacteroidota > Chlorobiia > Chlorobiales > Chlorobiaceae > Chlorobium. Next base: position 26,786 of record SZYA01000046.1, read on the forward strand.
GCCTCAAACTGCTCATCAGCCATCGTCAGTATGACTGCGAAAATCCCGGAGAGCACAAAAAAGTACTTGAAGAAGAGAGCAAACTCGTCGAGCACATACATCCCAAAGAAAAACTCACCGCCCGGCAGGCACTGCTGCTGATAGATAAAGAAAAAGCTGCCGGCAAGCCCGACAAGGGTGCTGATAGCGAGCAGACTGTTTTTTCTGCCTTTAGCCACCAGATCAACGACGATCAGGAGCATAAAAAGCAATGAGAGATAAATTTCAGGTATAAAACACCCAACGCTCACTTCCAGACTTGCAATGATACTCTGAATTTCAGCACCTGTTGGCAACTCAAACATAATTCTCTTGTTTATTCTTTAATCCTCTCTCTCAGATTCAATGAAATCACAGTTGCGATAAAACGACCGGCGAAAGCACCTCGACAAGTTTGTTGATGCTTGAGGTCAACATCCCGAGCACCGGCATGGGATAAACACCAAGCACAACAGTGATAATAAGCAGCGGAACCAGCATGGCAAGTTCACGACCATCAAGATCAATCTTCCCCTTCCAGTCGTGGAAATGAATATGCTCATGGCCATCCTCATCCGCTATAAGATCGTAGGCAGCATCGGGCTTTCTCTGGCCGAGGAACATCCTCTGGAGCGACCAGAGCAGGTAGGCTGCACCAAAGACAATTCCGAGAACTGAGACCATGGCAATATAACGTGTCGTCACCGAGCTGAAGGCACCAACAAAGACAAGCGCCTCGGAGATAAAGCCGCTAAGGCCTGGAAGACCCAGTGAAGCAAACCAGGCAACCGTTACAAAAGCAGCATAATGCGGCATGTAGGATGCAAGGCCACCAAACTTGTCGATCTGGCGGGTATGGGCACGATCATAAATGACACCGACCAGCAGGAAGAGCATGGCGGTAATGGTGCCATGGTTGAACATCTGGTAGAGCGCGCCAACCATCCCTTCACTGTTTCCGGCAGAGAGGCCAAGGAGTACATAACCCATATGGCTGATGGAGGAGTAGGCCACCATCTTCTTCAGATCCTGCTGGGCCAGCGCACATAACGCTCCATAGATAATATTGATAGCACCAAAAATACCAATCACATACATCCCTGCCTGAAATACTTCAGGGAAGATCGGAAAGTTGATACGAATCATGCCGTAGGTGCCAAGCTTCAACAGGACACCGGCAAGAATCACTGAAATAGGGGTCGGCGCTTCAACGTGGGCATCAGGCAACCAGGTGTGGAACGGAAACATCGGCACCTTGATGGCGAATCCAATGAAGAGCACAATAAAGGAGACATACCGCCACATCACATTATTGGGGCCAAGAATCGAGTCTTTAATAAAGTTGCTCTGGGTAGCCATGGCAACAAGACTGAAGGTGTGGTTACCGGTGACTGGGTCGGTTACGCTGAAGTAGAGACCAATCATCACCAAAAGCATGAAAACTGAGCCAAACAGGGTGTAGAGGAAAAACTTGATGGCTGCATATTCGCGGTTTGGACCACCCCAGATACCGATAAGGAAGTACATCGGCAGAAGCATCACCTCCCAAAAAACGTAGAAGAGGAAGAAATCAAGTGCTACAAAACAGCCCATCATGGCCGAAGCGAGCAGGTTGTAGAGAATGAAGTAGCCTTTAACCTGCTTCTGGATTGTCCAGCTTGAAAGAACACCAATTGTCGAAACCAAAGCGGTGAGAATGACCATGGTGACTGATATACCGTCAACACCGAGAAAATACTCAATATTGAGCGGGCCAAATCCTGCGAGATCAAGATTGATCCAGGGAAGACGCTCAACGAACTGGAAAGAGCCGAGAGGGCTGCCTCCAGGTCCGGCAGTAATTCCAGGCAGGGCTGGATTATAATCTCTCCAGATCAGAACTGCCAGCACTCCCTGGGCAAGCGCCGCAAGCAGTGAAACAATTCTGATTATCTGCTTTTGCGATGAAGGCACGGCGAGAATAATCAGACCGGCGATGATTGGCAGAAAAACAATTAAACTCAGCATGTTCCGTATCTGTAAGTTATCTGATTGAAAGTAAATCTTTGAAAATCTCTCTTAATGGATCAGTTGTGTCATGTAAAAGACAAAGTACCCGAAGACAAGCACAAGAAGCATGACCACATAGCTCTGCACCTTTCCTGTCTGTAATTTTCTTAACACCGCACCCGTCGTGTTGACCGTAAAGGCGGTAAAGTTCACAGCCCCATCAACCACATGCTTGTCGAAGCTGTTGTTGAGGAAGGCAAATTTCCTGACGAGGGTGGCGACACCGTTCACAATACCATCAACAATATGGATATCGAACCAGGTGAGCAACCTGGCCACGACCATTGACCCTTTTATAAAGGTTGCATCATATATCTCATCCCAGTACCATTTGTTGAGTGAAAAGAGGTAGAGTGGCCTGATGGCAAGCGCCGTTTTGTCGGGGTCAATAATCCGGAAGACATAGACTATCAGGGCAAGAGACAAACCAAGCACAACCATGATGCTGGAGATATAGATTGCGGTGTAGTGGGCAGCATGGCCAGCATGCACAACCTCAGCCTGACGTGGATCGGAGTAGCTGTGGCCACCCTTCGCTTCGCTGTGTGATGCTGCGGCGGCGGTAGCGCCATGTTCACCGGCGACGGCTGGAGCTTGGCCATGCGCTGCAGGTGCAGGGATCTCTGCAAGCTGAGGAGCTATAACTCCTGCAAGCAGAGAACCCTTCTGGGGGTTGGCTGCGCCAACCACTGTTGGTGGCGTTGGAATCATCTTCATGAACCACCCCTTGCCACCATCTAGCGGGTCGGGCGAATAGACAAAAAATACTGAAAGGGCTGCGAGAATAACCAGTGGCGCTCTCATGTTCCAGGATACCTCGTGAACTCCGTGCTCTGCATGATGGTCATCGCTATGCGCATCGTGACTGGCATGGGCATGGTGGCCGGCATGAGTATCCTCAACAACCGGTTTGAGATGGGTGCGGCTCTCTCCAAAAAAGACCAGCCAGATCTGACGACCCATGTAGAAGGCGGTGAGCATGGCAGAGAAGAATCCAAGAACTGGAATCAGATAAAAAATACCGCCTCCCTCAACATTGGCAAAACCAATGGCTCCGGCAAGAATCGCATCTTTGCTGAGAAATCCACTGGTGAGGGGAAGGCCGGCAAGGGCAAGTGTTGCCAAGGTAAAGGTTGCGAAGGTCCAGGGCATATTTTTACGAAGTCCACCCATCCAGCGCATATCCTGCTCGTGGTGCATGGCGTGAATGATGGCACCTGAGCCGAGGAAGAGACATGCCTTGAAGAAAGCGTGCGTCACCAGATGAAAGAGCGCTGCTGAGTATGCACCAACCCCAAGACCAAGCACCATGTAGCCAAGCTGTGAAACGGTTGAATAGGCCAGAACCCGTTTGATGTCGTGCTGGGTGATAGCGATGGTGGCTGCCATGAAGGCGGTGAAGGCACCAATAAAGGCGATCACGTGGAGCGCGTCAGGGGTAAGAAGAACAAAGATTCGTGCCACAAAATAGACTCCGGCTGCAACCATGGTTGCAGCATGAATAAGGGCGGAGACTGGGGTTGGACCCTCCATCGCATCAGGCAACCAGACGTGGAGCGGGAACTGTGCTGATTTACCGACGCAGCCCATGAAAAGAAGAATACCTGCTGCGGTAAGCCAGGCGTTGGAGAGTCCGAACTTGCCTGCTGCAAGGTTGGCATAGATCTCGGCAAAGCTGAAGGTGTGGAACTGGGAGTAGAGAATAAGAATGCCAAGCCACATGCCGATATCGCCGACGCGATTGGCAAGAAAGGCCTTTTTCTGGGCATCGGCAGCGCTCTGCTTCTCAAAAAAGAATCCAATGAGCAGGTAGGAGGAGAGACCCACAAGCTCCCAGAAGATATAGATAGAGAAGAGGTTGTCGGAGAGAACAATACCGAGCATCGAGAAGGTGAAAATTCCGAGAAAAGCGAAGTAACGGCCATAATTCTTGTCTCCCGCCATATACCCTGTAGAGTAGAGGTGGACAAGAAGGCTGATAAGGGTGACCATCGCCAACATAATGGAGGTGAGATTGTCGATCACCACACCCATTTTAATCTGGAGCGGACCAACACCGGGAACATTGCCAAGATCCATCCAGGTAAAGTCCCAGGCAATCCTGAAAGCCGGGTCATAAGCCTGTACCACAACTTGCCAAAAAATAAAGAGCGAGATTGCAAATGCTGTTCCAAGTATCCCTACTCCTACAAAATCGCCTCTGCGCGGCAGTTTGCGATTAAAGAAAATAAGAATGACAAACGAGAGCAGCGGCAGCAGCAGTACGACTATTGATAACTGAATTAAACTGTGCATGTTCTTGGTGATGGTTACACAAATAAATTAAAACTTCTTACTCTTTCAGGCTGTCAATACTCGAAACATCCACACTCTTGAAGATCTTGAAGATGTTGATTACAATGGCAAGGGCAATAGCCGCCTCCGCAGCAGCAATAACAATAATAAAGAGGGAAAACATGGCACCCTGCATTCCGCCATTGTATTTTGAGAATGCAAGAAAGTTAATGTTGGCGGCATTCAGAATCAGCTCTACGCCCATCAGAATAACAATGGCATTTTTTCGGGTTACGACGGCAAAAAGCCCGAAGCCCAGAAGAAAGGCCGAAATGGTGAGATAGTGGTTGAGCCCTATGGTTGTCAACTGTTCCATGGTGTAAACCTTTTTTCGTTATTTCCCAGTTTTATCGAACCGTGCCAGATATGCGGCACCTATAAGTGCTGCAAGCAGCAGAGTGGAGACCATCTCAAAGGGCAGCACATAATGCGACATGGTTTCAAACCCGACGCGCTCAACAATACTCCCCTCCAGCGTTCTGCCAGTCACCATCCAGCCTTGCGTCATATAAAAGGTATAGAGCAGCGATCCGATAACAGCCAGAAGGATAAGCACTCCAGGAAAGATATTAAAAACCTCGCTTCTTTGTCCGGGATTCATGATACTGTTGGTAAACATGACACCAAAAAGAAGCAGCACAAGAATACCTCCGACATAGACAACAACCTGGGTCACGGCAATAAAATCGGCACTAAGAAAGACGTAGAGAGCGGCCACACCAAAAAAGGTGAAGAGCAGCGAAAATGCGGAATAGATAACATTCCGGGTCAACACAACAAACGCGGCAGAACAGACCGTGAGCGCTGCGAAGAGATAAAAGATGACCGTATAGGCTTGGTTACTCATAGTGTGTAATAGTATCAGTTTTCCTCTGCTTTTTTCTCTTTCTCTGCCTTGGCCTTCGCCTGTATCTCTGCCAGTTTGCCACGCTTTGCCTCAGCTTCAAGACGGGTGAGGTTGCCGAAATGGTAGATAAAATTACTGCGATCAAACTCCGAAAAATCGGCAACTGGTGTGTGAGCCAGGCACTCGGTCGGGCAGACGGTGGTGCAGATTCCGCAGGTCATGCACTTTGCAACATCAATATCAAAGAGCGGAACCCAAAACTTCTTTTGCTGACCATCTCTTGTTTTTCCACAGGAGGCAAGGTCATCAGGCGCAACCTTGATGGTCTCAATGGTGATACAGCCAATAGGACAGGCTCGGTCACACTGACCGCAACCAATACAATCATCAATATCGTTATTGAGACGATAGCGCGCATTGGGCGGGGTAGGTATGGTCTCATGCGGATACTGCAGGGTACAGAGACCATCAACCTGGCGGAAATAGTCGACATCATCAAGACCGGCATCACCTTTACGATGTACGGCATTGAAAAAATGCTTCAGGGTGATGCCCATGCCTGTGGCAATGGTGACTGCACCGGTTTTTATATTCCCGAAATACTCACTCATAATCTGTACGTCATTACGGTTCCTGCATTGACTGCTAAATTTCTCAACTCACGCTCAAGGAACATAAATCTCCCATAGAGCGGTCAGCACAAAGCTGATAAAGGCAAATGGAGTCAGCACCTTCCAGCAGAGGTACATCAACTGGTCGACCCTCAGGCGGGGTAGCGTCCAGCGAAGCCACATCTGCACAAAGATAAAGAAGAAGCCCTTGGAAATCATCCAGAAAGCGCCCCATATCGGGCCATTTGTCCAGGTATTGAGGGCAAATGATCCAAGGTTTGGAAGCGGAGAGTTCCAGCCTCCAAGAAAGACTACGGAAATAATGGCGGAGACCATGAACATACTGCCATATTCTGCAAGGAAAATGACCGCAAACTTCATACCAGAGTATTCGGTAAAGTAACCTGCCACCAGCTCTGATTCGGCTTCAGGGATATCAAAAGGCGCGCGGTTCACCTCCGCAAGTGAGGCGATAAAGTAGATAAGGAACGGGAGCCAGGCAATTGGGGACTGAAAGAGATAGAAGTGGGCAAATCCATAGTCTCCTGACTGCAACACATTGATCTGTTGCATATCGAGAGTGCCAGCCATCATTGCTCCACAGAGGAGGGCGATGGCAGCGGGAATTTCGTAACTCACAATCTGGGCAACACTGCGGACAGCCCCGTAGAGCGACCACTTGTTGTTGGAGCCCCATCCGGCGGCAAGAATACCTACCACTTCGATGGCAACAATACCTATGGCGTAGTAGAGACCGACATTGAGACTTGCTCCAATAAAGGCGGGGCTGAAGGGCAACACCGCATAAGCAAGAAAGGAGCCGACAAAGAGAATTCCGGGGCCAATGACAAAAAGAAACTTGTCGGCTGACGTTGGAACGATATCCTCTTTCTGGATGAGCTTCAGAATATCGGCAATGGTCTGAAGAATACCCCATTTACCAACCTCCATGGGACCGAGACGATCCTGCATGAAAGCAGAGATCTTCCGCTCACCATAAACGCCATAAGTAAGCGAGTAGAGGGCAATAAAGAGAAGCGGAATAACGGCGATAATTATAAGACCAAGAGGCAGACCCATGATATTGAAGCCAACGAGTGCTTCTGACCAGACATTGAGGCTGTTACCCATAAGTAGAGGCATGCTGAATTGAGAGAATGCGGTTGTGCTCATCGGTCAACCTCCCCAAGCACAATGTCGATGCTGCCGATTATGGCGACAAGATCGGGTATAAGCTGCCCTTTTGAGAGATCTTTCATGGCTGAAAGATTGACAAAGCATGATGAACGGGCCTTGCAACGAACTGGTTTGGTGGATTTGCCATCGCTCTCAATGTAAAAGCCAAGCTCGCCACGGGGATTCTCTGCGCGGGAGTAGACCTCGCCAGCTTTCGGCCGAATACGTTTTGGAATAGCTACCCGTGAGTTGAAACCTTCAGAAGAGGGTATTTTATCGATGCACTGTTCTATAATTTTGAGACTCTCCTCCATCTCAACGGCACGAACAAGGTGGCGTGAAAGGCAGTCGCCAATAACAGAGAGCTTGCCGTCGGGGACAACAACCTTGAAATCAAGCTCTGGATAGACTGAGTAGGGATCGTTTCTCCTCAAATCCCACTTGACACCCGAGCCACGAAGCATTGGGCCTGACCAGCCGTAATTAATAGCTACATCGGCAGGCATGATGCCTATGCCGTAGGTGCGCTTGACAAATATCTCGTTTCCGGTGAGCAACTCCTGCAGTTCGACCGCTTTTGGTCTGAAATAGGCGATAAACTCTCTCACCCTTTTGAGAAAGTCGGCGGGCACGTCGCAGGCAAGCCCACCAATCCATATATAGTTATAGAGCATTCGGGCACCGGATGCCCACTCCAGCAGGCCAAGAATAATTTCTCGGTCACGGAAGCAGAAGAGAAAAGGGGTGAAGGCTCCAAGGTCAATTCCATAGGTGCCGATTGCAACCAGGTGCGAGGCGATCCTGTTCAGCTCAGAAACAATGACACGAATAAACTCAACACGACGGGGAATTTCAAGATCAAGAAGCTTTTCAACGGCCAGTGCGTATGCAAACTCACTATTCATGCCGGAGAGGTAATCGAGCCGGTCGGTATAGGGGACAATTGCCGGGTAATCGACGTTTTCGCAACACTTTTCAAAACAGCGATGGAGGTAGCCAAGACAGGGTATGGCTTCGGTAATCACCTCACCGTCGGTAAGACACTCCAGTTTGAGCACCCCGTGGGTCGATGGATGCTGGGGACCCATGGCAAGCACCATCTGCTCGGTGGCAAGATCTTTCTCCACAATGACGAGCTTGTCGCTTTTGCGGGTAACCCTGACTGAACCCTGTCCGACTCTCTCTAATTCCTGCATACTGTGAGCTGCTTTTACTATTTATAACACTATTTCAATAAGGTACCTTGATACCGTGATATCTCTCTTGCACCTTGTAGTCCTTGCGAAGCGGATATCCCTCCCAATCATCGGGGCAGAGAATTCTTTTTAACTCGGGGTGGCCTGTAAACATCATGCCGAAAAGATCGTAAGCCTCTCGCTCGTGCCAGTTTGCTGTATGCCAGACACGCGATACGCTGGGAATGCACCCTCCATCCCTGTCGCACTTCACCTTGACGGCAAGCTTGTGGTTCAAAAGGGCAAGTGACTGGAAGTTACAGATAATACCAACCTTCCCCTCTGCCGGATAATCAACCCCGCTCATACAGGCCATGTAATTAAACTTCAGCTTGGCATGGTCGCGCATATAAAGCGCTATTTCAAACCAACTTCCGCTCTCAAGCACCTCAAAAAAAGGCATGGTCTCGTTGGCATCAAGCGCAGAAACAGCTGTCCCAAACCTCTCCTGGATTATTTTGTATGCTGCAGCGCTCTCCTGAACTGACCGCGAAACTTCCTTTCCTTCTTCCATCTTACCGGGAATAAACCTTATTGTTAAATTAAGCCCGGGCAGCTTTTCGCTCCCGCTCGACAATAAACCGTGGATCCTGAGCATGCTCAGCAAGCTTTTTCAGTGCGTCTGCCCTCGACACGCCGATCTGCTCCATCCGTATCAGCTCCTGAACTTTCATGAGACCACCAATAAGCGCCTCCGGCCTGGGAGGACAACCAGGTACATAAACATCAACCGGAATCACACGATCAACACCCTTGAGCACATGATACCCATGATCCTGATAGGGGCCACCGCAGTTTGAGCAACTCCCCATGGAGAGTACATAGCGTGGTTCCGGCATCTGCTCGTAGAGACGGATAACCCGCTCTGCCATCTTCATGGTGACGGTTCCGGCAACAATCATAAGATCCGACTGGCGTGGTGATGAGCGGGGAAAAATGCCAAAGCGCTCAAGATCGTAGTTCGAGGCGTTGGTGGCCATCATCTCGATGGCACAGCAGGCCAGACCAAAGCCCATCGGCCAGAGTGAGGAGAGACGCGCCCAGTTAAGCACATTGTCAACTGATGTTACCAGCACGTTATGCCTTGTTACTGCGGCATCAAGTAAACCCATAACGATCTATTGAATGGTGAATGATGTTGTTTTCGCTGATGGCGACTCTGGCATTTCCGGCATGGTTGGAATAACCGGTGTCGGCCTTACCCAGTCCAGATCTCCCTTTACCCAGGCATAAGCGAGTCCGAGCATGAGAATCCCGGCAAAAACGAGCGCCTCTACAAGAGCAAATGAGCCAAGTTGCTTGAAGATGGTTGCCCACGGAAAGAGAAACACAACCTCAACGTCAAAGATGATAAAGATAAGGGCAACGACGTAAAACCTGATATTGAACTTGACCCAAGCGCTACCGATTGCCTCTTCGCCACACTCGTAGGTGGATTTTTTGGCCGGGTTGGGCCTCTGCGGACGGAGAAGTCGGGAGGTTAGAAAACCACCAGCCACAAAGACTATTCCAAGGGATAGAAAGACAAATACGTTACCAAAATTACTCAGGGTCTGATCCATGCCGTGCCAATTTGAGTTTTTCCCGGTCTGAGCGTTGTGAGTTTTCCTGTAACGTACAGCTAACCCACACGTTCACGAATATAATAAAATTTTTGTTTCGACACAGAAAATAATAAGCGCCAATCGCTTCTTACCTCTTCTCACTCACTTTTGGCACTCTTATTTGGTCTGCCGCAAAAAATGCCGTATTCTTCTGCTTTTTTCACCTGCTTTCGCGATGAAACCTGTGGCCTGTTCGTTGAAATACCTTAAGCCATAACCAGGCCAGAAGCAGAGTTATCATGGCCGTAAGCCCCAGCGTTACTGGCCAACCCATCAACGATGCAAGTGGTGTGCCAACGGTAGCAGCAACCACCACTCCAATAATTGGAGTCCAGGCAATGCCAAGCAGTGAAGAGAGGCCTGTTTTCATAAACTGCTTTCTCTTTTCAGTATCAGGAAAAAGTTTCATGGCCGGTTAAAAATAGAGGGTTCGAATCTGTTCTGCCAGTTCGGCATCGACTGTTTTAAGAAGTTCATACTCCCGTTTCAGCCCCTTCATATCACCCCTTGCAAGATAGTACATGGCAAGCTTGCCGTGGGGCTCAGGATTGTCGGGTTCAAGGTCAAGCGCTGTATCAAAGGCCTCTTTTGCCTTGTCGTGCTCGCAACGATCAATATAGATATCTCCCAGAACGCAGTAGATCTCCGCATAGCAAGGATCAATCTCCAACCCTTTTTTAAGGGTTTTTATGGCCTCCTCCTCTTTTCCAAGCATAAACTGCACAAAACCAAGCTGCTTCCAGCCATGGAGGAGTGTGCGATCAATGGCGATGGTCTTCAGCAGGTCGCAGGCAGCTTTCCGATAGTTTCCCATGGAGATATTGGTCACGCCACGGGCATAGAGTGCTGCCGAATCACGAGGCTTGGCCACAATGCAGCGGTCGAGCAGCACAAGCGCTTCGCTGTTGCGCTGCTCCTCAAGTGCGGTGAGTGCCTGGGTGTACAGCGCTGCCGCGTTACCATCGGGGGGGGGCAGCATGTCATTCTTGGCCCCCACTCTTTCGTTGTCAGATTCCATAGTGCAAGTTACGATTCAGTATCAAGAGGTTCAAGAGCGCGTTGCAGATTGTTCAATGATTGAAGGCCATCAAGAACCTTGCCCGAAAGCCAGTGACCAAATTCGGGGGTGTCATTGATGCACCTGATATATTGCCAGAGTGGAAACCCTGCCTCTTCAAGTTTCTTGCAGGCATCATATTCCGTTTCGCTGTTGTCGGCAAAAAAGCCGTAGGGAAACATGACCACTCCATCATAACCCTCTTCCTTAAAACCTTCAAGAGCTATTTCAATGGTGTCGGAGGTCCACTCCCCTCCCCTTGAGTGGTTCATGCAACCCTGGCGCACATCCGTGAAGATATTTTCAGGATCCACCATGATCATACGTTTCATCACCTCAAAAAATGCCATGGTTTCGGCAAGGCCGGTGAAGAGGGTTGGTGTATTACCGGCTCGATCTTTGACCAGCGTCCCGTGAATGACCAGCACCAGCCCTATTTTTGCCTTTTTTGGGGGTCGCATACACTCAGAAACCTCTCTCAGAAGGTAATCGGTATAGATTCGGTGAAGAAGAGGATCATTCCAGAGTTTGCTGAGCACTTTTACCTTGCCAAATGCGCTTTCGCCAAACACGTCAACCACCATCTGGCAGGCCACTCCGCAGGAAAATGCTGATTCAACCGGTATCATGGGCAAAATAATAATACCGTCATAGTGGTTCCACATCTGCTGAAGCTTCTCTTCGAGGTATGGAGGAACAAAATAGTATGCATCCGTTACCGTCACCTCAAGCGTAGCAAGCATAGGTGAGGTGCTTGCAGCAATAGTTTCACGCAGCATTCCCGTCTGGGCTCGATTGATGGCAAGCAGCGATGAGTGGTAACGGTTACGTTTCCACTTGATGTAGTGTTTTGTTGAGCGATAATCGGCAATAAAGTAGATGAGTGCTTCAGGAATTTTAACGATCTGACGGGTTACTGATCTCAGAATTTTTCTTGAGCTCGGCCATAGGTTCCGTACGGTGACCTCCTCAACCTCTCCATAGGTGGTGACAATAACAGCATATCTCTTTCGAATCACAATCCCGTCCACCATGTTAACTCAGCAAAGGTGACAGCAAAACCAACCACTCCTCCAACAAGGGTCTGCATGAAATTATGAGCCTTCAGAACAATTCTCGACCACATCAGGAGCGGCACCAGGGGGAGCAGCCAAAGTACGGGAGAACCAAACTGCACAAAGAGCAGCGCTATTGATGAGGTGAGGGTAAAAAGGTGGATACTGATCTTCCACTGCAGGGTGATAAGAAGCATAACAACCATATTGATCGCGTTGAAAAGCAGGATGCCGCCCAGAAGCCTCGGGGCGGCAAGCTGCTGCATAAGCTCATAACCAAGGGCGTTGACCCCGACAAGCGCCAGCAGAGGAAGAAATCTCTGCTCCCTGAAGGTGATATTGTAATCAGAAATTTTACCTGTTTTTTTGAGCCCGGAAATCAGAAGAACAGGAGCAAGGGTACTTGCAAACAGGAGCACCATCATGTAAGAGAGGCGGTTCGGATGGTCACCGAACCCAAGCATCACGATGGCTGCGTAAGCAGTTGGTGCCATGATTACGGGGCTGATAATCCATGACAATGCATCTGCAACTCGGTGGAGATAAGACGGCATAAGCTGAAAACTGTAGAAAAGGGGATGAATCTGCTGTGGCGAGTTACTCTTTGCCCTTGGATAACGGTATACGCCGCAAAACTTTCTCGAAAGATAGTTTTTATTAGAATAAAAACCACGTATATTATTCCTCCTGTAATGCGAGAGTGGTGAAATTGGTATACACGCCAGTCTTAGGAACTGGTGCCGTGAGGCGTGAGGGTTCGATTCCCTTCTCTCGCACCACTCGTAATTATGCCAAAGTGGCGGAACTGGTAGACGCGCTGGACTCAAAATCCAGTGAGTGAATAACTCGTGTGGGTTCGATTCCCATCTTTGGTACTCCTGTAACTTTAGTTGATCTCTCTGGTCATGAACAGAATGTACTCGCCTTGGCGTGAAGTGTACATGCAGTCTTTTAAGGATGATAAGCCTGCAGGCAAAGATGGCAAGTCGGTTTTTGCTGATATTCCTCCCGAGGAGGATGAGAAGCGTTTTGTGCTCTTCAGGGGCAAAAGCTGCTTTATCATCATGAACCTCTACCCCTACAATTGTGGCCACCTCATGGTGATTCCCTATCTTCAGACTACCGAGTTTTCTGAGCTAGACCCGGCAACGAAGCTTGAGGTGATGGAGCTGACCGACCTTTCCATCAGGGCGTTGCGCCTTACCCTGAAGCCTCAAGGCTTTAACGTTGGTGCCAATCTTGGGCGTATTGCCGGTGGCAGTGTTGACAACCACATCCATTTTCATGTTGTACCCCGCTGGGAAGGTGACACCAACTTCATGCCGGTGCTTGCTGATGCCAAAGTGCTCAGTAATGATATGAAATCGACCTACAAGAATTTGAAGAACGCCTTTGCTGACCTCACCAGGAGCGAAGAGCAGTAACCTCTTTTCCGCCCAGAGATGGAGAGTGTTCCCTGCCCGATATGCAACTCCATGGAGTTTATCCCCTGGTTAATGCTTCCTGACCGTTTCGACCATTCCGGAGAGCTGCACTGGCAGCTTGTTAAGTCCCCCGTCTCTGGTCTGGTGATGCTCAATCCTCGTCCCGACAGCTCTGAAATTGCCTCTCATTACCGATCGGCTCGCTACGATCCCTTTCTGCACCAGGGGAACGTAACATCTCTCAGGGAGAGGGGTTACCTGACGGCACAATCGCTGCTGCTGCGCTACAGGGCCCGACTCGTCCTGCATGGCTGGACGAAACCGCTTGAACAGCTTTCAATCCTGGAAATTGGCTCCTCTACGGGTGAATTGTTGAACTTTTTCCATTGCCACAGAGCTGTTCCGCTCGCTCATCTTGCCGGTGTGGAGCCTGATGCCGCTTCGGCAACTCACGCCAGAGAGCGTTTCGGACTGAAGGTGGCCGCTTCGGTGCATGAGCTGGAGGGGAGATTTGATCGAATTATACTGTGGCATACGCTTGAGCATATTCATGACCTCCACGACACACTGCACGCGGTCAGCAGGCGGCTGAAACCTGATGGCCTGGTGGTTATAGCGATCCCCAATCCTGCCTGTTCCGGTGCCAGCCATTATCAGGAGAGCTGGATAGCCTGGGATGCGCCTCGCCATCTTTACCATTTTATGCCTGGCACCCTCACAAAGCTCTTCGAACTGCATGGTCTGACGCACAGCAGAGCGCTCTCCTACTGGCCTGATGCGCTCTATAATGCACTGTACAGTGAACAGCTCTGCTGTGAACGGGGCAAGCGACGCTTTACTTTTCTGCGGCTGTGCGTCGCGCTCTCCCGGGGAGTAGTGGAGGCTTTGAGGGGTGTGGTGCATCCGGCGGAGGGTGCCGGGCTGCTCTATCGGGCCACCCTTCGCCCCAGGGCTTTTTCAAGTTGAGTGGTTGCTGCCAGATTGTCGTAGACCGCCTGGAGATAGTTTGTTTTCGCTTTGTTGAGTTGTAGCTCAGCGTCGGTAAGTTCAAGGCGTGAACCAATCCCCTCTTTAAAGCGAAGCTGTGAAATGGTGTAGTTTCGCTCGGCGACGCTGATGGTTTTTGACTGTACCTCTGTTCGCTTTTGCGACTCTTTGACATTCAAGACTCTCAGCTCTACTTCCGCCCTGATATTGGCTTTAAGCTCTTCATACCTGGTACGGGTTTGCAGTTGCCCGATCTTTGCCTGTTCAACCTTCGAACTGATTCGAAAACCGGTAAAAAGGGGCATGGTGAGCTGCAGACCAACAGAGGATGAGGTGGGCCAGTTTGCATTTGAGGGGGAAGTACCATCCTTGAATGCCGTTTGTGACTCAAGTTTTCCGAAGGCGCTGAGGAGTGGAAAATGTTCCGCACGGGCTGCATTCACCTTTTCTCCCTCAGCCTGCACCTGATAGTCGAGCTGACGCAACTCCGGCCTCGCCTCAACCGCTTCTCGGTATGCTTCAGCTATATCGGTGGGGTATGATGCTCCCGAGACCACCAGCTTGCTGCCAAGCGCCACGCTGCTGTCAACCGGGATTCCCATGACGTTTTTGAGCCTGGTCATAGAGGATGCCACCCGATTTTCGGCCTGCATCAGCTCCGGGCGGAGGTTTTCAACGGAGAGCCAGGCTTTGAGAGTATCGATATCGGCCACAACTCCCTGCCTGAACATGGCCCGGGTATCCTTTCGTGATTGCTCCCAGCGTGCCATACTCTGTTCAAGGAGCAGCAACTGCTCTTTTGAAATCAGGGCATCGAAGTATGCTAATTTGATGTCGGTGACAACGTTGGCCTCGGCTCCCCGATAGGCTTCGTCACTCATGTTGCGGACAATGCCGGCCGCCCTTATCCCCGCAAAAGCCGACTGGTCGAAAAGTGTCTGACGAAGGTCAATTGACCCCCGTGCCTGGTTGTCGGAGCTTGTTGTAAGCACACCTGTAGGAGCAATCTGGTTTGGCGGCATGAGTAGCACAGATGGTTTCAGCGTTCGGGTGTAGCTGCTGCTGACAGAGATGTGAGGCAAAACGTCTGACCAGCTCTCCCGGATTTTCTGGTCGGCCATAGCGCGATCGAGTCTTGCAATTTCAAGCGTGCGGCTCTTTTCAAGCCCAATGCGCACCGCATCCTCAAGGGTGAGGCGGACACTTGAAACAGCCTCACCACGAAGATGCAATGGTGTTATAAGCAGCAAAAGAAAAGAGAGAAAAAGTGCTCCTGGTCTGATCCTGTTCATGAATTGATCTCTGTTGATGAAAAAAAAATCCTCCGTCCACCTCTTTGGCGTGGTTACGTCGGGCTGCAATATACAAAGCGCTTCTGGTTTCCTAACATATCAAGGGCTATATCGCTCTCCCCAGAGGTGGATGAGGCGCTCTCTGATATACTTTTCACGCCCCTCCTCTCCGGGACGATAGTAGGCTTTGGGCTCCACCCCTTGGGGGAAATAGTGCTGCGCGATAAAATGTTCAGGATAACTGTGGGGATAACGGTACCCCGCTCCATACCCTTCGTTTTTCATGAGTTTGGTGGGGGCGTTGCGCAGATGGAGCGGAACCGTGGTATCCTGCAAGGTTTTTGCATCGCTCATCGCCTCGTTGATGGCCTGATAACTGGCGTTTGATTTTGGTGCTGAGGCCAGATAGGTGACTCCCTGTGCCAGGTTGATGCGTGCTTCGGGCATGCCGATCATGGCCACAGCCTGAAAAACCGAAATGGCGAGGGTTATGGCATAAGGGTCGGCGTTGCCAATATCTTCGCTTGCAAAAATAACCATTCTCCGGGCAATAAATTTGGGATCTTCACCTCCCTCAATCATCCGGGCAAGCCAGAAAAGAGCGGCATCAGGGTCGGAGCCCCGCATGGATTTGATAAAAGCAGAGATGGTGTCGTAATGGTTTTCGCCACCTTTGTCGTAATTGGGCGCTTTATGCTGCAGGGCGGCTTCGAAGTGCTCCCTTTTGAGTACCCTCGGAAAGATCCCACCCGGAAGAAGGGAGATGGCTGCCTCAATGGCGTTCAGCGCCTTGCGTCCATCGCCTCCTGAAAACTGGAGCAGAAAGTCAAGATCATTGATCTCAACAGGCTCGCTTCTGAAACGGAGATCCTCTTTAAGCGCTCGCTGAATCACCTCCTGAATCTCCTCCGGGGCAAGTGGCTTGAGAATGTAGAGCTGCATCCGGCTTAAAAGCGCTCCGTTGACCTCAAATGAGGGGTTTTCGGTGGTAGCTCCAATAAGGATAATGAGCCCCTGCTCGATGGCATGCAACAGGGTATCCTGCTGTGCTTTGTTGAAGCGATGAATTTCGTCGATAAAAAGGATGCTTCGCTGGCCTAGGTGTTGTGCTTTTTCAGCGTTGTCGAGCGCTTTACGGACATCTTTCACCCCGGAATCAATGGCGGAGAGCTGTTGGAAATGGCAGTTCAGTGATTCGGCACAAAGGAGGGCAAGGGAGGTTTTACCTGAACCGGGAGGGCCCCAAAAGATCATGGAGGGCATCTGACCGCTTGCAATGAAATTTCGAATCGGCCCGTCAGGACCGACAAGATGTTTCTGCCCGGCGATATCGTTAAGGGTACGGGGACGCACCCGCTCGGCAAGTGGCTGAAAAGAGCCTCTTGTTTCAGGAGTAGATGAAACGCCAAAAAGGTCGGGCTGCATGTTCTCTTTGCGTGCCATTAAAATCCCTGCTGCAGAAGCCACGCTTCGGTAACTGTTGAAACCTCCCTTATCGGCATGGAGGCTCCTGCAAGTTGACGGGCCACATATTTGCCGAGGATGTCAAACTCAAGGTTCACCCGGCTTCCAGTTTTGAGATCGTTGATGGTGGTGTGTGCAAAGGTAAAGGGGATAATTGCCACAGCAAAGCGGTCAGCCTTGAGCCTGGCAACCGTGAGGCTGATGCCATCAATGGTGATGGATCCGGCAGAGACAAGGAGGTGACTGAACTCATGCGGAAAGGTTATCCAGAGTTCTCGACTGGAGGCAAGCTGCCGGATATCCTGGATGGTTGCGGCACAATCAACATGGCCGAGCACAAAATGGCCACCGAGGCGATCAATGGGACGGAGGGCTCGTTCAAGGTTAACCAGCGATCCGTTCTGAAGGTCGCCAAATGTTGTTTTGGCAAGAGTCTCTTCGACCGTTTCAACTTCGAACCACCCCTCTCCTCGTGTGACAACGGTCTGGCAGACACCATTGATACTAACACTCTCATCGGGCAAAAGATTGCTGAACTCCTCAGGGTTGGTGTAGTGTACCATAAGACGGAGAGCGCCCTGCCGTCGTGTTACCCCTCTGACCCGACCGACATGCTTGATTATCCCGGTAAACATTGTTCCATTTTTCCCTTTTCTTAATACCTTTTGCGGCCTTCTTTTGAGAGACTGAAGCGCCCCGCTCCCAGAAAGAACACCGCAAGTGAACCTGTGAGGTAAAGCATCTGCAACTCAAGGGCGTAGCCTCCCTGTTCGGTGAATGAGAAAATATCTCTGGAGTGAACAAGGTAGATAGCCATAACCATGACAACAACCTGCAAGAGCGCAGCGGGACGAATGTAGATGCCAAGCAGTATGAGCAGTGGTGCAACAATTTCACCAATAAGGATTCCGTGCGACAGGTAGCCGGGAAGCCTTGCTTTGATAAGCGTGGCCTCTACAAAACCATATCCATACAGAAGCTTGTGAATGCCGTGAGGCAGTATGAGCAGGGCAAGGGGAACACGCAGGAGCAACCTGCCGAGATCACCATTGTCGACAAAGCGCTCAAGCAGCGGATATCGTTTTCGCGCAAATCTTTTTGCCATTCTTGATCGGAATTTTGGTTATCGCTCAGCCTGACAGGTTGATGCCGTTTGTGCCTGGATATAGGCAACCACCTGCATATCAATCCCATAAAATCGGGGTGGCTCGAAGCGCAGCTTAACTGCCTGGCCAGGCAAATCAATGCCAAGCGGGGCAAAAGCGCTCAACGCGTCACCTCCAAAGAGTTTTGGAGCTATAAACATAGTAATTTTATCAGCAAGTCCCGCACGAATAAATGAGGCTGAGAGACGGCTCCCTCCTTCGACCATCACGGAGAGGATATGCCGTTGATGCAACTCCTGAAGCACCTGACGGAGATCAAGTTCCCCTGCATGCTCTTCAACAAAAAGAACGGTCACTCCCCTTTGCCGAAACTGCTCTGCCTTCGGCAATCGCTCCCATGAGGATGATACAAAGAGGAGAGTGGGCGCTGCGCCATCAAATATTTTAGCTTCGGGTGAGAGACGGAGGTGACGATCGAGCACAACGCGAAGAGGATTTCGACCGGCACAGTGCCTGACGGTGAGATGGGCATCGTCAGCCGTAACTGTCGCCTCACCAATCAGAATAGCATCATGAATGCTGCGCATACGGTGTACTTCACTCCTTGCCTCCTCTCCGGTGATCCAATGGGAGGCACCAAGAGTGGTTGCAATTTTACCGTCGAGGGTCTGGGCAAGTTTTATGGTGACAAAAGGGAGCCCAAAGGTGTGGCTTTTGATGAATGCCTCATTGGCTCTCCGACACTCAGGCTCGAGCACCCCTTCGGTAACCGAAACTCCGGCAGCACGAAGTTGCGCAACTCCTTTCCCTGAAACGTCGGGATTGGGGTCACCACAACCGATGACGACGCGCGGAATGGCTTTTTCGATAATAAGCTGACTGCAGGGTGGGGTTTTGCCTAAATGGCTGCAGGGCTCAAGCGATACGTAGAGCGTTGCATCGAAAAGCTTTTTCTGATCAGTAACGGATTTGATGGCCTCCACTTCTGCATGGGGAGAGCCAAAATGGTGGTGGTAACCCTCTCCAATAATCTCTCCATCAGCGACAAGGAGAGCTCCAACCATGGGGTTGGGGCTCACGCGCCCCGCTCCCTGCCGGGCAAGCTCAAGGCAGCGCCTCATGCAGCGGGTGTCGTCGGCCTCGTGCATGGTCAACTCCTTCCGATAGAATCGACGGTTACCTGTACCAACTGGATCCCCGAGAGCTTGACCAGTTCCGCTATATGCTCTATTTTATAGGGGTTCGCGTAGTAGATGGTCTTGATCCCTACGTTGATGAGCACTTTGAGACAGTGAATACAGGGGCTGGATGTAATGTAAATACCGGAATCCCTGATGGAAACGCCATGTTTTGCTGCCTGGGCAATGGCATTGATTTCAGCATGTATGGTGTTGACGCAGTTCTCTTCGATGGTACCATCGGGGTGGATACTTTTATAAATCCGGCAGGTTCCGCCGTTGTCGCTGCAATGAGGAAGGGCTGAAGGGGCACCGTTGTAGCCTGTTGACAGAATATTGTTCTCCCGCACAATGACCGCGCCAATGTGACCGCGTGTACAGGTTGCCCGGCGAGATATCAGATGAGCAACACTCATAAAGTACTCATTCCAACTAAGACGTTCTCCCTGTAAAGAAACGCTCCCGGCCACTGAACAGCAAGACAGGCTACTCTTCTCTTCTGACATGCTCACCCCTGTTTCATAGTGTTTACTGGATTTTCTGCTTTCCGAGATAGAGTGATTTGTCTACTTTAGCAAAAAAGTCCTGATAGTATCGATCATCTTCAATCTGAGTAACACGCATCACTCCCCCTTTATTGTTGAGCTCCTTGTATCTGAAGTTGATGCGTACCCTGATCTGCTTTCCAAATTCACTGATATTGGCAGAGGCTTCGGTAATACTGTTTTTTTTATACTCGGGACGATCAGTAAATGTTCTGGCAAAAAATGATTCAGCGGGATTTTCAATATCAACCTCTTTCTGGGCGGTCAAAAGACCCAAATCAACATTGGCCTGCTGAACAATAAAGTTGTCATCCTGCAGGGTATTCATGAGCGCTTTCATCACCAGTTTCAGGTCGCTGACATCGTAGAGTCGTGACTGGGCTTCACGCACCTGCAACTGGGTTTTTCGGGCTACCGGCTGAAATGTGGCATCACATGCTCCGAGGGCAAGTGATGCGCTGAGTACGGAGGCAAGTATCGTGTGCTTCATGCCTTCTCCTTAAAATTTGCTGCTGTGGTATGAGTAGTCGCTGACAATACCATTGGTAAACTTGATAATCACCGTCAGGTTCTTTTGTGAAGAGGAGATCGCACCGGCGTTTCGGGAACCAAGAAGCACGGAAAGAATTCCGTTGGTTCCTGCGGAGTAGGAAGCCTCGGTGGCAATCCTGTCGTAAACCCAGCTCTCTTTTCCATCAAGATCTCTAGCTGCGATATTTGGCGAGCCAAGGGCATCAGCGACTGCAGCCTGGGTCATCCCCTTGCGAATGTCTCGCTGAACAGCGCCAGCAGTCAACTCTCGTCCGGATGGTTGAGGTAATTGAGAAGCATGGTCGGCTGCACTCATACAGCCAATGAGAGAGCCCGCAATAAAAGCAACAACAAGGAGTGTTTTCATCTTTTCTTTAACATTTATTCTTTGTGCACACAGTTCGTGTCAGATAGGAAAAAATACAAAATTATTATTTATTCCAAGCTCAAATTTCTACATGGCTCAACTTTCTCCAGTGCGCACTATATAACAAAGAAAATAAGCTGGCGAATAAACTGGCAGTGATTTCTCTCCGGGTTAATTTTGTTTATTTGATAAAGCTTTAGTATAATAGGGGGGTTAAGTCCAAACTTGGAATGTGGTTTCCTGTGCTAATATGTAGCGTTCATGGCGTTGGTTACCCTTGAACAGGAGAGGTAATAATAGATAGTATAACCATCAGTTCGTTTTTGTTTTAGTGGCAAGTCAGGTTGGCAGGTTTTTCTCATGAGATGACCGTTGGAGTAACTCTGAGTCATTAATTTTAATTATATATCTCTAAATTACTGCGTAAAGTGATGAGATCACGTAAAGCATTTTTTTTTATCGCCATGGCTGGTATTGCCATACTGACTGAACCTTGTATAGGTCATGCGGCAAAGCAAAAAAAAGCAAAAACACCCAAAAACCGTGTTCAAGAGAGTTCAACCGTTACTCCTGTCTCGATGGATTTGTTCAGGGATGGCACTCTCGACAAGCAGTCAACGCTGAAACTTGCGTCAACCCTCTTTACCAATAAAGAGTATAAAGATGGAGATGAGGTCGCTGCCAGACTTGTGGAGTTATACCCAAAGGATGCTTTTGTTTTGAAGAAAGTTATCGAACTCTATTTGGCTGTGCAAAATGCCGAAAAGACTCTTCCGTTGTATGAGCAGTTGAGAAAAATTGATCCTCAGAATGCTCAGGTGATACTTAATGCGGCCAGAGCATATTCGTGGACTGGACGTTGGGATACAGCGCTGAAACTCCTTGATACTGTTGTCAGTTCCGGTGATACTAGTAATGCCATTCAGCGCGAATATGCTGATGTGCTCTATAACAGCAAACAGTATGTAACCGCGAGCGAGTATTACCAGAAACTTTTTGAAAAAAACAGACAGAAAGATTACGCGATCGCTTTTGTTTATAAGCTTTCAGCAGTCAAAGAGTTGGTGGAGGCGAAAAAGTTACTGGACTGTGTTGAAAAGTACTATCCTAAGGATATTTCTCTCCTTGAAACCAAGGCAAATCTTGCTTTGGGGCGAGGGGACTTAACCGAAGCGTTAAAGATATGTGAGGAGCTGATCCAACGCTCACCCAAAAATCGAACAAACCAGACCGCGTTGTTAATCAAGGCTGAGATTGCGAGTTGGCAGAAAGAGTATGCAACCTCCCTTGGCAGTTATGACAAATTGATTGCCAGCGACAGTAACCATCACAGCGATTATTTTCGCATAAAGGCGTATCGAGAAAAGGGGCGTGTGCTTGGATGGATAGCGAAATATGGAAAAGCTACGGCTACGTACGATGAAGGTGTTCGCGCATATCCTGAGAGCAAAGAGCTAAAGGCTGAAGCAACGGCCAAAAAGAATTATTATCGCGGTGCTTATCGACCGGCACTCAAAGCATACAGGGAGTGGTTGCTGATTGAGCCCAATGAGCCTGAAGCACTTTTTGACCTTGGACAGCTCTCTATGCAGAATGGTCGCTGGAAAGAGGCTAGGGAGACGTATAAACTTTTGTTGACCGAGATGCCTGGACATCGTCAGGCCGCACTGGCGCAACAGAAAAACAGCATCCTCTCTTCCATGCCGCTACTCCATAGTGGTGCCGAATATGTCAAGAGTGAATGGAAAAGCATGAATGTTACCTATTCAGGAGCCTATTCCTCGATCTCGTGGCCTTATGGGGACCAATTCTCCGGTTTTATGCGTCTGGATCACAAGTCGTTTCGTTTTGAAAATTCAACAGGAAACGTCAGCCAACATAATATAACGACAGGGTTTGAATACCGAAACATACCTGATATCCTGTTTCGGGGCGCTTATGGCTATCACGTCAACTCCGGAAAATCAACAGGCGCTCATACCGGCTTTGTAGAAACTCAAAGCGAGCCACTGAATAACATTCACCTTGGATTTGCCTTTCGTCGTGAAGAGGTGATTGATAATGCGGAGACATTTCGGAGAGGACTCAAAAGAAATAGATTACAGGGACGCGTTACATACGACGGTTATCGCAACTGGAATGCAGGCATGGACTACGATATTGCAAACTATTCAGATGCTAACCAAAGTCATACCACTGGCGGTGATGTTACCGCTCATCTCCTCTTTGGACAGAGGCACCTGAATCTTGCTTACCGGTTTCAGAACTATGGATTCTCCAGTTCGACACCTCATATCTACTGGAGTCCTGCATCGTTTAACACTCACTCATTAGGTATGGAGTTCCGAAACTATTTTAATGATGAACTTTTTCAGGGTGTGAATGAAACTTATTATTCAACTTCTTACAAAATTATTGCTGAACCTGAAAATAATATATCGCACCAGATTCGTGCAATGTTGTATCACGACTGGAGTAACCACTTTTCCACCTCAATTGAGGGACAGTATTCTTGGGCAACCAAGGCTTTCTACGAAGACAAGCTGCTTAAAACAGAGATCCGGTGGTTTTTTTAATTATGCTTTTATAAATTTCGAGAAAAATGCGTGACAAGAAAAATTCCTGGTTTCTGATTGTACAGATAGTATTGCTGTTAGTTCTGCTCGCCATCTATGTTGGTGTTCGAGTTTATTATATCTTGATTGCGCCATTCACTCCGTTTGAGCTCATCTTTAGTCTGATTTTTTTTGTCGCGGAAATTTTTATTCTGTTCCACTCTTTTTTCTTTTTTGTGGATGTGTTGCGCGAAAATTTAAATCCATTAACACCGCCACAGATGAGCCCTGGCGAGGATGCCTCTGTGGCCATTTTAATACCAGCTCGTCATGAATCGAGGGAAATTATCGAAACAACACTCCTGACATGCAAAAACATCGCCTATGAAAACAAGAATGTTTACCTTCTGGATGACTCAACTATTGAAAGTTACAAGCTTGAAGCCAAGGAACTTTCAGAACAACTGGGCGTTAATCTCTTTACCCGCAGTGACAACCGTGGGGCGAAGGCTGGCATGATTAATGAGGTGTTGAAAACTCTTGATGAAAAGTATGTCGCTATTTTTGATGCCGACCAGAACCCCATGCCCGTGTTTTTGAAGACACTTGTCCCTTTTCTTGAAGCTGATGCACAGCTTGCGTTTGTTCAGACCCCGCAGTTCTATTCAAATGGAGACGAAAGCACTGTCGCGATGACCGCGCATAACCAACAGGCTATTTTTTATGAGTATATCTGTCTTGGCAAAACAATAAACAAGGCAATGTTTTGTTGTGGCACAAATGTTGTTTTCCGTCGCGCAGCGTTAAATAGTGTTGGTAATTTTGATGAAGAGACCGTAACAGAGGATATTGCCACCTCACTGAAGCTCCATACAAAAAGCTGGAAATCATTTTTTATTCACAAAGCTTATACGTTTGGTATGGCTCCTGAGGATTTGGCTGCCTACTTTACACAGCAGAACCGCTGGGCATTGGGAACATCACAACTTTTTCGAAAACTTGTTAAAATCTTTTTTACCGACATAAAGTCTCTTCGCCCTGAACAGTGGCTTGAATATTTCATATCTACAACCTACTATTTTATTGGGATAGCATATTTTATACTGATGGCAGGTCCCATCATGTATATCTTTCTGGATATCAACTCCTATAATATTGATTCCTTTATCTATTCTATTACATTTATTCCATTCTTCATCCTATCTAATCTCGTTTTTTACGGGAGTATGGTTAAGAAAAAGTATAAACTCGGCAATATGATCAAGGTACAGATGCTGACCGCTCTCTCTATGCCTGTCTATTTGAGTGCTTCAATTGTTGGCATACTGAATATCAGCAAGAAAGGTTTTCAGGTAACTCCAAAGGGTAACTCCTCAAATGTTCCATGGAAGAGTCTTTGGCCACAATTACTACTGATTGCTACAGTTTTTGTAACATTCACTTGGGGAATTGTGAGGCTGATGACGAATGATGGTGTTCAGAGCATACTCGGTGTCAATGTCTTTTGGATGGGTTTTCAGCTTCTTTTGCTGAGTGGACTTTTTCATTTCAACAGAAAATGAGGCGTTTTTTTTTACTGTTGTCTGTTTTTATTCTTCCGTTACTTTCAATAAACTGCGCTATTGTTCCACAAAATCCTGAGGAGATTGCTTTCTTCTCTTGGACTCACTATAAACAGACCTTTATTCGTGGGGGGAGGGTTTTTCGCCCAAAAAATAATAATGATACCGTATCTGAGGGGCAGGCCTACGGGATGATTCGAGCTGTGCTGCTGGATGACCGCAAAACATTTGATGAGTGCCTTACCTGGACTGAAGCACAACTCTCTAGAAAGAATTCTCATGGTGACAGGTTACTGGCATGGCATTTTGAAGATGGCAAAATTATCGATACAAAAGCAGCATCTGATGCCGATATTGATTACGCATACAGCCTTATTCTTGCTTCACGTAAGTGGGGTGACAAGAGCTACATGACACTGGCAAAAGGGGTGCTTGAGAGTGTTCTTGATCAAGAGACATCGATCATCAAAGGCAGGCTCTATTTTCTTCCCTGGCCAAAACAGAATAACCGGGATGGTGAAATTATTGCCTTGAACCCCTCCTACTATGCACCTTCTCATTTCAAGCTTTTTTTTGAAGTCAGTGGTGACAAGCGCTGGCTTGAGCTTGTCGATACGACATACTTCATCCTCGATCGCCTTCTCGATTCCCCTGGCGAAGAGAATAAGGGAGGTTTTGTTCCTGACTGGATTGCTGTTGACCAGAATGGAACACTTGTTGAACTGCCCGGAAAACCGGTTGACTATGGATGGGATGCCGTAAGGGTACCACTTAGAATTGCTGCTGATTATTATCTTTACGGGGATAGCCGCGCTCTTGGTGTGCTTCGTCTTTTTTCGGCATTTTTTGAGAAAGAGTACACTGAACCATCAAAAAGCAAGACTTTAGAGAATGCGCTCTTTTACAGTGCGGTATACGCTGCAACTGAAACTGCTGGATCCCCTCTCTCATCGGCTATACTGCAACGCCTCAGAGAGTGTATTCGAAAAAACAATAAGGGATTCTATTACAACGATAATAATGATTATTACATCAACAGCATCTCCTGGTTGCCTGAGTACTATAACATTATAAAATTAACCGGAAAACTGAAACATCCTCCACTCTCTGCAGGATAACACGTTATGAACATTGCCCTCTTTAGTGCAATTTCATTCGCTTGGCTAATGAACTTTTATTGAGGGTAATCTGTTTGATTTACGATGGGTGTTATTTTCTCAAAACCAGATATGCGGAGGGAGTTATGTCAGAAGAACAGGCAAGGGGGTTCATTGAGAAATTGAAAACTGACGCAAAGATGAGTGCGCGCCTTATTGCATTCATCAAAAAGGAGGGCTTTTCGTGCACCGTGGAGGAGCTTGGCAAAGTGAATTGGGATGAGTTGATAGCCCTTCAGAATTCGGGAAGCGCCAGCGGAAGTTCCAGTCTGCCTGCCTCGGAACATTGGGGATGAAAGTGGACAGCGCCTGCCCTCCTTTTTAGGAGTTGCTTGAAAATGCTGCGGTAACAGGTTACAGATTTCTTCTTAGGAAAGATGGAGAATAAATCGTATTCTTATAAGTATTTTTTCGCTCTGCTGAGGGAGCATTCTTGGTTTTAAAGAAGCCATTCTCTAACGTATTTCAACCATGATCGAAAAACAAGAATTACTCCACAAAATATGCGCCATTGAGCAAAGCGAGGAATCGGTTATTTCCATTTACTCGAACCATATCCAGAATGTTTTAAGATATTCGACACTTGACGAAAGAGTACAGTCAAGAATTCTTGATATGTTGCAGCAGCTTGATGCCGATATGCAAATACAAAAGAACTACACAAAGACTCTTATTGAATCCATAGAAAAAAGCACAAAAGATGTTTATTAATAAGGATTTGCTCGACTTTTTCTCTTCTATGGCTGAGATTAAAAAACAAAAACGAGATGTTTTTTACACGCTCGCTGCGGAGGTGGATGATGCCGATGTTAAAAAGAGGCTCCTGCAAATTGGCAAGAATGAGCAGTTGCACGTTGATCAACTGCAGCAAAGTATGGATCTCGTAAACGGAGCGCCATATCAGAATTTTGTGCCAGATATTCTGACTGAGACTCCATTGGTGCCATTTCAGATCCCCTTGGAGGATGTTTTGGTTGATGTTGACGATTCCGCCAGCACAGAATCAGCAGCCCATGCAGAGTTGCCTCACCATGATTTTGATGATGTTGTGCCGTTTTTAAGAGCTGTTGAGCCTGAACCGGATGAAAGTGAGGATACGACGATTGGCATGGCAGCAACTCACCTTGAAACATCTTTGCCTGATTCCGTGAACACCGGCATAACACCGCTCGATACCATTAACCTCAATATTGACCAAGAGGAGCAGATAACACAAATCAGCTCTTTAAGTCATTTCAAACCCACAGCGTCGCAAAATTCTTTCAGTATGGACTATTTAAATCATCCGCTTGCTGAGGTCTTTGGTTTTACAACATCAGATCTCTCTTCCAAGGCACAACGGTATCGCTCTCACCACCATTGTCCTTTCAATAACCGTGTTCCCAACTGCACCAATGAGAATCCAAAAAATCCTCTTGGGGTATGCTCTCTTCTTCATAACAATAAAGCCGTAATTACATGCCCTGTTCGTTTTCGTGAAGAGTGGCTTATTACTGATGATGCCGCCTCATTCTTTTTCCCTGAGGGAGTTCGTTGGAGCTCTCTGACCGAGGTTGAGTTGACTGATGCTTATGGTAAATCTTCCGGATCTCTTGATCTGGTTCTCGTCGCTTATGATGATTCCGGTAAAATAACTGATTTTGGAGCTATAGAGATTCAGTCAGCTTTTATCACTGGAGATGCTCGGGATCCATTCAACTTTTACATGAAGGATCCAAAGACAAACTCTTTGATGGATTGGTCTGCGCAGTCGAACTTTCCGCAACCAGATTATGTTTCGGCCATGAGGGAGAGCCTTGTGCCTCAGCTTATCTTCAAGGGCTCTATTTTGAATTCATGGAGCAAAAAATTGGCAATTTCTATTGATCGTAGCTATTTCGAAGCGCTTCCGAATCTCGTACCTGTCGAAAAACAAGATGCAGAAATTGCCTGGTTTATCTATGATCTTGAACTGGTGGTAAACGGAGAGAAGGAAAGCTATGAGCTCAAAAGGGCCAATGTTGTCTATACAAAATTCCAGCAGACACTTTCTGCGTTATCAATCTCCCATCCTGATAATATTGAGCATTTCATGAAACTCCTTCCAGAACTTGCCGACAGGTAGAGAGTTGCTCTGAGAGTCTAACCTTCTCACTGACTTACCATACCCCGAAAGAATCTTTTTATAGAGAAGGTTCTTTCGGGGTTTTTCATTACCGTTCTATACATCTGCAACATCCTCCAACGATTACCCCAATAACTTCGCAATTACCCAGTCTGCTGAAAGCGCCAAACTTTCTACTAAAATGTGGCTTTTATCGGATTCCTACAGGTTTGTAGCTCTTTTTTCCTTTCATGATTATTTGCAAGAATCAATTCGGCCCCCTGACTTAAAATAAAGTCTCGCCGTAAAAGCTGGAAGCCCTTTATCCATGGGGCTTAGAGAGCGTCTCACCAATTTTTTTATAAAAAATTACGATAATACGGAAGCTTTGGCACGCATCTTGCTTTATAAAACCATAACTATTAAGGATAACAATAAGTTTAGCCTGAATAGTTGATGATAAAGGCAACGATAACCTAAAAAGTCACAACAATGAGAAAAGTAGCTATTTACGGAAAAGGTGGCATCGGCAAGTCAACCACAACACAAAACACGGTTGCCGGTCTTGCGGAGATGGGTAAAAAAGTCATGGTTATTGGCTGCGATCCTAAGGCTGACTCCACCCGCCTGCTTCTTGGCGGACTACAGCAGAAAACAGTGCTCGATACCCTTCGCGAAGAGGGTGAAGAGGTTGAGCTTGAAGATATCATCAAACCAGGGTACAAAAACACCCGTTGCACCGAATCCGGTGGTCCTGAACCAGGTGTAGGTTGCGCAGGCCGAGGTATCATCACCTCGGTAAACCTCCTCGAACAGCTTGGAGCTTTCGATGATGAATGGGAGCTTGACTATGTGTTCTACGATGTTCTCGGTGACGTTGTCTGCGGAGGATTTGCCATGCCGATTCGCGATGGAAAAGCAGAGGAGATCTACATCGTCTGCTCAGGTGAGATGATGGCCATGTACGCAGCAAACAACATTTGTAAGGGTATTCTGAAATATGCTGACGCAGGTGGTGTGAGGCTTGGTGGTCTTATCTGCAACAGCCGTAATGTTGACAACGAGCGCCAGATGATTGAAGAGCTTGCGAAGAAAATCGGCACACAGATGATTCACTTTGTGCCTCGCAACAACTTTGTACAGCGTGCCGAGATCAACCGCCAAACGGTTATTGAGTATGATCCGACCCACGAACAGGCTGATGAGTACCGGGCTCTTGCAAGGAAAATTGATGAAAACAAGATGTTTGTTATCCCCAAGCCGCTCGAAATTGAAGAGCTGGAAGCGCTTCTCATTGAATTTGGTATCGCTAACTAAAAAAAGGAGTAAAGAGAGATGTTAATGATCAGAACAATCGTCAGGCCGGAAAGGGTTTATGATGTCATGCAGGGATTGCTTGAGGCAGGCTTTCCGGCTGTAACGAAAATTTCGGTTGTAGGTCGAGGGAAGCAGCGCGGTCTTCGCGTAGGCGATGTGGTCTATGATGAAATTCCAAAAGAGATGCTCTTTGTGGTGGTGCCCGATAATGACAAGGATTTCGTGATAAGAGCCATCATGGAGCAGGCAAAGTCAGGCCCGGATGGGAAATTTGGTGATGGAAAGATCTTTGTTTCAGCCGTTGAAGAGGTTTATACCATAAGCACCGGCGAAAGAGAAACTGAACCGTTGCTTGCAGCGAAGGAGGCTTGAATGAAAGAGATTATTGCTGTCATACGGATTAACAAAGTGAACGCGACCAAAAAGGCGCTGATCGATGCAGGTATTCCCGCTTTCACAGCCACCGGCAGAGTGATGGGTCGCGGAAAGGGGCAGGTTCATTACGACATTCTCAGAGGCGCTGAAGCGGGTCATCCAGAGGCAATTGCACAGCTTGGCAATGCCCCAAGGCTGGTAGCAAAGCGAATTGTGACGGTTGTCGTTCCCGATGAGTTATGCAAAACAGCAATTGACACCATTATCCAGACCAACCAGACAGGTAAAGCGGGTGATGGCAAAATTTTTGTGACCCCGATTGTCGAAACCATCAGGGTAAGGACAGGTGAAACGGGTGATACCGCGCTGAACTAACGATCAACATTTAACAGGTGTAAACGGAGAGAGTTCCATGGAGGCGAACATATTTATTCCAGATCCGGCCCAGGTGAGGGAGGAGCTGATTCAAAAATACCCGGCCAAGGTGGCAAAAAAACGGGCAAAGTCGATTGTGATCAACGACCCTGAGATCATTCCCGAAGTACAGGCCAACGTGCGTACCGTTCCGGGAATCATCACGCAGCGAGGATGCTCTTATGCTGGATGTAAAGGTGTGGTGCTCGGACCGACTCGCGACATTGTCAACATTGTACACGGCCCGATTGGATGCAGTTTTTATGCCTGGTTGACCCGTCGTAACCAGACGAAACCAGAGACTCTGATGGACGAAAACTACATCCCCTACTGTTTTTCGACTGATATGCAGGAGGAGAACATTGTCTTTGGTGGTGAAAAGAAGTTGAAAATTGCGATACAGGAGGCTTATGACCTTTTTCACCCAAAATCTATCGCCATCTTCTCGACCTGCCCGGTCGGCTTGATTGGAGATGATGTGCATGCCGCATCAAGAGAGATGAAGGAGAAGTTTGGAGATTGCAACGTTTTCGGCTTTAGTTGCGAGGGGTACAGGGGCGTCAGTCAGTCGGCAGGCCACCACATTGCCAACAACGGTGTTTTCAAGCACATGGTTGGCCGCGACAATACCCCGAGTGAAGGAAAGTTCAAGCTCAACCTGCTTGGCGAATACAACATCGGTGGTGATGCTTTTGAGATTGAGCGCATTTTTGAAAAAGTTGGCATTACGCTGGTTGCCTCCTTTAGCGGCAACTCGACGGTTCGTGCGATTGAGAATTCCCATACGGCAGACCTTAACGTTATTCTCTGCCACCGCTCCATCAACTATATGGGCGACATGATGGAGACGAAGTACGGGATTCCGTGGATGAAGGTGAACTTTGTCGGCGCCGAATCAACAGCAAAGTCACTGAGAAAAATTGCTGAATACTTTGGTGATGAGGAGCTTAAAGCTCGGGTTGAAGCTGTTATTGCAGAGGAGGCTCCTAATGTGAAGGCGGTGATTGAGGAGATTCTTCCGAGAACTAAAGGGAAAACCGCCATGCTTTTTGTCGGTGGATCACGTGCTCACCATTACCAGGATCTCTTTGCCGAGCTTGGAATGACAACGGTGGCCGCAGGGTATGAGTTTGCGCACCGTGACGACTATGAAGGTCGTGAGGTATTGCCGAAGATCAAGGTTGATGCTGACAGCAAGAATATTGAGGAGCTGAAAGTTGTCGCCGATCCCGAGCTTTACAATCCGAGAAAAACTGAGGCGGAGCTTGACGCTTTGAAAGAGAAGGGGTTGGAGATCAATGGGTATGAGGGAATGATGAAGCAGATGACCAAAAAGTCGCTTGTTGTTGATGACCTCAGCCACTATGAGTCTGAAAAGCTGATTGAGATCTACAAGCCGGATATTTTCTGCGCCGGTATCAAGGAGAAGTATGTGGTGCAGAAGATGGGAATTCCGCTGAAACAGCTTCACAGCTACGACTACGGCGGCCCCTACACTGGCTTTGAGGGTGCAGTAAACTTTTACAAAGATATCGACAGGATGGTAAACAATCCTGTATGGAAGCTCATCAAGGCTCCATGGGAAAAAGCAGGGAATGGACTTTCAGCCAGTTACGTGACACAGT
>SZYA01000082.1 GCA_005843815.1 Chlorobium sp.
GTGAACGAGCGCCGCCACTTCACTGGTTCCCGCTTGATGGTCACAGCGCAGGCATCCCTTCACGCTCTTCCTGCAGCATGAGTATGGCAGAATTTGATGCCGCCATACCCGAAGAGTTTTGGCGGGAAGTAGTTGACCGCATTCAACAGGAGGTACCAGATACGCTTCTGCTTGCTGAGGCATTCTGGATGCTTGAAGGCTATTTTGTCCGCACCCTTGGCATGCACAGGGTTTATAACAGCGCCTTTATGCACTTGCTGAAAAAAGAGGATAATGCCAAATACCGATACCTGATCAAGAACATCCTTGAATTCGACCCCGAAATTCTCAAGCGGTATGTCAACTTCATGAACAACCCTGATGAAGATACCGCCATTGAACAATTTGGGCGGGGGGATAAATATTTCGGTGTCTGCATGATGATGCTCACCATGCCCGGACTACCAATGTTTGGCCATGGACAGGTTGAAGGTTTTACTGAGAAGTACGGCATGGAGTACGCGAAAGCCTGTTATGACGAACAACCGGACGATCATCTTGTCTGGCGCCACTATCACGAGATTTTCCCGATCATGAAGAAGCGCCCGCTCTTTGCCGAGGTGCGCAACTTCTTTCTCTACGATCTCTATTCACCGGATGGGATGGTCAATGAGAATATTTTTGCCTACTCGAATCGGCTCGACAATGAAACCGCTCTGGTCGTTTTCAACAACTGCTTTGAACAGGCTACCGGCTGGATCAAAATGTCAGTAGGTTACCGTCAAAATGGCGAGATCCGGCAAAGCTCTCTCTCTCACGGCCTCAACCTGAGCCATCAGGAGAACACCTTTGTTGTCTTCAGGGATCATGCCAGTGGCCTGGAATTTATCCGATCCTGCCAGGAGATTGCCTACAATGGCATGATGGTTGCTGTGGATGGCTACAAGTACAACGTCTTCCTTGATTTCAGGGAGGTTCATCCCTCAAAGCTGAGACCTTACTACCGACTTGCGGCGGAACTCAACGGAGGCGGCGTTCCATCCATCGAGCTGGCAGCGCTCACCATGAGCCTCACGCCACTCCACCGCATCATCACGACGGCGCTTGCTCCGACTGATCCGGTACTTGTTGAAGAGACGTTTGAAACAACCCTGGCCACACTGCTCCGCGAGGTTGCACTGCAGTTCAGCGAACTCATGGAAAAACCGCTTGAGGTGCCAGAAAACCTTGTGTCAGAAGCGATGGAACTCTACAAGCAAGCGCTTTTGCTGCCAGGTGTCCTGAAGAAAACTCCCGAATCACGCAAGCTCCAGACCGCTCTTGGCCTGAGCAGCGATGATGGCCTGGCTTATGAAACCATTGCGAAACATTGGGTTATCCTCGACGCACTGCAACAGATGCTCACCGCAACCGGGTCGCTCAACCAGAACGTCATTGACGACTGGCTGATGAGCGACGCTCTGCGGGCAATCTATGCGGAGTCCAGCTTAATTGGTATTCCGGGCGAGAACCTGCCAGACCTGCTCGTCTGCCTGCTCACGCCCAAACCGGCAGCGGAGGCAGATGCCACGCTCGAAGCGCGTCTGCTCGATGGCATCAAAACCCTGAACAACGCTAACCGTCACCATCTTGGTCGTCTGCTGCAATTTGACGAGCGCCACTTCAAAACCTGGTTCCGCGAACAGCGCTTCAGCGTCCTCGTGGCGTGGTTTATCATGCAGGAGCTACTTCGAGAGCCAGCAGCTACCGTAGAAGAATGGCTCGAAGCCTCCGAACAGCTCGACATGCAGACATTCCTTGCCGGATATGAGATGGTAGATTTGCTCCGGGAAAACGCGTAAGGCACAGGGGAGAGGCACTATTCTCCCCCTCCATCTATAACAGTTCTCTCTTGGAAGCCTTAAAGAGATTCAGAAGAGATGTGGCTCCGTCTCCCAAAACATGGAACCAGTGGTTAAAGAACTGCTCTATACTCCGGAATCCTTCAGGCACATGCCCTCCACTGAGGTAGAGCCAGGCGGCATAGAGCACCACAAGAGCTGCAACCATGAGAAGAAGCTCCACAATTTTTTTGAGCGAAGAGAACAGAATCATCACCGATATGATGACCGCAATAACAAAAAATACCGGATGATGGGTGAGATAATCGAGCGTTTTTTCCATGAGTGTCTCCTCTTTCGTTAAAGGTATTCCTGCAAAATAGCTGCAACTCTGGGTGAGGGCGAAACCTCAGCCAGTTTTGCCCGTGCAGCAAGCAGCTCACGACGCATCGCACTGGCCACTGCCGGGTCGTCAAGAATCACCCGTGACTGGCGGTATATCTCCTCTCCGTTCGCTTTGTGCTGGAGCAGCTCAGGGACGGCCCTGTCGCTGCTCAAGAGCCCTTTTGCAACAATATTGGCCAACGCAATATTCTTCAGTTTCACCAGTTTTTTCCCAATCTGGTAATTAAGCTGCCCGGTTTTGTAGACCACAATCATTGGCACACCAAAGCAGAGCGATTCAAATGTTGCCGTGCCGGAGGTCACCAGCGCCAGCTCGCTGAACTGCATCACCTCATAGGCGGAACACTCCACAATAGAGAGATCGCTGTATTCCGACAAGGCACTATAGACTTCCCGTCCGAGATGAGGTGCTTGCCCGAAAAGAAAAGCAACCGGGTAGTCGCGACTGAGCATACGGGCTGCTTTTAAAAGCTCCGGCAGTATATAGGCAATCTCCTGCTTCCGACTTCCCGGCAACAAACCCACAAGACGGGTTTCGGGAGCAATCGAATGCTGCTTCAGAAAATACTCACGTGATGGAAAGGCCAGTTCAGCAAGCTCTTCAATAACAGGATGACCGACAAATTCCGCGTTAATGCCGTGGCGACGGAAAAATTCAACCTCAAAATCAAAGATAACAAGCAGCCGGTCAACGTCTCGCCTGATTGCCTTAACCCTCCCCTCTTTCCATGCCCAAACCTGGGGAGATATATAATAGATAACAGGAATACCCTGCTGACGCAAAAAACGAGCCATGATAAGGTTCATGCCCGGATAGTCCACAAGAAGGGCAACTGAAGGTTTTTCACGAAGCACAGCCCCCTTGAGTTCATGAATAACCCGACGGAGAAACCCTGCATGTTTTATCACTTCGACCATGCCCATGATACTCATCTGAGCGGTATCATAGAGCAGCTCAGCTCCAAGCTTCCTGATTTTTTCCCCGCCGACCCCAAACACCTTGATATCCGGCCTTGCTTTCAGCAACTCGGCAATAGCCCCAGCGGCATGCATATCTCCGGAAACTTCACCGGCTAATACAAAAAGCTTCTTTGCCATCAAAAAAGATGATAATTGGACGAACGACAGAGAATCTGTATCTTGTCGATAATTTGTTTATTTTTCTTCTCCATGCGAGGAAGAGTTCAGGCTTCATTATATCAAAATCAATAAAGAATGCAAGTTAA
>SZYA01000098.1 GCA_005843815.1 Chlorobium sp.
ATCAAGCTTATCCAGTCCAAGATGGGTCAAGCTTTCGCCAGCTCGTGCATAATAATGCCCCTTCCACGAAATCGGCAGTCCCCGGGGAGCTGCGGGGATTTCAAAGAAAACTACTCGCCCATTGGGATCTTGAAGTTCATGAATATTCCGGAAAGTGATACTGGGCTCTGTATTTTCAGCAATCTGCATTTTCGTGCTTTGCAGTCGCTCAAATTGCAACCGATAGTCGGAGCCGACAACTTGCCGGGTTTTGTTATGAACTCCAAAAACCAGCCAGGCGGCCTCTTCTTCGCGCAAATTCGCTTCATTGGCCAAAGCAGAGAAATACTTTCCAATATCATCGGTCGAATAATCTTTCCCAGCCTGCTTAAATTCAATGACTTCATTTTCCCAGGAAGCAATCAGGGTGTTCAACAGCATTTGAAGATGAGTTTGATCCATCATTGCCTCCTCAGATTGATTTCACTTCAGTTCCGGGAGACAACTGCTTGAAGATCTGATCCACGTTTATTTTGACCGTATCAGTTGTAAAGCCGGTATCACGGAACACGACGCGCAAAGGCTTGTGCTGTGCCAGCTCTTTGACAAGCTCTTCGCTCACGCCAGTATCGAAGCAGGCAATAAGATCGTATGGCGGCTGATTTACAAAGAAGAGGCTTTTGCCCTGAATCAACTCTTTGTGGATTGGCAGGCTCAAGTCAACGCTCAAGTCAAGGAGAATCTGGAAGAGCAAGTCTTCCGGTGTGCGGTCGGGTTTGATGTTGTCAACGGCATTGAAAAGCTCCTCCTGTTTGACGGCATCGGGTGTGTAATAGACCTCGGCCATGTTGGAAGAGTCGACTTTGAGGACGCGGAAGCCGGTGTCAAGATGCGTAGGGGCGTATTGCAAGACGCCCTGACCTGTTGCCGTTTGTTCTTTTTCATCCTTGATTTTCTTTCCTGCACGCCTGATACGTTCTTTGCTGATTTCTGCGATGGTTTTATAGCCTGCTTTGAATGCTTCGGATTGTTCATTGCAGGGCTCGGGCAACTGCACCATAATGAACTTTCGGTTGCCGCCATCGTCAGCGTTGAGTTGCATGACTGCATGGGCGGTGGTGGCTGAACCAGCAAAGAAGTCGAGGATGATAGTGTCTCGGTCTGTGTTTGCGAGAGAAAGCAATCTTCTCAATAAACGTACTGGTTTTGGGCCATCAAAAACGCCCTGGTCTTCTAACAGTTTTTTTACTTCTTGAGACCCTTCTTGACTGTGCCCCACATCTTTGTAAAAGAGCAGAGACGTAGGCGTCATTCCTTCACGTATTTCAGAAAGGAAACGTTTAATTCTTGGGACATTGTCCCCATTTGGACCGAACCAAATCCGGTTATCTTCGAGTCTCTCCAAAAAAGCTTTTTTGGAGAGCCTCCAGCAGCGCCCTGCTGGAGGCTCTATAATCTTTCCTGATGGTGTATTTATAGAGAAATCATTGGCGGCGGCATACGTCTTTACTGATATATCACTTGAACTCCACAATCCTCTCGGATCATTATCTGGATTAGCGTACCTACTATTTGCTTCCTCTGTTCTTTCTAGTCTTCCAATGCTGAAATCCAGAATACTTTTTGCAAACATCACAACATAGTCATGACTATTAGAGATATATTTCGCATCATTTTTAGGCGAAAATGCTCTTTCCCAAACAAGCTGCGCCAAAAAATTACCTTCTCCGAAAACTTCGTCGCACATTTTACGCAACTGTGCGACTTCACCGTCATCAATACTGATAAAAATCACCCCATCATCCCGCAGCAAATTCCTCGCCAGCTTCAATCTTGGATATATCATACTCAACCAGTCCGAATGAAACCGTCCATTCGACTCGGTATTTGCAGTAAGCCTATTGCCCTCCTCATCCTTCTGGTTTGACCGCAGCAAAAATTCATCGGTGTTTTCCGCAAAATCATCCTCGTAGATGAAGTCATTGCCGGTGTTATACGGCGGGTCAATGTAGATCATCTTGACCTTGCCGAGGTAGGTCTCCTGCAGGAGCTTAAGGGCATCCAGATTGTCGCCCTCAATGAACAGATTCTTCGTGGTATCAAAATCAACACTCTCTTCACGGCAGGGGCGAAGGGTCTTTGCAATCGGTGCATTTGCGGTCAATAGCGCTTCACGTTTCCCTGGCCAGTTGAGGTGGTAGCGCTCCTGCGGCCCTTCGACAATGGAGTCACTCAGCTCCTGTTTGAGCTGATCAAAATCGACGGCCAGTTTCAGTGTACCATGTTCATCATGCGCTTCAGTAACACAGGCGGGAAACAGCTCTCGAATGCGGTCAATATTGCCGTCAGTCAAATTTGGCGAGTGCATTTTCAGTTTATTCATGGTTTTTTCCTTCAAGCTTTTGAAGCATCTCAAGTGCTCCGGTTTCAAATCGTGAAAAGGCGAACCACTTTTTCCCTAAATCTTTGAGAGATGCTCCAATATGGTAAATCTCAGTTCCATCAATAATCAAAAAACGGTCATGAGCCTCTTTGAAAGATTTGATATCAACAGGCGGGTATTGCTGGTTATGCTTATCAATATCCAATGCAAGCTGCTTTGATATAGCTTTTGTGTAAATCGTGCAAGAAACAGCGGAAGATCGTTTGCTGAGTAACGTCAACACCGAATCATCCACATAGTTATCAATGAGTACCAATGATTTTTTCGCCTTGCGGATCAACTCAGCGGCAAAACGATAGGCATCGTACACCTGTCCGTCATAAAAAACCCCTTGTTTTGGCGGCTCTTCTTGTCGTTCCAATGCCTGAAACACCTTTTCAAAATTTTTCTCTGTTTCGGATTCAAAAACAAGCTGACGCTGTTCCACAGAATCGAGCCGAGTGAATACTTGCGCGTTATTCTGGATGAAACGCCTCATTTCCACAAAAGCGTTAATGATTTTGATACTGACTTTAACCGCCGTATCACTGCGTAGTACGGCTGAAAGCATAGAAACACCCTGTTCGGTAAAGGCAATGGGCAGGTATCTTCTTCCACCGTGCCTGCTTGAGGTCACAACCTGTGACCTCAAGTCTAATCGCTCCCAATTTGTGGCAAATTGCTGATCTTCACTCTGGGTAAGCTGAAATCTGAACTCTTGTGGGAAACGTTCCATATTGCGTTTGACTGCCTGGTTGAGAACCTTGGTTTCAACCCCATAGATAACCGCCAGATCCCTGTCCAGCATTACCTGAACTCCTCGCACGGTTACAATCATGCTCTGGATATTGACGTGTGTTAATTCGGTCATCGTGTACCATCCGGTTTCATTTTTCTCTGTATTTCGTCGATTATGAAAGTACACATTGCAGCTCCCTTTTCAACTCTCGCAGCTCAGCATTGATTTCCACTTTGCGATTGAACTGTTTTTCCTTGCGGAGGCGTGATTCGCATTTCTCCATTTCTCTCTGCTTGAAGCGGATCGTACTCATCCGTTCGACCCGCTGCTGCAACCGTTCACCGTTTCGGGACGGAAAAGGCATCAGTGATGCAAGCAGATGTTCGTAGAGCGCTTCAAGATCGAGGACTACCGGCAATGGCACTCGGGGTGTTTCAATTGGCAGCCATGCCGATTCAAAATAGTCGCTGACGACCCATTTCGCACTATCGGCCTCGCTCGGGCGTTTGTACGCTGCTATAACTTTGCACTTATCACCATACAGGAGTTCAAAAAGAAGCGGAAACGCAATCGCCTGATCAATAGAGCGGAGCACATCGTGTTTAAGTTCGCCATCTTTCAGGGTAATGGTGAAAATCTCTATTTCTGGCACGGAAGGCGTTTGTCGCAAGTTAATCGTCTCCGCTGCAAGCTTGTACTGCCAGACAATCTGGTCAACCTGGCCAACAAAGAGTTCTTTCAAGGCTTTGCCTGGAGAGACATGCTCATAGATTTTGCTCTTCGGCACTATCCGGCCAAATGCCGAACTTTTTGGATACTCAAAAAGCACGGACTTCATCCTTCCTCCAGCACAACAAGGAATGCGATAAGCTCGAAGTCATCAAGACCGGCGATGGTGTCGAGCAGCGCTGTGGTTTTTCCACCTGAAAAGAGGCTGTCAAGATCTTTTTCCTCTTTGACCTCCATCATTGATCGGATAGCGTTACTGAGCAGATCGGAGTAGGCTTTCATGTTGCGCCCTTCATCCGTCTGCTGGTTAAAAAGGCGGCAGAGCGTTTGAAGGGGTTCCGACTGCCCTTTGCAGCTTACTCTCACCAGATCAAGGAGTCTCTTGACCTCTGTATGATTGGAAATAATCTCGCCATCCCGTCCAATATAAATCAGATAGTAGGGATGCAGGCGGTTATGCAAGCTCACATTCACGCTTTCGTTTCGGTTACGCAGGGTAAAAATGACTCCGGGTTTTATCCCTGCTGCCGGGTTGGCGGGAACAACGGCGTGCATCCCTTTGGGCAAGTCGCCAAGATCGCCATAAGCTTTGACATAGTTGAGCAGATCCATCCTGAACTCATTCAATCCAAGGTCTGTAATGGAGACGCCGGTTTTGAGCTCTTCAAGTTCGACCACTTCATCCTGCAGGCGCCGAAGCTGCTCTTTGCGGTACGCGACATCACTGCTTTGTGCGGTGAGAAGGTTGTCATCACCGGTGGCGGTGACGTCGGCAATCATCATCCGGTTTTCGACCCGTTCCTTGAGATTGATGTAGTCGTCGAGCGAAATATCCGGCCAGTAGTTGACCAACTGTATGGTTGTGTTCTGCGAACCAATGCGGTCAATTCGACCGAATCGCTGGATAATGCGCACCGGGTTCCAGTGGATATCGTAGTTGATGAGGTAATCACAATCCTGAAGGTTCTGCCCCTCAGAAATACAGTCGGTACCGATGAGGATATCGAGCTCTCTCGGCTCTTCAGGGAGCACAAGGGCCTTCTCTTTCGCTCTTGGTGAAAAGAGAGTGAGCAGAGACTGGAAATCGTAACTTTTTTTGAGCGTTGATTTGGGTGCATCCTTGCCGGTTACCTTGCCAGTGTGCAAGCCGTTGGTGTGCAGAATATC
>SZYA01000055.1 GCA_005843815.1 Chlorobium sp.
GCCAGCAACGCTCCCTGCATCAAGCAACTGAATACCGGAACACTCATCCTTGATCGCTTTCAGCTTCTGCTGTTCAAAACGGTGACGCTCATGCACCTTCATCGAGATCAGGGAGTAGAGCTCTGTGCCGGTGATCTGCTCAAGCACCGGTGCCCGATCGTCGTCACGAGCCTGGAGAAAAGCGGCAAATCCACCCTGGGCCAGCAGCATGGAGCGAGTAAATTGATCAAAATCCATTCCCGTTCGTTTGACCACTGCGGCAAGGGTATCCTGTAATTTTGATTCAATAATCTTTCCGGTCACATCATCGGCAATTTCATGCCTCTGGCTCTGCAACTCCCCACCCGGTAGCCTGCGGGAGCGATGTTGCGACCAGTGGCAGCGGTATCGGCCCCTCAGGGTTTCAAACACCACCTCCGAAAAACACTCTCCGCTCTGTCGCGACATAATCTCATTGCCGCTCTTGTTGATTTTGGGGAGGCGGGGTGTCTGACCGTAAAGAGCAAGCGAAAGAGCGTCAAGAATGGTACTCTTTCCCGATCCGGTTGGGCCGGTAATGGCAAATATACCCTCCACAGCATACTCCGGAGCGGTAAAATCAATGAGCCATTCACCCAGAAGAGAGTTCAGGTTTTTAAACCGTAACGAGATTATTTTCATAGGGGTTACCTCTGCAAGGGAGTGGTGGCGGAGAGTTGTTCATCATCGTCATGAAGCGAAAGCACTATCTCCTGATAGGCCTGAACAAGAGAGTGGCGCTGGCCATCGGGCACTTTTCCAGCATTGAGACAGCGTTCAAAAACATCAAGCTCTCCAAGCTCATCCAGTGACTCATGCGCTGCGAGCTGCTGCATGACAAGGTTCGCTGTTCGTCTGTTTTTAACCCTGCGAACCTCAAGCAGAGAACCCTTGACGGCATCTTCAATGAGCCCGACCAGATCGCCGGGCAGCTCTGTGCCAGTGTATTCAATCTCAAGCCAGGCACGGCTCCCCTCTGCCTTGAGCTGGAGCATACGGGAGGTGATGGCTTCGACATCTCCACTGATGCGCTCCAGCGGCTGAAACAGAGGTACTGCAATCTCACGGATCCTCCGCTCACCATCAGCAAACTCGACAAAGAGTACCTGTTTCTGCTGACCAGCCTCACCGAACCCCATCGGCAGTGGTGAACCGCTGTAGCGCAGCTGCTCTTCGCCACCCACCCTCTGTGGAACATGCAGATGGCCGAGGGCAAGATAGTCGATCCCTGTCGGAAAAATGGAACGACTCATACGGGCCAGCGAGCCGATATAGAGCTCACGCACTCCGTCGCCATCAATCGTGGTACCTCCCGCTGTAAAGAGATGACCCATGGCGATCATCGGCACGGAAGCGCCCTCCTGTTGTCGCAAGAGCTCCCCAGCCTGGCAAACATCCCGGTAATGGAGTTCAACTCCTTCGACGAGCTTGCGGCTCTTGTCGTCCATGCTCTCTCCAGCCACAACGCTTCTGATGTCGCGGTCGCGCAGATGCGGCACTGCGCAGATGACCGCTTCCAGCTTCCCCTGTCGGTCGCGCAGAGCTATCACCTCGTCGCTCACGTAGTCGCTCACCGAGCCAACCACATGCACATCAAGCGCCCGCAGAAGCGCTTTTGGAGCGTCGAGAAACGAGGGGGAATCATGGTTTCCGGAGGTAATCACCACATGGCGGCAGTGGGTGGAACGGGCAACCCTGTGAAGAAAACCATAGTACAGCTCCTGTGCGCGGTTGCCAGGCATAGTGGTGTCGAAGAGATCACCGGCAACAAGGAGTGCCTCAACCCGCTCCAGTTCAATCAACTCGACAAGCCAGTCCAGAAAAGCTGAAAATTCGCTGTAACGGCTTCTGCCATAAAGCGTATGGCCCAAATGCCAGTCGGAGGTGTGGAGAAAGTTCATGAATCGTTATGTCTGCTCCGGCTTTTTTAGATTGGGATATTGTATGAATTCAATATGGCAGCAATTTACCGTTTTTTTTCTAAATTGCGACCTCCGGGGCGCTTTAGTCAAAGAGGCTGATTTTTGAAACTTCTCTGCTTTTTGTATTGTTAAATTCTTGTGTCCAAATCAGGCAAGTGCTCCTCATTTCAACGATAAACGATAATTACGGCCATGTATTTTGATCCAATGTATTTTGTGTTTGCGCTGCCCCCCATGCTGCTTGGGTTATGGGCTCAGTTCAAGGTAAAATCGGCATTTAAAAAATATTCACAGGTGGGTACCCAGAGCGGGATAAGTGGCGCCGATGCTGCCCGGCGTATTTTGCAGCGTGGGGGACTTGGAAATGTGACCATTGAGACCGCCCACGGGATGCTCTCTGACCATTACGATCCACGCCACAAAGCTTTGCGCCTGAGTGAAGAGGTGTACAATCTTGCAAGTATTGCCTCTGTCGGTGTGGCTGCTCACGAGGCAGGCCATGCCTTGCAGGATAAAACTGGCTACGCGCCGCTGCAGTTGCGATCCATTATGGTGCCTGCGGTCTCTATCGGCAGCAATCTTGGTCCGATTCTCTTTATGGCAGGCATGTTTCTGGCAGGTACACTTGGCACAACCCTTGCGTGGGCCGGTATCCTGCTTTTTGGCGCTACAGCCCTTTTTGCTCTGGTGACTCTTCCTGTTGAGTTTGACGCAAGCCGCCGGGCAAAAGAGCTGCTGGTATCGCAGGGAATTGTTTCAACTGCCGAGATGAAAGGTGTCAACGCTGTTCTGAATGCAGCGGCGCTCACCTACGTGGCTGCAGCGGCACAGGCCATCATGCAGTTGGTCTATTTTCTATCAATCATGAACCGCAGAGACTCATAGTTTTATGCAGAAAAGTTTCAGGAAGAAACCCTTGTCACTCCTCTTGAAGGAGGTGCACAGCGAAAATAGACTGAACAGGATTCTCGGGCCGGTTGCCCTTACCAGTCTTGGTGTCGGCGCTATTATCGGGACTGGTATCTTTGTGCTTATCGGCGTTGCCGCCCACGACAAGGCAGGTCCGGCGGTAACACTCTCCTTTGCCGTTGCAGGGATGGCCTGTTTTTTTGCCGCCCTCTGCTATTCTGAGTTTGCCTCAATGGTGCCGGTTGCCGGTTCAGCCTACACCTACGCTTATGCAACACTTGGTGAACTGATGGCGTGGATTATAGGGTGGGATCTGATTCTTGAGTATGCAGTGGCATCAGCAACAGTTGCTCATGGATGGTCAAAGTATTTTCAGGATTTTATAGGAATTTTTGGCCTTGGTGTGCCTGCCCTTTTTTCCAATGCGCCGTTTGACTTTGATCCCACAAGCGGGCTTTTAAGCTCAACCGGTGCATGGTTTGATCTTCCTGCCGTGCTTATCACCTTTGCTGTTACCATGGTGCTTGTCAAGGGCATCAAGGAGAGTGCCAACTTCAATGCAGGTATGGTGATTGTCAAGGTTGCCATCGTCCTTCTGGTCATTGTGCTTGGAGCAATGTATGTGAAACCGGCAAACTGGATCCCGTTTGCCCCGTTTGGATTTTCAGGACTCAGCCTTTTTGGCCATACCGTGCTTGGTGAACCCGGGCCAGGGGGCACGCCGGTCGGTGTCCTTGCCGGTGCCGCCATGATTTTCTTTGCCTATATCGGGTTTGACTCCATATCAACCCATGCCGAGGAGGCAAAAAATCCACAACGTGATATTCCCATTGCCCTTATTGGCTCCCTTGTGGTGTGTACC
This sequence comes from Chlorobium sp., assembly GCA_005843815.1. GTDB lineage: Bacteria > Bacteroidota > Chlorobiia > Chlorobiales > Chlorobiaceae > Chlorobium. The sequence continues at coordinate 3,712 of SZYA01000055.1, forward strand.
ATCCTTTATATCGCCGTGGCTGCGGTTATCACCGGTATGGTGCCGTACAACAAGATCAACATTGACGCTCCCGTCTCCAATGCCTTTATGCAGGTTGGTATCGGCTGGGCACAGTTTATTATTTCGCTTGGCGCCATCACCGGTATCACCTCCGTGCTGCTGGTGATGATGTTGAGCCAGCCCAGGGTTTTTCTTGCCATGGCACGTGATGGTCTGCTCCCGAAGTCCTTTTTTGGGGCGATTCATGAAAAGTTCAGGACACCCTGGAAATCAACCATTCTGACCGGTATTTTTGTAGCAATTCTGGGAGGCATGCTTCCCTTGCGCCTGCTGGCTGAACTGGTTAATATCGGCACCCTCTTCGCCTTTGTGGTGGTCTGCTTTGCCGTGCTGATCATGCGAAAAACACACCCTGATGCCAACAGACCCTTCAGGGCTCCGCTGGTTCCTTTTGTGCCAATTGCCGGTATTCTCACCTGTCTGATGCTGATGTTTTCGCTGCCCGTGGAAAACTGGATCAGGCTCTTTGTCTGGCTCTTTATCGGAATAGTGATCTACTTTTTTTATGGCCGTAAACATAGCGCACTCAACACCTACAAGGAAGAGGTTTGATAATGATGAATGCTATCCGTCATGAGATGGCTGGCACAGGAATTCGCGTCACCCTGATTGAGCCAGGAATTGTTGATACTCCTTTCTGGAACCTGCTCCACAAGAAGTCATGCTGATTACATTTGAAGGAATCGATGGGGCAGGAAAATCCACCCAAATTGCAAAGCTGGTGAATTTCCTGACGAACGAGGGGGTTGATGTGCTTTCACTCCGTGAACCAGGAGGAACTCCTGCCGCAGAAAAAATCCGCACCATTCTGCTCGATAACGCTCACAAGGTAACTCCGGTTGGTGAACTGCTTCTCTTTTCTGCAAGCAGGGCGGAGCTGGTTCAGGATGTTATCAAACCGGCCCTTCAAGAGGGTCGAACGGTCATCCTCGACCGTTTTTTTGATTCAACCACCGCCTATCAGGGCTATGGACGCGGCATCGACCTTGCGTTGCTTCAGTCGATCATCTCCCTCTCTACCTGTGGCTTGACACCCGATATCACCATTTACCTTGCTCTTGAGCCGGAAGAGGCGCTGAAGAGAAAGTTTGCCAAAAGTTCGATTCTACTTGAATTTGAGGGGGGAGAGCTTGATCGCATGGAGCGCTCGGGGATAGAGTTTTATCGTAATGTTCAAAAGGGTTATCAAGAGATCATGCGGCTGCATCCTGAACGCTTTGTCTGCATCAATGCACTTGAATCTATCACTGTTATCCACCATCATATCACCAAAATTCTCAAGGAGCGCTTTCCTCGTTGACCTTGTTTCTTGCAGAAGATGAGAGGGAACTCCTTGTCCGCAACTATTTTCTGCCATCTTTTGCTTTTTTGATAAAATTTTCTAAAAGATTTTGAAAGATTTTCATTAAATTGGAGCACTGATTACGCTATTCCACTCTCCTTACCAGTAACGTATGCACGAAAGTATTATTAAAGAGCGCAGCCTGAGTACATCCAACACGTTAATTACGTTACAGGATATCAGGACGCTGAAAGAGCTCTACCAACTTAAGGCTGAGACTCGAGAATTGAGGCAGCCCATTGTCAAAAATATAATCAAACAAAGAGTTATTGGGCAGTCCTGTGTGGAATCACTGAAAAACGCTCTCTATTCGCTGCAAACCATTTATATTGATGACGATACAGGGCAACGACTGCTTCGGCTCGATGACCTGCGGCAGATTGAAGTTGATCTCACCTACGAAATCCGTGAACTGCAGAAGGATATCTACTATCTTGAGTACGGAGAGGACAAATTTATAGAGTATCTCGCGAAGTTTATTCCTGATTTCAGAACCTATGTCAACCACGGGGTTGATACGCTGAAGGGAAAGCATTTTAACTCTTTTATTACTGATCGCGACGGAACAACCAACAACTATTGCGGTCGATATCGTTCCTCTGTTCAGCCCATCTACAATTCCGTCTTTCTTACCAGATTCGCCAAACATTGCTGCAACTATCCAATTATCATTACCTCTGCTCCCCTGAAAGATTTTGGTATTCTCAATGTCTCCATTAACCCGAACAATACCTTTATCTATGCAGGTTCAAAGGGAAGGGAGTTTATTGATCTCAACGAAGAGTTCCACTCTTTTCCAATAGACGAACAGAAGCAGAAGTTGATTCAACTGCTGAATGAGAAGATACAGGCGCTTCTCCAGGAACAGGATTTTGAAAAATTCAACTTTATAGGCTCTGCGCTTCAGATAAAATTTGGTCAGACAACCGTTGCTCGTCAGGATATCACACACTCGATCAGGGATGATGAGTCTGTGGCTTTTCTTGAAAAGGTAAAGAGTGTTGTTCGTGAAATCGATCCAACTGGCAGAAACCTCAGAATTGAAGATACTGGACTTGATATTGAAATTATTTTAACCATTGATGTGGCTTCAGATCACTCTCCAATCAAGGATTTTGACAAGGGAGACGGACTTGCATTTATCGCAAATAATCTTGGAATTGTCTCTTCAAAGGGCCCAAGAGGCTACACGTCTGAAGGAGTTGAAGAGATCAAACGCCTTTTGGGGAAACTTGGAATGGCTCCTTCAAAGGGCCCAACCCTTGTGTGCGGCGATACCTCCTCCGACATTCCCATGTTGAAAAAAGCAGTTGAAATGTTTGATGATGTCTGGGCAGTTTTTGTAACAAAAGACGAATCGCTGAAAAAGCAGGTTAAAGAGATCTGCCCGAACAGCTTCACGGTACCATATCCAGACGTTCTTCTGACAATACTTGGTCTTCTTTCCCTGTAATTATGGCTGACATCACGATAATCATTTAACTATTGGTATGAGCACTACCTTCAAGGGCGCAATTTTCGATCTCGACGGAGTCATCACCGGTACGGCAAAGGTCCACAGTCTTGCCTGGGAATCGATGTTTAACTACTTCCTGAAGAATTATGCTGAATCAAACAAGGAGTCTTACTTTCCGTTTGATCCAGCACACGACTATCACAAGTATGTGGACGGGAAACCCCGAATGGAGGGTGTTAAAAGCTTTCTTGCGTCGCGTGATATTGATCTGCCCTTTGGAGATTTGGACGATAATCCTGAAAAAGAGACAATTTGTGGTCTTGGAAATCGGAAAAACAGCCTCTTTACCGATATTCTGATCAAGGAGGGGCCCGAAGTTTATACAACAACCGTTGCCCTTATTCATGAATTGATCAAAAAGGGCATCAGGATTGGGATAGCGTCATCGAGCCGGAACTGTCAGCTTATCCTGAAGCTTTCAAAACTGGAACATCTTTTTGAAACTCGGGTTGATGGTGAGGTTTCCATTCAACTCGGTCTGAAAGGCAAGCCGAATCCGGATATTTTTGTTGTGGCAGCCAGTAACCTTGGCCTTGAACCTCATGAGTGTGTTGTTGTTGAGGATGCCATTTCAGGTGTGGAAGCTGGTTCAAGGGGCAATTTTGGGTTAGTGCTTGGTATTGCGCGCGACATTGAGGGGGCAAAGCTCAGGGAGCATGGCGCTGATATTGTGGTCGGCGATCTTGGTGAAATAACCATTACTGATATTGAGAACTGGTTTACCAGCGGCCTTGAATTTGAGGCATGGAATCAGACCTATACTGAGTATGTTGGCCGTGAGGAGAGACTTCGCGAAACATTGACCTCTGTGGGTAATGGCTACCTTGGTGTCAGAGGCGCTTATGAGGGTTCCCCCTGTTCATCTCACCACTATCCCGGTACCTACATTGCCGGAATATTTAACAGACTCCCCTCTTTGGTTCATGACCAGACTGTTTTCAACAACGATTTTGTCAATACCCCGAACTGGCTTCCCGTTGAGTATAGAATTAGCGGAGGGGTGTTTATCAGTCCGCTCAAGCACAAGATACTCAGCTATCGACAGAATCTGAATTTTCGGAATGGCCTGATGGATCGCGACCTTGTTGTTCAGGATAATCTCGGAAGAATAACAAGCATAACCACCAGCCGGTTCGCAAGTATGGATGATCCTCATCGCTGTGCACTCAAGTTTACCCTTAAACCGGTTAATTACAGTGCAGAGGTCGAGTTCCGCTGCAGTATAGATGGCAGGGTACAAAACAGCAACGTTGCGCGCTATGGTGGGCTTGCAAGCGATCATCTGAAGCATGTGGAGAGTTTCAACCACGATGATATCATGGTGCTGCATGTTCGCACCAATGTGTCGAATTACGACATTGTTTCCGGTACAAAAACAAGAATTGTTTCCCATGGAAAGCTTGCCAATGTAGTACGTTCAATTGTCCAGGAAAATCGTTATGTCAGTGAACAGTTCACCTTGTCGTTGAATCCGGTGAAAGGTGTCACCATTGAAAAACTTGCCTCTGTTCATACATCTCTTGATGCCGCAGGTGGTAATCCGCTGAGCGCTGCACGTCTCTCTCTTGAAGGAGATGACTCTTTTGATTCACTCTTCAATGCAAGTTCGGATGCCTGGAAAAAAATATGGAAGAAGGCTGATGTGGTTATAGAGGGTGACCGTGTCAGTCAGAAGTTGCTCAGATTCCATGCCTATCACATGATGTGTACGGCATCTCCCCATAATTCATCCATTGATGCCGGAATGCCGGCACGCGGTCTGAACGGAGAGGCTTATCGTGGACATATTTTCTGGGATGAAATTTTTATTCTCCCATTTTTTAACCGCCACTTTCCGGAGATTGCCAAGTCGCTTCTTCTGTATCGTTACAATCGGCTTGATGCTGCAAGAGCTTATGCACTCGAAAATGGGTATAAGGGTGCCATGTACCCCTGGCAGACGGCAGATGATGGCGTTGAAGATACACAGGTGATCCATTTCAATCCAAAAAGCGGCGACTGGGGACCCGATCTCAGCCGTTTGCAGCGCCATGTCTCGATTGCAGTGTTCTATAATACCTGGCGCTACATCTATGATACGGACGACACACAGTTCCTGATCGAATACGGCGCAGAACTGATGTTTGAAATTGCCCGCTTCTGGGCTTCGATTGCCTCTTTTTCTACAAAAACAGGAAAATACCACATTGAGGGTGTCATGGGCCCGGATGAGTTCCATGAATCCCTGCCTGGCAGTGGCAAGGATGGTGTGAAAGACAACTCTTACACCAATATTATGGTGGTCTGGCTCTTTGATAAAGCTGCTCATATTGGGGAGCAAATGGATCAGAAGAGTCTGAAACGCATTGTATCAAAAATCAATTTTGACCTTGACGAAATCAGGCAGTGGCGAGATATCAGTGCCAATTTGAATATTCTTATCGATAAACAGGGTATTCTTGAGCAATTTGATGGCTACAACAATCTGAAGGAGCTCGACTGGGCGCACTACCGCTCTCTTTATGGAAATATTCACCGGATGGATAGAATCCTGAAAGCTGAGGGTGATTCACCTGATGAGTATAAGGTTGCCAAGCAGCCGGATGTCTTGATGACCTTCTACACCCTTTCACCCGGTGAGGTGGCCGAACTGCTTACTCGAGTCGGCTATAAGGTTCCTGACGACATGACCCTGGTGAGGAACAACTACGCCTACTATGAACCACGAACAAGCCACGGCTCAACCTTGAGCAAGGTAGTTCACAGCATTATTTCCAGCTATCTTGATGATGGGCATGAGATGGCGTGGAAATGGTTCTCCGAAGCGCTGAAAAGCGATATCAAGGATACTCAGGGAGGTACGACGCAGGAGGGTATTCACTGCGGTGTCATGGCTGGTACGCTTGATACGGTTACTCGTTATTTTGCTGGAATCTCCTTCTATAATGAGAAGCTTAATGTTCACCCCAATCTGCCGGCACACTGGAAGAGACTGTCGCTCGGAGTCTGTTTCAGAAAGAATCGCTATGATATAACTGTTGAAAAGAGTCATATTGTCGTAACCCTGGTTGAGTCGGAGGGAGTTGAGGCTTTAGCCTGTATTGCCGGACATCATCTCACCCTGAAAAAGGGTGTGCCCTATCATTCATCCTCAGTCTGAACATTAAGGATGGCGAGTATGATGCTCGCCATCCGTTGTCTCCATTGATCCAGTAACTTTTGTCATGTTTTGTTGACCTATAAGAGATCCTATGCGCCTTTCAAACTTTCGATACACCTTACCAAAAACCAAAATAGCCGATGAGCCGACCGAGCCGCGAGAAAAGTGCAAGATGATTGTGCTGAATCGGCGAAAGAAAGATATTGAGCATAAAGTTTTTGACGAAATAGTCTCCTATTTCAAGAAGGGTGATCTGCTAATCCTGAACAACAGCCGGGTGTTTCCAGCTAAAATCTTTGGTCAAAAGGAGAAAACTGATGCCAAGATTGAGGTCTTTCTGCTCAGAGTTCTCAACAAAGAGGCTGGATTGTGGGATGTACTGGTTGATCCAGCACGAAAAGTGAGGGTTGGCAACAAGATCTATTTTGAAGAGGATGTTGTTGCTGAAGTTGTTGATAACACCACTTCACGCGGTAGAACGATACGCTTCCTCAATCCGGATATTGATGTATTCAGTCTGGTTGAGAGAATCGGCAAGATTCCACTTCCTCCCTACTTTACCAGACCATCGCGTGAATCTGACAGGGAGCACTACCAGACAGCCTATGCCACTGAAACCGGAGCTGTCGTTGCTCCAATGGCAGGATTGCATTTTACCATGCCGATACTCCAAAAGATTCAGAAGATTGGAGTGAAAATTCTTCCGATTACCCTCCATCCAAGCTTGAGCTCCTTTAATGCTATTGAGGTTGAGGATGTTTCAAAGCATAAAATGGACTCAGAATATTTTAATATTCCCTACCAGACCGCCATGGAGGTGAATGAGACCAAGCTCAATAAGTCAGGACGTGTCATTGCGGTCGGAACAACGACTCTTCGTACGCTGGAAGCCAATGCTACCGTTGACGGAAAGATCAAGTTTGGACGCGGCTGGACTGACAAATTTATCTATCCTCCCTATCAGTTCAAGGTTGTCGACGCGCTGTTGACCAATTTCCAGCAGCCTGAAACAACGCTGCTTATGGCGGTCAGCGCCTTTGCTGAACACCGGCTGCTCATGGAGGCTTATAAAATTGCGCTGAAGGAGGATTATCAGTTTCTCGCTTATGGTGATGCCATGTTTATCCATTAATCGACGCAGTTTATGAATGCCATAGCCATAATAGCCGCAAGCGGGATTGGTAAACGGATGCAGCTCAAGGAGGGAGTGAGCAAGCAGATGCTTGAGATTGGAGGGTATCCGGTTATCTATCATACCTTGAAGGCGTTTCAGGAGGCCAGGGTTGTGAGCGCTATCTATATTGCGACCAAAGAGGAGAACAGGGCGACCTTTGAAGAGATGGCTGTTTCTGCAGGGTTCAGCAAGCTAAAAGCCATTATTGAGGGTGGCAAGGAGCGGCAGGATTCAGTCAATAATTGTATCAAGGCAATTGAAAAGGAGAGGCATCTGACTGGTATTGTCGCCGATACCATTCTGGTGCATGATGGAGCTCGACCTTTCATACAACCTGACGAGATTGATGAGATATCGCATCTCTCACTGCTGTTTGGAGCCTGTGTTCCTGCCACCAGGCCCAAGGATACGATTAAATCTCTCGGGAGTGATCCGCAGTTTTTCGGTGAAACGCTTGACCGAAGTCGGCTCCTCCAGGTGCAGACCCCCCAGGGCTTCAGGAGTGAATTGCTGGTTCAGGCACACGAACAGGCGGAGCTTGAGGGGTGGTATGCTACCGATGATGCTGCGCTGGTTGAGCGCTTTTTCCCTGAACAGCTTATCAAAATACTTGAGACCGGATACCACAATATCAAGATTACTACTCCTGAGGATATTTGGGTAGCTGAAGCCATATATCAGCAACGGATTTCAGTGAAGAGGTAATTCGCAGTACAGATTATCCTGTAAGGAAATATTAGGTTTGTTTATTCCTGAAGCCTGTCGTATATTCACAGCCATGTAAAAAGGTGAGGTAGCTCAGTTGGTTAGAGCACAGGATTCATAACCCTGAGGTCGAGGGTTCAACTCCCTCTCTCACCACCATGGCAAGCGGGTGTAACTCAGTTGGTAGAGTGTTTGCTTCCCAAGCAAAATGTCGCGAGTTCGAATCTCGTCACCCGCTCCACTTCAGTGGACAATCTTTTTATCCCCTTTGATCTTTTTCCTCCAATGCCCCAAGCTTCCATTTTTTTTGGCCCGGTCACCATTCAAGAGATCAATACGACGCAGATCATAGATGGCCAGATGGCCCGTCACCTCGGTATTGAAATGACTGAGGTTGGCCTGGATTACATGACAGCGCGGATGCCGGTTGATTATCGAACGATTCAGCGTATCGGTATTCTGCATGGTGGTGCGTCACTCGCCCTTGCAGAAACTGTCGGTAGTATCGCAGCCTCATACTGTGTTGACCGCAACTCTTTTTACATCGTCGGTCAGGAGATCAATGCCAACCACATTCGACCGGTCAAAAGCGGGTTTGTCTACGCAACCGCCACTCCCCTGCATCTTGGAAAAAGCTCGCAGGTGTGGGATATCAGAATAAAAAATGAGGAAGGAAAACTCACCTGTGTCAGCCGATTTACCGTTGCAGTGTTAAAAAAGGCGGGTGTAATGGCGGGATTGTAGGGGCGAATAGCTATTCGCCCCTACGGATACCCATACAGTCCACCTCTCATTAGGTGGTATAATAACCCTACCCCTTCCCCTCTTCCTTCTTCGGCAACTCCACCTTCAGATGCAACTCGCGAAGCTGAGCCAGAGTCACCTCAGAGGGGGCTGACATCATCAGATCCTGCGCCTGCTGGTTCATGGGGAAGGCGATGACTTCGCGAATATTCAGCTCGTCGCGGAGAATCATGACAAGACGATCGAGACCTGGAGCAATGCCCCCGTGCGGAGGAGCACCGAGCTTGAAGGCTTCTATCATGTGGCCAAAGCGCTGGTCAACCTCTTCACGGGAGTAACCGGCAATGCCGAAGGCCTTGTACATAATCTCCGGCTTGTGATTACGGATGGCACCGCTGGAGAGTTCAATGCCGTTGCAGACGATATCGTACTGGTAGGCAAGAATGTCGAGTGGAGGCATGTTTTCAAGCGCCTCCATCTCTCCCTGCGGCATGGAGAAGGGGTTGTGAGAGAAGTCAATCTTTTTCGCCTCTTCGTTGTACTCAAACATCGGGAAGTCAACAATCCAGCAAAAGGAGAGCTCCTCCTTGTCGAGGGTAAAGAGGTCGCCAAACCAGCTTCTCATGCCACCCATAATCTTGCAGGTGCTTTCCCACTTCCCTGCTCCAAAAAAGACCACATCGCCAGTCTCAAGGCCAAGATGGCTTTTGAGCGTTGAAAGATCGGCTTCCAAGAGAAACTTGACGACAGGCCCCTTTGGCCCCTCTGCCTTGAACTGTATATAGGCAAGGCCACCGGAGCCAAGCTCTTTTGCCCGTTTTTCTGCCTTGTCATAGAAAAGCCGCGATTCATTGCCGCGTCCCTTGAGAACAAGCGCCTTGACGCAGGAGCCTGCAACGGTATTATTGGCAAAAACCTTGAAGCCTGAACCAACAAAAAGCGGAGTAACATCCTGAATCTCAAGCGGAATTCTCAAATCGGGTTTATCAGTACCAAATCGGTTCATCACCTCTTTATAGCTGATTCTCGGAAATGGAAACTGAGTAATGCACTTCTGCGACATGGTTCTGGTCAGATGCTCAATCATCCCCTCAAGAATGGCAAAGAGGTCACTCTGCTCAATAAAGGCCATCTCCATATCAACCTGATAAAACTCACCGGGACTGCGGTCGGCACGGGCATCTTCGTCCCTGAAACAGGGGGCAATCTGGAAGTAGCGGGGAAATCCTGAGACCATCAGGAGCTGCTTGAACTGCTGGGGGGCCTGCGGCAGAGCATAGAATTTTCCTGGATGGAGGCGACTTGGAACCAGAAAGTCACGGGCACCCTCTGGTGAACTTGACGTGAGTATCGGAGTCTGTATCTCAATAAAATCCTTCTCTTCAAGGTAGTGCCGAATTGCTGCAGTGACGCGGCTGCGAAAAATGATATTATCATGGATTTTTTCACGACGAAGATCGATAAAACGGTATTTGAGACGAAGCTCCTCGGAAGTCTGTACCTCATCAGCCACTGGAAATGGCAGCGGCTGTGCATGACTTTCAACAGCAATCAGACTCACCATTACCTCAATTTCACCAGATGCCAGACGCGGGTTGACTGCCCCTTCAGCTCGAGGAACAACGATTCCCTCGACACAGATGACCGATTCTGCATGCAGTTGTTCAGCCTGGGTAAAAAGCTCATGATGCTCTGGCTGGATAACAAGCTGACATAGACCGGTATGATCCCTCAGATCGATAAAAATCAGTCCACCATGATCCCGTTTACGGTGCACCCAGCCAGCAAGTCTGACGGGGCTAAGTTCACGTGCCGGACTCAAGAGGCCACAATAGTCTGCGCGGAACCGGTTGCTGAGAGTTTGCTTGTTACCTGCGATACCCATTCCCTATAGTCCTTTGGTATTAAAAATTTGAGTAAACATAAAACCTCTAATATGAAGAATTTTTCATAATTTATGAAACAAGTGTGCATTCCCGGGGTTCAGTATACCAACTCACTTCCAAACTCGGTAATAAGAAATCTGATCACCTCATTCTGTTGCGACAACTCCTGAAACAGGGTAAAAACGCTCTTCTCTTTTGTTGAGGCATCTTTTTCTGCATCATACAGGATAGTAACATGGAGTGGTAAGGCATAAAACTCTGAGATCTCCTGCTGCAGCGTTTCGCGCTCCTGCAAAAGTTCCTCAAAAGAAAATTTTCTGCAACAGGCTATTTCCAACTCGCCTGCAGGAGTGCATGAGACAAGCTCGCATGCCTGCAGATGAGTTGCCATAATGTTATGAGTTTTCCGGGTCAGATGCTCAAGAAACTGGTGCCACTCAACCTTCAGTGAGGCAAGATTCGCCACTTTTTGGAGTGTATCTGCAGATACCTCAGAAGGTTTCTTTCGGGAAAGAGGCAAACGGGGTTGCTTGGCAGCGGGATTTGCGGCAAAATTAGACAACTTTTTTTGCCAGGAACCGAGATCAAGATCTCCCTGTGTTGAGGCTTTTTTGCCCGGCCGGGAAGGTGGGGCAACGACTGCATCCGGAGCAGGTGAAGAGAGTGCCGGGGACTCTTTCAGGGGCTGGTCAGGGACTTTTTTTTTTGAGGCGCTGCGGCAAGTGCTGGCTGCGTTGCAGAGGGGGTTGAGTGAACAATATCTATCAACTTCAGCAGAGCAAGTTCAAACCGAAACTGATATTCAAACTGGAACTTCAGCTCTTTCTGGGTCAACAGGAGAAAATCAACCATCTGCATGACCGCTGATGGAGAGAAATTGCCAGCATCCCTCTGATATCGTTGACGGACGGCATCCGGACGCTCCACAAGTCGGGTGGAGGAGAGATTCTGCACCACCAGAAAATTCCGCAGATGCTCAATCAGCTTTTCCAGAAAATCCTGCTCATCATACCCGTTCCGTATCACAAACTGCGCAACATCAAGCATCTTCGCTGGATCCTGGGCAGCAACGGCATCAGTGACATCAAACATGGTATCGTCATCAATATAGTTCAGCAGCTCTCCGACACCCTTATAACTTATCGCTCCGCCATGGTCATTTTCGGCTGAAAAGGCAATCACCTGATCAAGAATACTCTGTGCATCTCGCATTGAACCCTGCGCCTTGCGTCCGATAAGCTGGAGAGCATCGCCCTCAACCGAAATATGTTCGGCATCACAGATGGACTGAAGCTGCTTCTGGATATCATCAAGCGGAATCCGTTTGAAGTTAAAGCGCTGACAGCGAGATGAGATTGTTGCGGGAATTTTGTGCAACTCTGTGGTGGCAAAAATAAAGATGGCGTGTGGAGGTGGCTCCTCAAGCGTTTTCAGGAATGCGTTAAAGGCGGCAATGGAGAGCATATGCACCTCATCAATAATATAGACCCGATACCTCCCTTTTTGCGGCCCGTACCGGACATTCTCTCGAAGTGCCCGTATATCATCAACACTGTTATTGGAGGCGGCATCAAACTCTGAAATATTGAGGCTGGTGCCCGAATCAAAGTCACGGCAACTCTCACATTCACCACAAGGCTCGGTCACCTGCTGCAGGTATTCAGGATCATCCATCAGTTTCTGGCAGTTCAGCGCCTTGGCAAAAATTCTCGCCGCTGTGGTTTTACCAACACCCCGCAACCCCGAAAAAATGTAGCCGTGGCCGACCCTTCCCATACGGAGTGAATTCTGGATCGTGCGTGTCACATGCTCCTGTGCAGTAATATCGGTAAATTTTGCCGGCCTGTACTTCCGGGCTATAACCTGATAACTCATGACTTCTGTTGATTACTCTCCTCGAACAAAGCTGCAAGGGAGATATTCATGCTGTATTTAAGAGACTCCGTAACTTCCCTGCTTATCGATTCCAAATGTACATTATTACTTTCTGAAATCAGAGAACCCTTTTCAACCCATTCAAATCCTTGAGGAATTATTGTAAAAAGTTCGAAAAGCGTCGTGGTATAAAGATCGCGGCTGAGAGCCAAATCACCATTCGTCGTTTTATGAACAAGATCGTTCTGTAGCAGCATCTCCACAACTTCTCTCAATCTGTCAGGATGTACCAGGTGATTTGACTTCACGATTTTCTTCATGTTCAGGAGTTGTCCACTCTTCTGGCCATTCCAGATTGAGTTGAGCACCGAAAGCACAAGAGCCAAGCCTGGCAAAGGGTTGAACAATCCGGAAACTGTGTTGATTGGTCTGAGCGCTCCAAGACAAAAAACAAATTCCGCACCGGTCAGCACCACTACCCAGCCGATATAAATCCAGAAAAAAAGCATCGGGATAACAGAGAGCGCTCCATAGATATGCTCAAAGGTGGAGAGATGGCTGACGTAAAAGGTAAACCATTTCTTGGAGAGCTCAAAAAGAACCGCTGCCAGCAGAGCGCCTGAAAAAGCGTGGACAAACCTCACCCGCCGGTTTGGTACAAGCATATAGAGCAGGAAAAATGCTACAATTGAGTTAATGAAGGGCAAACAGGAGAGGAGCGTTGTTTTGACTTCAAGCAGTGGCCCTTCAGTAAAAACCGTGTACCACACGTAGGAGCTTGCCGCGAGGCTGCTGCCGATAAAGATGGGGCCAAGTGTCAGCACGGTCCAGTAGAGGGTAAACCCCTGCAAACCCTTGCGGGGGGCATGCACCTCCCATATTTCATTCAGGGTATTATCAACGGTTGAGATGAGAGAGAGGGCAATAATGAATAAAAACAGCCCTCCCACAAGCGGAACGCTGGTGGTTTTGCCAATAAAATCTGAAAGGTAGTGGTTAAGCACTGAGCCGGCACCCGGCATAAAGTTCTGAACAAGAAAATCTTCAAGAGAGCGCTTGAAAGGAGCAAAGAGCGCAAAGACGTTCAGTATGGAGAGAATCACTGCAAGAACAGGCACAATCGAGAGCAGTGTCTGAAAGGCAAGTGAACTGGCTCCAAGAAAAATCTTGTCATGGATAACGTTTTTCCAGAAAAATGGTAAAAACGCACGGACGTACTCAATGAATGAGATACTGACGTTTGCCTCCTTATTTTTTATGATATTGTCCATATATGCTCACTCCACAGCTTTGCTGAGTTGAGCAGCTTTACCACCAACAGAGCGCACTCTCGTCATCAGCAGCAGTCCTATGGTGAAAAAAAGCAAGAGCGAAGCAAGCGCCGCTTTTTGACTGCCAGCCTGCGATGAAACCAGGCCGAACACCAGTGGCCCAACGACGGCTGAAGCTTTGCCAAAAGTGCCATCATAAAAGCCGAAAAACTCGGTTACATGTTCATGAGGTGTCAACCGTGTCATCATCGAACGGGATGCCGCTTGAGAAGAGCCCATCGACATTCCAGCAAGCATTCCTGTAGAGAAAAAAAGCTCTTTACTGTCGGCCACTATTGCCGCAACCACAACAACAAACCAGATCATGAGCGTGATGACAATGGTTTTTTTAGGACCTATTTTATCGGTCACAAAACCAAAGATAACCGAGCCAGCAATGGCTGTTGTCTGCACCAGCATAAAAAAGACAATCAGATCGCCTGTGGTGAACGCAAGGGTATTTTGGGCATAGATCGACGAAAAGGCAATAATTGTGAGAATCGCGTCATTATAAAAAAAGTAAGCCAGAAGAAAACGGGCAAGATCCGGGTAGTTCATGATATGCTGCACCGTGTACTTCACCTCCCTGATGGACTGGCCAAGCGCCGTAAAAGAGATTGCTGGCCTGCTCTCTTTTTTTTCATCCCGAAGCAGAAGAAAAAGCGGTGTGGCAAAGAGGGCAAAAAAAATCGCGACCACCAGAAAACTCATCTGCACATTCGGAATATTGGAGAGCGCGATCCCCTTGCTCAAGAGTGGTTTTACCAACAGCAGAATCGACAGAGCGCCCAGGTATCCCATTGCAAAACCATACCCGGATACTCTGCCAACACTCTTGTCGGAGGCAAGCTCCTTGAGATAGGCATCATAAAAGACCAATCCGCCCTCAAAACCCATGTTTGCCAAAATAAAGAGCAGAGCAGCCATCACTGCCATTCCCGGACCGGAAAAAGAGAGCAGAGCCGTGGCCACAATCGACGTGAGGGTAAAAAAGAGAAGAAAGCGCTTGCGTTTGCCGGAATAGTCGGCCGCAGCGCCAAGAACAGGCGAGACCAGCGCAACCAGGAGCATGGAGAGGCTGACACTGAAGCCCCACAGGGCATCACCCGAAGGATCGCCGGCACAGATCACATTTTTGAAATAGAGGGGAAATACAAACGTGACCATCATCACGCTAAAGGAGGTGTTGGCAAAGTCAAAGAGCAGCCATGAAAAGACCTTGTATTTCTGCTTTGCGCCCGACAACGCCTTATACCTCAGCAATGTGCAGGAAGAGCGACTCGAAAAGTCCTCTCCCATCAAGAGAGCCAAGAAGCTTTTCGCTTGCCCTTTCAGGATGAGGCATCAGGCCAAGCACATTTCCCTGCCGGTTGACAATGCCTGCAATATTCTTCAGCGATCCATTTGGATTGGCCTCTTCAGTAATTTTTCCCTCTGCATCTGTATATTTGAAAACAATCTGCTCATGCTCCTCAAGGCTTTCAATCACTTCAGGCGGAGCAAAGTAGTTACCCTCACCGTGTGCAATGGGAATACTGAGCACCTCATCCTCCGGGTAAAGACTGGTAAAGATTGTCGAGCCATTCACCGCCCTGATGCAGGTCTTGCTGCAGAGAAACTTTTTATCACGGTTTCTCGACAGAGCCCCTTCAAGCAGGCCACTCTCAAGCAGAACCTGAAAGCCATTACAGATGCCAAGCACCGGAAAACCTTTCCCTGCAAACTCGATAACCTCTTTCATGACAGGAGAAAAACGGGCAATAGAGCCCGCTCGCAGATAGTCACCATAAGAAAAACCGCCAGGTAAAATGATTGCCTTTGCCCCCTGGAGGTTGTGGTCATTATGCCAGAGCATCACTGGCCTGATGCCAGGAAAAGATGCAACGGCATGTTCCGTATCATGATCGCAGTTTGAACCAGGAAATACAACAATCCCAACGGTTATATCAGACATAAAGGCACTTCTTTTAGTTGTCGTGAGCAGTTTGAATCTACGTCCCGGATGGGCACAATATCGGTAGCACTCAATTATTTGACCTGTTCCAGTTCAAGAGAGTAATTCTCCATAACCGGATTGGATAAAAGCTTCAGGGAGATTTCGTTGCCGATGCGCTCAGCCTCGGCAAACTCCGTTTCATTGATGGTCACTTCAATATATTTACCTATTCTGGCGGACTCAACACCCCTGTATCCGAGATTTTTCAGGGCATGATCGACCGCCTTGCCTTGAACATCAAGAATTGACTGGCGCAGGGTAACCTTAATTTTTGCGATATAGGGCATGATCACGAATAATGGGTGAACGAAAAATAATCAGGTCTGCCACTGTCCACGGAAAAGCAGCGTGATTGACCTCACAATACCGACCAGAATATACAACAACATGGCAAGAAAAAAAGCCTTGGAATGAAAGAGCAGAACACAGAACATGGCGATGATATAGAGCGACATCTGTACCGGCTGCCGTTTGAAAGAGTCTCGAGTTGGCTTGGGGAGCACATCATAATTTACCTTGCTGATCATGAGCATCGAAAGAGCAATTGACAATCCCGCCAGCACACTCCGCATCGAGGCCACAGGAAAAACCGGGTCACCACTCATCCACAGCACAAAGCCGACAATGGTCAACGCTTGTGCCGGAGTTGGAAGACCGGAAAAAGAGTCCTTTTCATAGCCAATCATACTGATATTGAAGCGGGCAAGCCGCAGGCCACTCCCGATCATCAAGAGCGAACTGACACAAATCCCGGTCATGCCTGGTAGCCATTCCAACCCAAATTTATAAACAAGATAAGCCGGAGCTGCGCCAAAAGAGACAAGATCTGAGAGGGAATCGAGCTCAAACCCGAAATCGGAGGTGCCATTGGTGACTCTCGCAACAAAACCATCGATGGTATCAAAAAATGATGCAAGGATAATAAACCAGCAGGCCGCGACAAAACTTCCCTCCCCTGACATAACAATAGAGATATAGCCACAAACCATGTTCATGACAGTAAATACTGAAGGGACAAACGAGCGCGACACCGTCGGAAAGCGCAACGAGCGCTCTCCTGAGCTGTTTTTCAGAAAGGGTGGATAGCGTTTCTGAGATTTTTGTTGACCAGTATAAGCCATTATATCGAAATATCCATTATCAGGGTAATATTCAGAATTTGTAAAGCGCAGAAAAAAATCAGAAAATGCCTCTGCTCCCGAGCTAAAATAAAGAAACAAACGGTAATTACCGCTCTCTCATTTTTATGTTCAATACGTCATGACCATGCCGCCGATGGAGAGTCCGGCTCCGGTACCGACAAGCAGGAATTTCTGGCCGCGCTGAAGTTTTTTGTCGCGCACTGCCTGGTAGAGTGTGGAGGGGATTGAGGCGGCCACACAGTTTCCGAGCCATTTGAGGGTTTGCATGATTTGTGCCTCCGGCCAGCCATAGCGTTGAAGCAGAAACAAACCGACCTTGCTCGACTGGTGCGGAACAACCAGGTCGATATCAACCAGGCTTTTTGAGAGGCCAGGATAGAGCTCTTCGAGAAACGCCTCATCAAGAGCTCGTACCATGCGAAGAACGGCTGGGCCATCCATGTGAAAGAGATCATCATCAGGGTTATGGTCAGGTTTTGCTGGATGGCGTGCTGATCCTCCTCCCCTGATAGCGGTAAATGAGGCTCCGTCACCCCAGGTTTTAAAATGGGTATGATGAATGCGTGATGTGTCACCAGCAGCGGAACGAGTAACCACCACAGCGGCTGCCGCATCACCAACCAGTGTAGCCGATTCAGGCTCTTTTGGGTTGATACCGCACGAAGAGATATCAGAACTGGCGATAAGGATATTGCGGTAGCGCCCGGCTTGAAGATAGGTTGCAGCGACATCAAGAGCCGTAACGAAGCTGAGGCAGGTGGTGTTCACGCTCATGGCAGGAATTCCTGATCTGCCGAGCCCAAGCTGGCGCTGAATCAGTGCTCCATTATCGGGGATGGCCTGTTCCGCAGTTCCTGAAGCGTTGATGATAAGACTGAGCTGGTCGGGCCTGAGCCCCGCTTCGTCAAGGGCTTCACGAGCCGCTTCAGCAGCCATGAAGGAGGCGGTTTCAGTTGTCACCCACCGTCGCTCATGCACACCATTGCGTCGCTCCACCCAGCCGGGAGAAAGTCCGTAGATTGCTTCAAGTTCAGAACTTGGAACTATGTGCGAGGGAAGATAACGGCCGTGGCCAATAATTTTAAGTGCTTGATGTACATCTCTCACGGTCATAACTTGCTACCCTTATGGCGAGATTTTTTTTCTTCAAACACACGTGTCATGATGAGCTGAATCCTCTTTTCTCTTTTCAAAAATGGTATGCTTGAAGAGACTGATCAAGTTCGGTTGCTGCATCCCGTCGAACTTCTATGTTCATTGGTGAAAGTGGTTTGATAACGACATCACCAAGAACGGTTTCAACCAGCCAGTACGCGCTTTCAATATATGAACTCAATCCAGTTTTGAACTAATTTATCATTCGGCAGTTTACTCCGCCATCAATCAACCCCTTTATGGTAAAATTGTTTGCTTAAGGAACATTTCTTCAGGTTCTACAGTAGAGTGAACCTGAAAAAATGCGTTTGCATTGCTGCTAATGCAAAAAATTATTGGCTCTTATGGAGTGGAAACCGGTTCTTCAACTACCGGATTGGTAACTGCCCCCGTTCCTTTTCCTCGACCGTTTGCGCTGCCAGAGCCATCCTGCGGACGAATAGAGGTGGGATCTTGCCCATTGACAATACCATCTCCGTTAGAATCCTTTGCCCGATCATTTCTTCCATCAGTATTAGCATCTACAAATCCAGCGCGACTCCCACTACCGGAACCTGCGCTTGTTCCAGCGCCATTACCATTACCTCGTCCCATGCCTCCTCCTGGTCCCTGTGCATAAAGATGATTGGCTGATACAAAACCAAAGATTATTGCAGCAAATAGTGCTGTACCGATTAACTTTTTCATTCATGCTCCTTCGTTTAAAGCTGAGGTTATTTTTTATGTTGACTCCTATTGCTGTCAAACTCTTCACCATTTTTTTCAAGCTCAGAATGCGCCAGAAGTTTCTGAGCTTGAAGAAAATGAAAACTATCGCGTATCAAGTATTATTGTACTGGTGCAACTGCTGGATTCGTACACACGCCAGTACCCGCACTTGCCGAACGATTTTTTCCTGAGGCATTCTTGTTGCGCAGGTAATCGGGATCCTGTCCATTAGGAATTCCATCGCCATCATCATCCGGTGCATTGTCGTTGATGCTGTCGCCATTAAGATCGATAAAACTGCGCAGACCACCGGAAAAAGCTTTATACTGATTTTGAGCTGCATTGGCAACAACAGGAGTAACCTGTGAAACGCTAAAAACGATACCGAAAACCGCAACCATACTGATAATCTTTTTCATGACCTTCTCCATTTTGAGTGATGTTATTGTTTAAAAGATGCAGATTTTATATTTATTTCATCTGCCCACACTTACAGACAATCAAATAGCGTGCCAGAGAAAAAAATTAAACGCTAACTCTTTATTTTTAGATAATTAGAGCAAATCATCTTAAATCAATCCATGCGCTCAACATCTTCAGTTTCGACTGCGTCGTCGCATATTCGACCATATCGTCGCACTTCTCATCGTGAATGAGCAATGAAAAGATCATCTTTATGGATCTTCCATTTCGCCACCTCTCGCAACTGGTCAGACCAATCTTTTCTTTCCAGCATCATCTTCCAAACGATCAACCAAGCATTCACCATCGTTGAAACTTACGCCCACCCTGAAGCTTGTTGCTTTAACAGATAAAACAGCGCAATGGGCTATGTTTCGATAAAAAAAATTTGAACTCTATGTTATGCAAAACACCATTGAAATTACGCATCTCTCCAGAGTGGAAAAACTGATGGTCACGGAAGTTATCTGGGTCGATCTGACGCATGAAGAGGAATCACTGGAATCTCCTGATTGGCACAAGCTGGCGTTGCAGGAAACAGAAGATCGACTGGCAACAGGTCAAGAACATTCTATAGAGTGGAAAAAAGCGAAAATCGAACTCCGAAAACGATTTGAATGAAAATCAGGCTACCAGAAATTGTATGCAACGGGAAGAGAATCAAAAATTTATTTTTCCCGAAAAGTAACTTTTATGTTACCTTATAGCTGTGAGCTACAAAGTCGAAGAGT
>SZYA01000006.1 GCA_005843815.1 Chlorobium sp.
TTGATATGCTCCTGGCATAAGATAACAATTGTGAACTCATGGCAGACGCGATGAGAGCCTGCCATGATGGGTTGTCGAAGAGATCTTTTATTTTGCTTTAGTTCCGGAGATACGATGTTCGTAGTCGTGATAGTAGCCCACTTCGACATTTTCAAGTATCGCGAGAGCATCATCGGTCAGTACAGCAAGTGAGGAGTAGAGAGTGAGCAGGTAAGAGGCGACACCCAGCTTGTCGAGTCCCATCAGTCTTGCCGAAAGACTTGGGCTGATCTCACCTGGAATTCCGGCTTGATGCAAGCCAACCACACCCTGTTCATTTTCTCCTGCGCGGATAAGAATGATGTTCGTTGTTCCATGACCTGATTTGCTGTTTTTGTTGATTTGCAGTTTATCGCACGGAACCAGCGGTACACCACGCCAGGTCAGGACTGGAGTTCCAAAAAGGTTGATGGTTGGAGGAGGAACACCACGCCAGGTGCATTCGCGCTCAAAAGCAGCAATGGCTTTGGGATGAGCAATAAAAAAGGCAGGTTTTTTCCACACCTTTGTAAGCAGATCGTCAAAATCATCGGGGGTCGGGGTGCCATAGCGGGTGCTGATGCGCTGACCTGGGTCGGCAGAGTAGAGCAGGCCGAACTCTCTGTTGTTGATGAATTCCCACTCCTGACGCTCCTTGATCCCCTCAATGGTCAGGCGCATCTGCTGCTCTATCTGGTTGAAGGGCTCGTTATAGAGGTCAGAGACTCGTGTGTGTACTCGAACGACGGTCTGGATGGCCTGCAGAGAGTATTCGCGGGGTTTGTTCGAGTAGTCAACGTACGTCTCAGGAATTTCAACAGCTTCCTCAAAGCCGGCAATGAGGTCAATATGCTTTTCGCCATGCGTGTTGACCGTTGAGCGGATTTTGAGGTACTCCTCGACTGCTTTCTGATATGATGCTTTCAGCGTTACGGACTCTTTGAATAGCTTTTCAATGTCGAGACTGGAGAGAGAAAAAAACGATCCCGGAGTAATGGTGCGAATGGTGACT
Organism: Chlorobium sp.; assembly: GCA_005843815.1. Taxonomy (GTDB): domain Bacteria; phylum Bacteroidota; class Chlorobiia; order Chlorobiales; family Chlorobiaceae; genus Chlorobium. The sequence goes on from SZYA01000006.1 coordinate 1,031, forward strand.
GAGGATGGTTTTTCAGAGACAAGCTCTTCGTCTCCATAGTATTCCCCCTCTGAAAGCAGGGCGATACGGAGGTCTTCTCCATGCAGTCCCTTGCTCAAAATCTCGACCTGGCCATGTGCAATGATGAAGATTTTATGCCTGTCTTCGCCTTCGAGGATAAGAGTGTTACCAAGTTCTGCCTCTTCGAGCACAAATTTTTTGGCTATATCACTGATGATGTCATCGTCAAACGATGCGAAAAGGGGGATACTTTTCAGTGCTTCAGGTCTGAATGAAGCGATTCCATCATGAAAATCGATGTCGATACGTTCTGGTTTCTGGAGCTCTATTTTTGTGCGGTTAACGCGGTAGGTGCCAGAAGAGACGTGAACCCACGGGAGAAGCTTCAGGAGCCATCTCGGGGTTATGGAGTTCATCTGTGGCGGAGTCTTGGTCGTATTCGCCAGATTTCTTGCTACGTGGGTTGTTACACTGCGTTGAAGAAGGCTGTTTGATTCCAGTTGTGTGTTTGACATTTGTGGCTTCAGTGTTTTAAAGGTGATTTAAAGTGTGATATTTCATATTCCGAGACCGTCAGTAAAGTTTGTTTCAACAGCTTTTTGTTGTAACACCCTTGAATTTGGCGGAACGCTTCTTGTTTGCCAGACGTTACCTCCGATAACCGAGTTTTTGCCAATTGTAATTCTGCCAAGGATGTTGGCATTTGAGTAAATGACAACATTGTCCTCAATAATTGGATGGCGTGGAACATTTTTCACCGGATTGCCTTCATCATCAAGTTCAAATTTTTTTGCGCCAAGTGTTACTCCCTGGTAGAGACGAACGTGGTCACCGATAATGCATGTCTCTCCTATGACCACACCAGTGCCGTGGTCAATGCAGAAATAGTCGCCTATGTGGGCTCCGGGATGGATGTCGATGCCTGTCTCTGAATGTGCCATCTCCGTGATGATTCTTGGAATCAGGGGGACACCGAGTGAGAGCAGGGTATGAGCTGCTCTATAATTAACGACCGCTCTGATTGAGGGGTAGCAGAAGATGATTTCCCCATAATTTTTTGCTGCCGGGTCGCCGTCGTATATAGCTTTTACATCAGTCCACAGTTTTCGTCGGATCTCCGGCAAAATTTCGATGAACTGACTGGCGCTTTCGGCTGCTTTTTCCGGTGTGTTTGCGGAGCCATAGTTTTCTGTGTCGAAATACTGTACACTGAGAATTTGTTCAGTGAGCAATCCATAGAGCTTCTCTATCCGTACACCCAGAAAGTGGTGGCGTGACTGCTTGCGCAGGACGGGCCCGCCGAAATAACCCGGAAAGATTATCGATCGGAGAAGCTCAACAATCTCCTTGACTTTTTCAATTGAGGGTAACGGATGTTCGTTATCTCCAGTCTCGTCGATTTCAGTATTACTGGAGGTGGACAAGAGTTTTACTGCATCCTCAATGACACTGTTATTGTTGGTTCCCATAGTAATAAACCTTCGTGTTTTGCACAGATCGCCAGATTAATAAAATTATGTATCGGTGCTTAAAAGTTAGCCGAATCATTGTCGAAATGGTAGAGAAGCGTTGAGAGGTAGCGTTCACCTGTATCTGGCAGGATAACAACAATGCGTTTTCCCCGATTTTCTTCCCGCTGTGCGAGCTCAATTGCAGCGTAGACTGCAGCTCCCGAAGAGATACCGACAATCAGTCCTTCGGTTTTGGCCAGTTGTCTGCCGGTACGCAGTGCATCCTCGTTTTTGACCGGAATAATTTCATCAATAATGGAGGTGTTCAGAATATCGGGGACAAAGCCGGCGCCGATGCCCTGTATTTTATGTGGACCTGGTTTACCGCCAGCGAGGACTTGTGAATCGAATGGCTCAACAGCCACAATTTTCACTTCAGGGTTGCGCTCTTTGAGTACCTCTCCAACACCAGTAATGGTGCCACCAGTGCCAACGCCGCTGACAAAAATGTCAACATTGCCGTCAGTATCGTTCCAGATCTCCTCTGCGGTTGTATTGCGATGAATTTCGGCATTTGCAGCGTTTTTGAACTGTTGGGGAACAAAGGAGTTTTCATACTCTTCGTGGAGTTCATCCGCCCTTTTGATTGCACCAAGCATGCCTTCCGGGCCTGGTGTCAGTACCAGTTCAGCGCCAAGAGCCTTGAGCAGATTCTTGCGTTCAAGACTCATGGTTTCAGGCATAGTGAGGATCAGGCGGTATCCTTTGGCGGCAGCAATAAAAGCCAGGGCAATACCGGTATTACCGCTGGTTGGTTCAATGATAATGCTCTCTTGATTGATGAGCCCCTTTTTTTCAGCATCTTCAATCATTGCATATCCGATTCGGTCCTTGACACTTCCACCGGGATTGAAATATTCAAGCTTTGCGATAATTGTCGCCTTTGTGTTGTGCTCGCGATTAAGGTTTCTAAGCTCAAGGAGTGGGGTGTTGCCGATAAGATCGGTCAGTTTTTTTGCGATGCGTCCCATAATTGTTTGTAGTTATTTTTTTGTTAAAACGAACTTAAACGTCATCAATTATTGCGTTAATACAAATACCGCAAATCGGGTATTGCGAATACTATAAATGCGGTATATCAGATATGGTATTCGATATTGTCAATTAACCCTGCTTTTATGGCGTACATGAGGAGTTCCGGGCTGCTTGAAACGCCAAGTTTCCGGAAAATATTTTTTCTGTGTGTCATGACCGTATGAAAACTATTATGTTTTTTTACAGCAATCTCTTTTGTTGACAAGCCGCTGGCAATTAGGCGAACTATCTCAATTTCGGATGCAGTCAGGGTGCTGATATCTTCTCCGGGAGCATCTTTTTTCATGAGAATGTCGAGCACATCTGGTGAATAGTATTTTTTCCCTTTCAAAGCCGTATTGATGGCATGAAAAAGCTCTGCTAAATCATCTGTTTTCAGAATAATATTTCTGATTCCGACATCATTTAACTCTTTTATTTTGACGTGAGTTATTGAATTGGTCAATATAACTGTTTCTGTTGCCGGGTGCTTTTTTTTCAATTCTCCGAGATCATTGATAGAATCAAAATCAAAGAGAACATAATCCGTGATAATCAGGGAAATATTTTCTTTTTGCAAATGCTGCTCCAATCCAGCCTTTGTCGAAACGGTGCAGAATGCCTTGCACTGTGGTGACAGGATTGAATGCAGCGCCTCATTGGTTAAAAACTGTGTATCAGCAAGTACGACAGAGATATGCTTGTAGTTGTTGTTCATGGTTTTGGTGTTGTTGCTCCTCTCTGAAGCGCCTCATCCAGAGCCTCAATAAGGTCGTCGGGATGTTCAAGCCCGATGGAGAGGCGAATCAGATCCTCTGAAAGGCCGCTTTGTATCCGCTGTTCTTCAGTCATCTGGCTGTGTGATGTGCTTGCCGGGTGGAGAATCAGGCTCTTGGCATCACCGACATTTGCAAGGTGCGAGAAGAGCTTGATATTGTCGATGATCTCCACAGCCGCATCGTAACCGCCCTTGACGCCGAAGACCACCATACCACCAAACCCGTTCTTCAAATCTCTTGAAGCTTTGGCGTATGATGGGTCGCTTTTCAGGCCAGGGTAACGAACCCACGCCACTCCGGGATGTTGTGCAAGATGTTCCGCCACCTTGAGCGCATTTTCTGAGTGGCGAGCCATCCGGACGGGCAGGGTTTCAATGCCTTGCAGCAGTATCCATGAGTTGTCTGGCGAAATGCAGGCGCCGAGGTTCCTGAGTGGCACGGTACGGAACCGCAGGGCAAAGGCTATTGGTGCAAGTGGTTCAGGCAGGTCAATAGCCCAGCGCAGGCCGTGATAGTTCTGGTCAGGTTCGGTGAAGAGCGGATGGCATCCACCGCTCCAGTTGAAACGACCAGCGTCGGTAATAATGCCACCAATCCCGGCACCGTGCCCCCCAAGCCATTTTGTCAGCGAGTTGATGACGATATCTGCACCGAGTTCAATGGTTTTGAGCAGGTAGGGCGTGGTGAAGGTTGCATCAACGATCAACGGCAGACCATTGCGGTGCGCTATTTCGGCAATGGCTTTGACATCGGTGTAGTCGAGCACGGGATTGCCGATGGTTTCAATATAGAGCGCTCTGGTTTTTTCGGTGATGGCCTTTTCAAAATTAGCAGGATCTTTCGGGTCAACAAAGGTGACGTTGATGCCAAGTTTCGGAAGAATGGCATCGAACTGGGTATAGGTACCGCCGTAAAGGTTGTTTGCGGAGACGATATTGTCTCCAGCCTCGGCGATCGTGATAATGGTATTGAAAATGGCTGCGGTGCCCGATGCCACAGCAACCGAAGCGGCACCACCTTCAAGCCGCGTGACCCGTTGTTCGAGGGTGTCGGTTGTCGGGTTCATCATCCGGGTATAGATATTGCCAAGCTCCTTTAAAGCAAAAAGGTTCGCCGCATGCTCAGTGCTCTTGAAAAGATAGGATGTGGTGCGATAGACCGGTACGCCACGAGAGAGGGTTGCATCAACCGGCTGGCCAGCGTGTAGGGCAAGCGTTTCAAAGCGATAGTGTTCTGAACTCATCTTGATATGCTCCTTATTAATGTTAAGTGTGATAGCGCTTTTGTTTGTTTGATTATTGTCCATTTGCCTGCAGCGGCTTGCCGAAAAGCTTGAAGCGCTGCAAATTAAACTGGTAAAAGAGGAAGCAGCCAAAGCAGAAACCTGCCAGGGCTACAGTGGCCGCGACGGCAACAATACCCGAAAAGATCCAGCCGACAAGAGGCGCACCAGCGAGAAACGCAATTTGGGCAGCGCCAAGGAGGATTGCTGCGATAGAGTTATTGAAGCGCATAAGTCTTTGGTCTTCAGTTTTTGCCTTCAGGTTCTGCTTTGCCAACAGGTGCGACCCGATAAAAAAAATGAGGCTCCCTTTTCTGCCGAACAGGGCGGCAAAGAGAATTATAATAAAAAGTGCTGTTGTTACCATCGGTTGCTGGAATACTATTGCTGCTGTAACTCCTGTGAGCAGTACAGCGCGGTTCAGTGTGACAATTGGTAACGGTATTCCCTCGAAGGGGGTTGATGATGATAATGATGTTGTTGACATAATTGTTTTGTTTGTCTGTTGATTATGGTTGATCAGTGTACAATAAAAAAGCCGACTCTGACACTCAGAATCGGCTTGCAAGATGTAGCTACCTCATGAAATCATACGAGTTACACTCTTCTTCCCGATATCCCTGTGTCAGCATGATGCCGGAGTCTGCAACAACAGCTCATCGAAAGGATGGTAGAATTCATTGTTTTCATAAGTCAGGTGTCTCTTGTTTTCCTTTTAACGATTGTTAACTCTTTTTTTGATTTTTTCCAAATAAACTCCGATTTTTTTGAGTGAGCATCGAAATATGGTTTGTGTTTTGGAGAGTCGGAATGGAGTTGTAACTTGTTGCGATTTATATCGGTAACTTTAACCGACCCTTAAACCTGGAAAAATGGATTTTACTCATCTCGATAACAAGGGCAACATCGCCATGGTCGATGTTTCAGGAAAGCCAGGGACGCTCAGGATGGCAAGGGCATCTGGATGTATTGTGATGCAGCCTGCAACAATTGAGCTGCTTCTTCAGGAGGCTTTGCCCAAAGGCAATGTTCTGACGACGGCCAAGCTTGCCGGTATTATGGCGGCCAAAAATACAGCTCATCTTGTTCCCCTTTGTCACCAGCTCAACCTCTCATGGGCAGATATTGCGTTTGATGTTCAGAAAGATCGGATAGTAATTGTTGCAACGGTAAAGACAAAAGAGTCCACCGGAGTGGAGATGGAGGCGTTGACTGCCGTATCGGTTGCAGCGCTCACCATTTATGATATGTGCAAAGCTGTCGACAAAACCATGGAGATCGGCTCAATAACACTGGAAAAGAAGACAGGTGGAAAATCTCATCAACCAGAGGGTTACAGACCAAAAACATCGATTCTTGTGATGTCCGATTCGATATCCTCAGGTCGTGGTATCGATCGCTCGGGCCAGGTGCTGCGTGAAGGATTTGAAGCGGCCGGATGTCCGGTGGGGGAGGTGAGGGTGATTGCCGATGATCAGGAAGAGATTGTATCAGTTGTTGATGAGTGGACAACGGGAGGTGTTGAACTTATCATTACGACGGGAGGAACTGGCCTTGGGCCTCGCGATGTGACGGTGGATGCCCTGCTTCCCAGATTTTCGCGTCAATTGCCGGGGATTGAGCAGGCGCTCTTCAACTGGGGGCAGGGAAAAATCAAAACCGCCATGCTTTCGAGGCTTGCCGCAGGCATGATCGGGTCATCAATGGTGATCTGCTTGCCAGGGAGTACAGGAGCGGTCAGCGATGCGCTTGAGGTGCTGGTGCCTGCAATATTTCACGCTTTTGCAATGATAAAAGGGGAGGGACATTCATGATTACGGTACAGGAGGCTATTCGACTTATTACAGAATCACTTGCAGCGCTTGGCACTGAAGAGTTGCCACTCGCTCAGGTGCAGGGAAAAGTACTTGCCAGGGATTTTGCAGCCCCCTTTGCACTTCCCCGTTTTACCAATGCCGCCATGGACGGTTTTGCCCTCAGGCGGGATGATATTCGGGAGGCCTCTGACGATGCGCCGGTGCGGTTGAAGGTGACACAGAGGATTGCTGCAGGCGGTATGGCGACTCTTGCCGTTGCCTCTGGTTGCTGTGCAGAGATTATGACAGGAGCCCCTCTTCCGGAAGGGGCTGATACAGTGGTGCCATTTGAGCAGAGCAGTGGTTTTGGTTCAGAAGATGTTGAGATTTTCAAGGCACCGAAACATGGAGCAAATATTCGCTACGGTGGAGAAGAGATCTCTGTCGGGGAGATGCTTATCCGTCAGGGAAGCATCCTCACTCCTGCTGAAATTGCTGTTCTCGCCTCGTTCGGTTGTGCTTCAGTGATGGTCCAACAAGTGCCAAGGGTATCGATGGTGACGGTTGGCGATGAGGTACGCATGCCCGGCGAAGAGTTGACCGGGGCACAGATCTATAACTGCAACAGCTTTATGCTTGATGCAGCCTGTCGTTCAGTTGGCATTGTCCCTGTTGGCCTGCACCATGTCCCTGACAACAGGGCGCTGTTGCGCCAAGCTCTGGCGTTTGCGCTGGCCGAAAGTGATGTTCTTGTAACGGTGGGCGGTATCTCTTCGGGAGAGTATGACTATGTTCAGGATGAACTGTCCGCACTTGGGGTGATAAAAACCTTCTGGAGCGTTGCCCAGAAGCCGGGAAAACCTCTCTATTATGGTCACACCATTGAGGGAAAGGCGGTCTTTTCACTGCCAGGGAATCCTGTCTCCGCCCTCGTTTGCTTTGTCAAGTATTGTCTCCCTGCTTTGTATGCATTACAGGCAAAAACCTGCCACAACACCTTTCGTGCCATTTTGGCCGAACCCTTTCCCACCGACAAAAAGCGTCACCGTTTTCTTCTTGGCCAGGTGCGTTCTGAAGGTGGCCAACTCTTGTGCCGACTCTCCCCTAAAGTTGAATCCCACAACATCACCTCGGTTCTGGATGCAAATTGTCTGGCAGAGTATGCTCCTTCCGGGGATATTCTGCCATCCGGCTCGGAGGTGCTCTGTACGTGGTTACCCTGGGCGAACATGATATCGTAAGTAGTTATGTTGTTTCACCCTTTTGAAATAGCCTTCTGCGGCTATTCCGGTTCCGGCAAAACAACGCTTATTGAAGCAGTTGTACGTCACCTTTCTGCCCGCCTCTCCATTGCCTATTACAAGCATGGTTGCCACCGGTTTGCTATTGACCGTGAAGGAAAAGATTCATGGGTTATTCGTCAGGCGGGAGCTGCCACCATCATGATTTCTGACCCTGAAAAAAAAGCGGTTGTTACTGGTCAAGTGACCGGGTTGCCACTGCTTGAGCGTCAGGCATTTGCCGACCATGATCTGCTTCTGGTTGAGGGGCTCAAGGAGCTTCCTCTTCCGAAGTTGCTTCTGGTGGACGGGGAACATCGCATTCTGGAGCTTCTCACTCATGGAGGAGTTGAGAATGTTATTGCACTTGTTGTGCCTGATGATCCACTCTCCTGTCAAGTTGCTGATCTTCCTGTTTTCCATCGCGACAGTGTCATTGCTCTTGCTGCATTTATTGAAACCTTTCTGCTCAACCGCGCTGTGCAAGAGTCTTCACTCCATGGCCTGGTACTTGCGGGAGGAAGGAGTTCCCGTATGGGACGGGATAAAGCCCTTTTGGAATACCATGCCGACAACCAGCTTCTTCACACGGCAGCGTTGCTCCAGCGATATTGCTCTGAAGTGTTTATCTCCTGCCGCGAAGAGCAGGCTGACACATATCAACAGTTCGGTATACCACTCATCACCGATGCTTATCTTGGCATCGGGCCTTTGGGTGGCCTGCTCTCTGCCCAGCAGGCCAGACCTGGCGCAGCCTGGGTGGTTGCCGCATGTGATTTGCCCTTTCTTGATGAGCGGACGATTCGCCAACTCTGTGCACAACGTCATCCGCTCCGTTTTGCCACCGCCTTCAGAAATCCCCAATCGGGCCGTCTTGAACCGCTCTGCGCCTGTTATGAGCCAAAGTCACGCAGTCGGCTGCTTCTCCGACATCTGGAAGGAGATAACTCTCTTTCAGCTTTTCTCGACGAGTCGCGTATTACAGAGCTTGCCCTGGAGGATGGGGGAGCATTGCAGAACATCAATGATTCTGAGGGGATGCAAGGCTTTCGCCGTTGTTAAAACCTTGACTGTTTACCAAAGGATTTGGAGGCCTATTTTTTCCCTTTCGGGATGGAGTCTATGAGCACAGTTTCGTAAAGACGATCTGATTTTTGGAGCATAAAGATATAAGTGCTACAATGAAAAGGTGGTCATGGAGTAAAAAAGCCTTCTGACGGCTTTTAAGCATCGTTTTTATGCCAATCCATATAAGATGCTGAAATAAAAAGTAATAACAGGTTTAACTTATTTATAAAAAACGGTTAGAG
>SZYA01000071.1 GCA_005843815.1 Chlorobium sp.
ATCCCGGATGAAACGCAGCCCTGTACCGGCTTTTTCTGCCAGTTCAGGTTGGGTCATGCCGAATGACTTTCGTTTTTCACGAACAAATTCAGAGAGATCATTCACAGTCATAAAGATACCTGATCGGGTATAAAATATATCATACGCTACTAATCTATACCATTTCGGGTATAAAATCAAGCAAAATAACAACAACTATACCCGAACGGGGTTATACGGCAATGCTTTCATACAGATTTTGAACTTCAGAGAACCCATCCTTCTGTTCCAATAGTCCCAAGCTATTGAGCAAAGAGCAGTTTGAACAGGCATCAACGGCCCAATCAATCAATCAATCTGACGATATCCCCCGCTTTCCCTCTGTATCTGCGGCACCCGTAGAAAAGTTTTTGCAAGGTGTCGAGGGCGTGCAGAAAATGCACCATTGCAGAAGAGCAAAAATATTCATCGTCCCGAAAATACTATTCTCTCTCTTTCCCGCTTTATGTTTAAATTCCCGCACACATTTCCGAAGTATGGAGGGAATATCAAAAAAGGGATTATTGAACAACTTGTAACGTCCCTGTCAAGCTTTCGTTGATCCCGATGTTCCCGCCACTGCTTATAGTGTTATAACATAATTGCATCTATCGTTTTACCCGAAAAGAATACATGAAATACGATTTTTCCTCAATAGAGGCCAAATGGCAAGACAGGTGGCAACAGCAGCAGACGTTTAAAACCGGAGAAGAGAGCGACAAGCCGAAATACTATGTGCTCGACATGTTCCCCTACCCCAGCGGTACCGGGCTCCATGTTGGCCATCTCGAAGGATACACCGCTTCAGATATTATCGCCCGCTACAAACGGAGCTGCGGCTATAATGTGCTCCACCCCATGGGTTGGGATGCCTTTGGGCTTCCCGCTGAGCAGTTTGCCATCAAAACCGGCACGCACCCAAAAATCACCACGGAAGAGAATATCCGCAGCTTCAAGGGAACGCTTCATGCCATGGGCTTCTCCTACGACTGGTCACGTGAGATCAACACCACCGACTCAGGCTACTTCAAATGGAGCCAGTGGATTTTTCTGAAGCTTTACGACAGGGGACTCGCCTATATGTCGGAAGTGGATGTCAACTGGTGCGAAGAGCTCAAGACCGTGCTGGCCAATGAAGAGGTAGATGAAAAAATTGCTGACGGCTATACCGTTGTCCGCCGCCCTCTCCGGCAATGGGTGCTTAAAATAACCGCCTATGCCGACCGCCTGCTTGCCGATCTCGACGAGCTTGAGTGGCCGGAAAATGTCAAACAGATGCAGCGCAACTGGATTGGCCGCTCGGAAGGCGTTGAGATTGATTTTGAGCTGCGATGCCATGATAAAAAACTGCGCGTCTATACCACAAGGCCGGATACCCTCTTCGGTGCAACCTACCTTGTCATTTCACCGGAACACCCGCTTGCCGAAAAACTCGCCACTGCACAGCAGTTGGTTGAGGTGAAAAACTATATCCGCCAGGCGAAGCTGAAAACCGAGCTTGAGCGAACCGGCCTTCAGAAAGAGAAAGCCGGTGTTTTTACCGGCTCTTATGCCATCAACCCGGCAACGGGTGATCCTTTGCCTGTCTGGATATCCGACTTTGTGCTGATCAGCTACGGCACAGGGGCCATCATGTCGGTTCCGGCGCATGACAGCCGCGACTGGGAATTTGCAAAACAGTACAAGCTGCCAATCATCGAGGTGATCAAAAGCCCGCATGATGTACAGGAGTCTGTTTTTGAAGATAAAAACAGTATCTGCGTCAACTCCTCCAACAACGAAATTTCGCTTGACGGACTTGCCTTCGCTGAAGCGTTTGAACTGATGGCTTCATGGCTTGAAACAAAGAGTGTCGGCACAAGAAAGGTAAACTACAAACTGCGCGACTGGATATTCAGCCGCCAGCGTTACTGGGGGGAACCGATTCCGATCAAGCATTATGACGACGGGACTCTTCGAACAGAAACCAATCTCCCCCTTGTCCTTCCGGAAGTTGAGGCCTATCATCCATCCTCAACCGGAGAGTCGCCCCTTGCGAACATTCCGCACTGGCTCTACGGAGCGGATGAACACGGCAAATTCAGAAGAGAGACCAACACCATGCCCCAGTGGGCGGGAAGCTGCTGGTACTACTTACGCTTTATAGATCCAGAAAACAGCCAGCAATTGATCAATCCTGAAAAGGAGCGTTACTGGATGAATGTCGATCTCTACATCGGTGGAGCCGAACATGCTGTCCTGCACCTTCTCTATGCCCGTTTCTGGCACAAGGTGCTCTTTGACCTCGGTGTGGTGAGCACAAAAGAGCCTTTCAGAAAGCTCTTCAACCAGGGGATGATTCTTGGTGAAGACAATGAAAAAATGTCGAAATCACGCGGCAATGTTATACCGGCTGACCACGTCCTGCAACGATACGGCGCCGATGCCCTACGCCTGTATGAGATGTTTCTTGGCCCGCTTGAGCAGGTTAAACCCTGGAATACCAATGGCATAGAGGGCATCAGCCGTTTTCTGTCGAAAGTATGGCGACTGATTTATCCTTCACTCGAAGGCGCACCAGCAACCATCTCTTCAGAACCAATATCTCAAGAGTTGCTGAGACGTATGCACAAAACCATCAAGAAAGTTGGTGAAGACACTGAAAATCTCAAGTTCAATACGGCTATTTCAGAGATGATGGTCTTTGTTAACGAACTGCACAAGGCAGAATGCAGGAACCGGGAGGCTCTTGAGACACTGCTTCTCCTTCTCTCCTCCTTCGCTCCTCATATCACTGAAGAGCTTTGGGAGGCTCTGGGCCATAGCCGTTCAATCAGTTTAATACCTTTTCCACCCTATGACCCTGAACTTGTCGAAGACTCCGTTATAACTGTAGCGGTACAGATCAACGGCAAACTGAGAGGCACTTTTCTTGCCCCGGCAAAAAGTGAGAAGGAGCATCTGCTTGCTGAGGCAAAAAAGGTGGAGTCGGTGGTAAAATTCCTTGAAGGAAAAACAGTTGTCAGGGAGATTGTTGTGGTGGACAAACTTGTTAATTTTGCAATTCAATAACCATACAGCCGACGGTATTGAGGCGAACTCTGAAAATTATTGTGATCACCTTGAGTGCAAAGCAAATAAACGCTTCGATACCGCCGTCGACTTACTCAGAGCCAGACTTAAGTGGCTATTTTTTCATTTGTTGAGCAGGGCGTAACTCCGTATTCGAACAACTGAACCCACAGGAATCTTCGTGCGTAACACCTTTTTTGAGATGCCATTGAATCAAATAATCTTAAACTTATTTTAAGCAGAAGGTAATAAACTGGCCATCGGGCTTTTAATGTCAGCTTCAACTCATTATTTTCCATGTTCCAGAATACCTGTGATGGGGGGTAATATCTTTTTTTCAACGCATAAAACCTGGTATCAATGGCTACGGACGAAACAACACCTAATGTGCCACGAGAGGCATCAATCAGCTCTGTCATGACTGAAAAGCGGAAATTTCCCCCTCCGGCGGAGTTTTCGAAAAATTCCCATGTCTCTTCAATGGCGGAGTATGAGAAGCTTTATGCTGCCGCAGAAGCAGATCCTGAAGCTTATTGGGGTGGAATTGCGGAACAGTTCCACTGGTTCAAAAAATGGGACACGGTACTGGAGTGGAACAGCCCTTATGCAAAATGGTTTAATGGTGGCAAAACCAATATCTGCTACAATGCTCTTGATGTCCATGTCAACAGTTGGAGAAAGAACAAGGCCGCGATTATCTGGGAAGGTGAAGAGGGCAACCAGCGGGTACTGACTTATGGAGAGCTGCATCGCCAGGTCTGCAAGTTTGCCAATGTACTGAAAATCGCAGGCATCAAGCCTGGTGACAGGGTGGCAATCTATATGGGCATGGTACCGGAACTGGTAATCTCCGTTCTTGCCTGTGCCCGTGTCGGCGCTGTCCATAACGTTATTTTTGCAGGATTCTCAGCTCACGCTATTACGGAGCGTGTCAATGATTCGCGTGCCAAGATGATCATCTGCGCCGACGGTTCAAGACGCCGCGGAAGCTCCATCAACCTGAAAAACATCGTTGATGAAGCTATCGTCAACACACCTTCGGTACGCAGCGTCATGGTACTCAAGGCAACCGGTGAAGATGTACATATGCACGACGGCATGGACCATTGGTGGCACGATCTCATGGGTCTTGCATCCGATGAGTGCGAACCGGTGGAAGTAGATTCGGAACATCCGCTCTTTGTGCTCTACACAAGCGGCTCAACCGGAAAACCAAAGGGAATCCTGCACACGACCGCCGGATATATGGTTCATGCAGCAAGCTCTTTCAAGTACGTTTTTGATATCAAGGATGAGGACATCTACTGGTGTACTGCCGATGTCGGCTGGATCACCGGACACAGCTATATGGCTTATGGCCCTATGCTCAACGGCGCAACCATGCTCATGTATGAAGGCGCTCCGAACTATCCCCAGTGGGATCGCTTCTGGGATATCATCAACCGCCACAAGGTCACCATTCTCTATACCGCACCTACCGCTATCCGCGCCTTTATCCGCGCCGGAAACGAGTGGGTCACCAAACACAATCTCAATTCACTCCGCCTGCTCGGAAGCGTCGGCGAACCTATTAATCCTGATGTCTGGATGTGGTACCACAAGGTAGTCGGACAGGAGAGATGTCCTATTGTTGATACCTGGTGGCAGACGGAAACCGGTGGCATCATGGTTTCTCCACTACCAGGCGCGACCCCCACAAAACCTGGTACTGCCACTCGGCCACTTCCTGGCATTATGGTTGACGTTGTCCGCAAAGACGGTACCCAATGTGAACCCAACGAAGGTGGCTATCTCGTCATCAAAAAGCCATGGCCATCAATGCTCCGTACCATTTATGGCGATAACGATCGCTACGAAAAAACCTACTGGTCTGACTTCAAGGACATGTACTTTACCGGCGACGGTGCCCGCAAGGATGAGGATGGCTATATTTGGATCATGGGACGTGTCGATGATGTGGTCAACGTCTCTGGTCACCGTCTCGGCACCAGCGAGGTCGAAAGCGCTCTGGTATCGCATGAGGCTGTTGCAGAGGCCGCCGTTGTCAGCCGTCCGGATGATCTGAAAGGAAATGCTCTTGTTGCCTTTGTAACGCTGAAGGATGAGTATGTCGGCGATATGGCACTCCGTGACGCTTTGCGCAACCATGTTGCCAAAGAGATCGGACCTATTGCCAAACCCGATGAAATCAGATGGGCAGCAAAAGGACTTCCCAAAACACGCAGTGGAAAAATCATGCGCCGCCTCCTTCGCGAGCTTGCCACAAGCAACGAAATCAAGGGAGATATCACCACGCTTGAAGATTTCGGCGTGCTTGAGAATCTTCGTGATCAAGAGAGTGACTAAGCTCCGGCTTTTCACCAACAAACATTCAAACGAAAAGCGCAGTCGATACTGCGCTTTTCGTTTTTCTACCCCGCACCGCCAACCCAACACCACCCAAAAACCACCGCAGCCGGTCACTGAGTAGCGCAAAGCGCGTATCGAAGTGACCAGCCACAAAATATCAACTCACCCAGTTAAGCTGCCAGATCGTAAAGTTAAGAAATGAGGCAAAACTGACCCACAAGAGATAGGGAACCAGGAGATAGGCAGCAAGTGGTGAAACGGCTCTGAATTGCACAATCGTCAACACAATGGCAATCCACAGAAAAGCTATAACCACCAGAGCCATCACGGGAGAGTGAAGCCCAAAAAAGGTGGCCGACCAGGCAAGATTCAGCAAAAGTTGGATGCCAAAGGGTACCAGTGCCCCCTGTATCTGTTTTTTCTCCCCCCACTGCTCCACAACAAGAGCCAGCGATATACCCATCAAAAGAAAGAGGAGACTCCAGGCGGGAGGAAACAGCCAGTCAGGCGGATTCCAGGATGGTCTTTTCAGCACTGAATAGTACCACTCTGAACCCGGCACAGGCGTAAAGGTGCTGCCGGCATAAGCAAAAACAAAACACAAACCGATACAGAGTAAAAAGTTTGGAATATTGTGTTTCATAATACTTTGATTCAAAATGTTAACGCAAATTATTTACTTGTCTCATGGAGGCGTTCTCTCCTGCTGGAATATAGAAACTATAGAGCTGATGTAACCTATCCCAACCTTTTACAAAAAAAGAAATGTTATATTGGCCACCTCTCTCATATACAATCATCACAATTGCATGAAAGAAACAAGCAATGAGTTGCAAACTGCCATCAGAGCAGCCCGGGCTGCCGGAGCTATCACCCTTGAAAAATTTGGAGAGCTCTCTCATCCTGAAATACACACCAAGCGGTTCAAGGATTTTGTAACCGATGTAGATAACGCGTGTGAGGCAGCAATCAGCTCCATTATCTCTGAAAATTTCCCTGACGACAGTATGCTCTGCGAAGAGGGTACCGACATGAAGGGCTCTTCAGGACGAACATGGATTGTTGATCCCCTTGATGGCA
The DNA here is from genome assembly GCA_005843815.1 of Chlorobium sp. Classification (GTDB taxonomy): domain Bacteria; phylum Bacteroidota; class Chlorobiia; order Chlorobiales; family Chlorobiaceae; genus Chlorobium. Next base: position 6,499 of record SZYA01000071.1, read on the forward strand.
CGCTTAACTTTATTCACTCTTTTCCTGTTTTTTCTATAAGCATAGCACTACGGGACAGCAATAATGAGCTGCTCACAGGCGTTGTTTATCAGCCTCTCCTGCAGGAGCTCTTTACGGCTGAACGAGGTCAGGGAGCATTTCTGAACGGTAAAAAAATCACCATTTCCGGTCGGACAGACAAAGAGAGCTTTCTTATGGCAACCGGACTGCCATTCAGTGAATACAACTATCTCGATGCTGCTCTCGGAATGTTGAGAGATGTTATTCATGACTCCGCCGGAATACGACGAGCCGGCTCTGCGGCCATTGATCTGGCGTACACTGCCTGCGGGCGCTTTGACGGCTTTTGGGAATATAAACTCTCACCGTGGGATTTTGCTGCAGGCGTACTGCTTGTTCGTGAAGCAGGAGGAATTGTTACCAATTTTTCCGGAAACAGTGATATTTTCAAGGGGCAAAGCATTCTCGCCGGCAGCCCGATTACCCACCCTCTGCTGCTCGAAAAAACATTGAAACATTTTCAGACATGAGCAGTACACCAAACCTGCTGGTACACCTGATTTGAACAGGAGACTCTTCTTTTGTATCTTGACCACCCGCTTTTTTTCAGATATTACAATTTGCGTTCATTTCCTGCCCGGCTTACCCGCTCAGGAGCAACGATTACACTATGCTCATTCATCAGCGCTCGATTCAAAAAGAGGTCTCTCTCTGTGGCACGGGACTTCACACAGGAGAAAAATGTACCATTACATTTAAACCTGCCCCGGTAAATTACGGCTACCGTTTTGTCCGCACCGATATCGAAACCAGCCCTGAAATACCGGCGCTTATCGATAATGTCGTTGATGTCCTTCGGGGAACCACCATTGCGCTGAACGGTGTCAAAGTGCATACCACCGAGCATGTGCTTGCAGCCCTCTACGGACTGCAGATTGATAACTGCAGAATAGAGCTGAGTGGCCCGGAGCCTCCGGTCATGGATGGAAGCTCTCACCCCTTTGCCAAAGCGCTCCTGGAGGCTGGCTTCCAGGAGCAGGATGAGCCAAAAAACTACCTGGTCATTGACGAGACCATTGAATACCATGATGCGGCAAACAGCGTCGATATTGTGGCTTTGCCTCTCGACAGCTTCAGGATTACGGTGATGGTGGATTACAAAAATCCCGCTCTCGGCTCACAGCACTCAGGTCTTTTTGATCTGGACAAGGAGTTTGTCAGCGAATTCTCCTCTTCACGAACCTTCTGTTTTCTCAGTGAAGTTGAAGGACTTGCAAATCAGGGCATTATCAAGGGCGGAGATATCGACAACGCTATTGTCATTATCGATAAGGCAATGCAGAACGAAGAGCTTGCAGCGCTTGGAAAAACACTGGGCAAAGAGAATCTTCACCTTGGTGAAAATGGTATTCTCAACAACCGTGCACTGCGCTTTGCCAACGAACCCGCCCGCCATAAACTCCTCGACCTTCTCGGCGACATGGCTCTTCTGGGTATGCCATTACAGGCTCAGGTGCTTGCCGCCCGTCCCGGCCACGCATCAAATGTTGAATTTGTCAAGCAGCTCAAAAAGTACGCCGACCGCAACAAGCTTGCCCGACAATATCAACATGAGAAAAAAGCTGGGGTTATTTTTGATATCAACGCCATTCAAAAAATACTTCCACACCGATACCCATTTTTGTTGATCGACAAAATCGTTGAGTTCAAGCTTGACGAAAAAATTGTATCGATCAAAAACGTGACGATGAACGAGCCCTTTTTCCAGGGCCATTTTCCGGGAAACCCCATCATGCCCGGCGTTCTAATCCTTGAGGCCATGGCCCAGACAGGAGGCATCATGATGCTCAATGGCAATAATAATATCCAGGAGAGTGTGGTTTACTTCATGGGTATCGACAAGGCCCGTTTCCGCAAACCGGTGCTGCCGGGCGACACGCTTGTTATTGAAGCTGTTGTTACCAACCGACGGAGAAATGTATGCCAGTTTGATGCCAAGGCATACGTCCGGGGCGAGCTTGTCTGCGAAGCCTCCCTTATGGCCACTGTTGTACCAAAAAGCAAGTAGCACAACCAGTTATAAAGCGCCCCCCAGCAACGATGAAGGGCGCTTTAAACATATCTCCCACAATCCATCAACAAGTTGTCAACATTCTCAACATAAAAGAATCACGCATACCAACAAAATTAACTTTAATTAAAACAACAAGTTAAGAGGACGCACGGACTAAAGCGGCCTTTGTTGTCTAAAGTTATCAATATCTCTATGCGATATATAGGCTTATAGAGATATTGAAAAAAACAAGTGCGGCGGAAACTTTTTTTAAAATTCACACACTGTAGTTCAGCCCCTTGTGAATCCTGTAGAATCTCAGGCAGTACTGGAAAAATGAGTATAAAAGAGTCACTGTGGAGAGGTACAAGAAAATCTCCTTGAGGGGATAGAGTTTGAGAACGGGAAGAGGCCAGGCCATAACAATAAAGAGCATCGACACAAAACCCACGGCCCATTTTCCAGGCCAGAGAGATGTTGTTACTACAGAATAGTGGAATTTCACATATCCTGCGCCGATAAAAATCAGGATATCCCTTAACAAAGCAAAGAGAACAAACCAGAGGGGGAGTTGATTGGTCCAGAAAAAATATATTGCCACACTGGCAAGACAAAGCTTGTCGGCAAGAGGGTCGATGATTTTCCCCATTTCCGAAACCTCATTGGTCCATCGTGCTACCCGACCGTCAAACCAGTCGGAGAGAACGGCAACCATCATAATGGCAATCGCAATGTTGAAATGGCCATTGTGGTAATAGTAGAGGAACCAGGGAATCAAAAGTATTCTCAAAAAACTGAGAGAATTCGGCAGATTAAAGATACGACCTTTCACAGTTATGCGTTTAGTTATTGTATCATATCAGCTCTTCACAAGATAAGAAACTTTTTCATTCACTGCCTTGAAACTACCGGATGACCTTGCCGGGCGACGCATTGACAAACTGTGACCAGCTTCCTCCACCCTTCCGTCTCTTTCCCTCAGGCAAAGGAGACTGGCGGCTCTCGCCCCTGAGGAGATCACACAGTGCGATGCCGAGCGCATCGGTAACATCCAGAGGCTTGGGGGGCTCTGCAATACCAAGCATCCTGGACACCATAAACGCAACCTGCTCCTTGCTCGCTGCCCCTCTGCCGGTTATCGCCGATTTCACCTCCCGTGGGGCATACTCGCGCAGAGAGAGATGAGAATTCATTGCCAGCGCAATAACCGCTCCCCGCACCTGGCCAAGCTTCAATGCCGACTGCACATTTCTGCTGAGGAAAGCGGTCTCAAGGGCCACTCGTTCAGGTTTGAAGTCAACAATCACCTGTTCGAGTTCACGATATATCTGACCAATTCGCTCGGGATGACTTTTACCGGAGTGCAGCCGGATAACCCCACACAGCAGTACAGAAAAACCCCGAGAGTCATGACGAATAACACCATAACCGGTATTCAGACTTCCGGGATCAATCCCGAGAACAACCATCCTCTACTCGTTTAAACTGTCCATTGCACTCTCGCTGATCTCCATATTGCTGTATACCGACTGAACATCATCATTACTCTCAAGAGCATCAATCAGCTTGATCACCTTCCGCGCATCCTCAGCTTCGAGTTCAATATAATTTTCGGGCACCAGATCAATCCTGGCATTCTCATAAGCAATTTTGGCCGTGTCAAGCGCCTGTTTTGCTGTTTGAAGCTCCTTGATATCGGTGGTAACGGTAAAATAGTCGTCGCTATCCCCGCTGAGGTCTTCAAGCCCGGCATCCAGAAGTGTCTCCATGAGGAGATCCTCACTCGCCAACGATTTCAGCACATCCAGCGTCCCCTTTCGCTGGAACATCCAGGCAACACTGCCGCCTTCACCAAGAGAACCATTATTGCGGCTCATAATATGACGAAGATCAGCAACCGTCCGGTTACGATTGTCCGTCGCTGTTTCAATAATCAGGGCAATACCTGCCGGGCCATAACCCTCATAGGTGATTTCATCCCATATAACCCCCTCAAGCTCCCCGGTTCCCTTCTTGATGGCACGCTGGATATTATCCATCGGCATGGAGTTGTCTCTTGCGGTATCAATAGCAAGCCTGAGACGTGGATTGCCTGCGGGATCACCTCCTCCCATTTTGGCTGCAATGGTAATCTCCTTGACCAGTTTTGTGAATAAACTTCCCCTTTTCTGGTCAGTTACCGCCTTTTTTCTTTTGATGGTTGCCCAT
>SZYA01000076.1 GCA_005843815.1 Chlorobium sp.
CGGAAACAACACACACCCCATCTGATCGCTCGAGCGGCGTGTAGCATCTGATGAAGCTGATTTTGCAGCGAATGTTGACCAGCCCGCTGGCGCAGAGCCTTCAGGATGAGCAGTTCCAGTTTGATGAGCATAACTGCCGGGTGCTGCTTTCGGCCTCTCTTTTGCACGATATCGGCCACTTTCCCCATGCCCATATCATTGAGGAGCAGATTCCGGTATGCGGCAATGAGCCGGTCTTCTCGCATCATGAGGAGCTTTGCCGTCACTTTATCTACGAGCAACATCCCGGCGTACCGACGATTGCTGAAATTCTGCACGATGAGTGGAGGGTTTCGCCGGAATCGGTTATTGAGCTGATTGTGGGCAAAACGCGTTTCAGCAAGCTCATCAGCGGCACGCTTGACCCTGACAAGATGGATTACCTCATGCGTGATGCGCACCACTGCAATATTCCTTACGGGAGCATCGATATTGATCGGCTGATTGAGTCGTTTGTGCCCGACCCGCAGCGCGAACGATTTGCCATCACGGAAAAGGGAATTGCGCCGCTGGAGAGCCTGATGTTTGCGAAGTACATGATGATGCGCAATGTCTACTGGCACCATACCAGCCGGGCGCTCTCGGCCATGCTCCGCCGACTGTTGCAGGATATTGCCAGTGAAGAAATGCTCTCCCCGGCAGCCTTGCGCGAGCTTTTTTACGGCAATGCCGATGACCGGGTACTGCATGAACTGAAGCAACTGCTCCCAGAAAAAGATCATCCAGTTTCTGCCCTGCTTGATGATATCCTCATGCGACGAGTTTACAAAAGGGCAATAACGGTGCAGCCCTATCTGAACGACTCAGCCGAAGAGGATGAGCGGTGGTTTATCTACAACAGCGACAACAAGATGCGCCGCAAGATGGAGTTGGAGATTTGTGAGTTTCTCAACAAGCGCTACCATCTCGGGCTGCATGGCCATGAGGTGCTGATTGATCCACCCTCAAAGAAGGATATTTTCGATTACGCCGATCTCAAAGAGCTTCGGGTCTACCCGACACGCTCGGAACACATCCACTACTCCATGCAGTGTACGTCAGAGTATGTCCGGTTTGACGATCTGCATGAGTCGGTCTTTCAGTCTGACTTTATTCTCGCCTTTGAGCGCTATACCAAAAAGTTCAGACTACTTTGCCGCCCCGATCTGGTCGAGCGCATTGTGGAATCTCGCGAAGCCATCATGTGCCTGATGGCCAATGATCTTGACCTGTTTCGATAGAGCTGTTGTCTATAGCCCTATCCCCGGGAACGCCGAGCTCCAGCTCGGCAACAATACGCTACTATGCCGAGCTGGGGCTTGAATTTCGCAAACAATCAGGTAAACTGCTTCCAGTTGATGACGGTGTGAACGACAACGGCAACGACAAATATACAGCTCAGCCACAACGGAAGCAACTGCGTCATTCCCATAACGACATTCAGGGTGATCAAAAGAGCTGCAACAGCAGAAAGGACAAATGCTCCAATCGCAAAAAAAGCAGGACGGAATTTTGGGTTTGTGTTCATCGTATCAGTTCGATTATAAAATTATAAGAATGCTGGCGAACCTTATTCAACTTACTGTGTACAAGGTACTACGGCGATCCTTAAAGGATTATAAATGAACTCCTAAACGTTGCTTAAAAAAAAAGAAAACACCGAGGTCTACGATAAATTATTATTCCCGAAATCAGACGATGAAGCAACCTTCAGAACCCGAATGGTATTCGTATCTTTCCCGAAAAGTAATAAGGCGGGACTATCTTGCCTAATGTAACGCCATTCAAACAAAATTCATTATCTGTTTTGTAGATATACACCCAACCCCAATAACCGAAAAAGGTTATGCGTATCGGTCTACCGGTCAGGACTTTTTCTGCCGAGCTGGGGCTCGGCGCTCCCGGAGAAATGTGGATAAACCCTGAATTCCGACCGGCTATTTGTCAAAAAAGTCAGGAAAGGGAAAGAGCATTCCGCACTTTATCTGTATATTGCACGAAAACTCAAAACCTCATTGCACTATGGAACAACAGGACAAGTTTTACAAGGGACTTTTTTTTGGAGCCGCTATCGGTGCCGGGGTGGGCACGGTGATGGGGTTGCTTTTTGCGCCTCACAAGGGACGGGAAACACAGCAGATTATCTCCGGAAAAGTGAAGAGTATGCTCGACAAAGCGACTGATATGTACGAGAGCAATGGACTTGATGGCATCTACAACAACGAGGCAAAGACGCGCTCGCAGGAGATTATCGACACTGCCCGTGATGAAGCAGAAAAAATTCTGACCGAGGCCAACAGCATCATCCGGGATATCAAGGGATATCCTAAACCAAACGAGAGCTAAATGGCACTGACCTATCTTGGCGTAAACACACCAAAAAACGGTATTGAAAAGCATGCTCTCTTGTTTTTGCACGCTTTTCCACTCTCTGCCGCAATGTGGCAGCCACAAATAGAGGTGTTTGGCGCGGAGGGCTATACCGGTATAGCACCCAACTCCTTTGGTATTGATGGCTCACCTGAAAAAGAGGGGTGGACGTTTACCGATTATGCTCACGAACTTGCTGCGCTTCTTGATTCGCTCAAGATTGAAACAGCAACCGTGGTCGGCCTGTCAATGGGCGGATATCAGGCATTTGAATTTTACCGTCTCTATCCCGACAAAACGGCATCACTGGTGTTGTGCGATACACGGGCTGAGGGGGATGCGCCTGCGGCCAGGTCAACGAGGGAGGATTTCATTCGCGCAGTCGAGGAAAATGGTGCCGGAGAGGCTGCGGCACGCATGATTCCCAATTACTTCTCCACAAAGAGCTACTCCGAAAGACCCGAGCTGGTTGCTCAGGCCGCTGCCATCATCAACAAGCAGCCTCCTGCAGTCATTATCGAAGCGATGCGAGCAATCATGATGCGCTCTGATGCAACGGCACGCCTTGGGGCTATCGACTGCCCTGTGCTGGTTCTGAATGGAGAGGAGGATCGGCTGACAACGAAGGAGACTGCTGAAAGTATTCATGCTCACATTCCTGGCTCAACAATCAGGTTGCTGGTGGGAGCGGGACATATCTCAAACATGGAGCAACCAGAGGCGTTTAACCGCGCACTGTTTGAGCATATCGCAGAGGTCAGACAATCCTGACCTCTGCGATATGCTGCATCCTCACACTTCCAGAGAGTCAAGCAGCTCAAAAAAATTCGGGAACGACACACCAACCACAGCAATATCCGTGATATCAATGGGGGCACCTGTCGCTTTACTGGCAATCGCGAAGCTCATGGCAATCCGGTGATCGTCAAAGCTCTCAACCACAACAGTGCCTGACGGGGTGGTGGTGCGCCCCTTGACCACAAAGCCATCCGGGTACTGCTCGCACTCAAAGCCAAGCCTCTGAAGATTGACCACCAGCGCTTCAATCCGGTCACTCTCTTTGGTTCTCAGCTCGGCAGCGTTATGCAGTTCAAACTCTCCCGATGCAAAGGCTGAAAGCACGGCAAGCATGGGTATTTCATCAATAATAAAGGCAACGAGCTGCGGGTCACTGATGCGCAGGGGTTCAAGCCCGGAGAGGTTGTCGACAACAATGTCGCCAATAATCTCTCCGCCAATCACTCGCTGGTTCTCCACCCATATTCCCGCTCTCGCCTCTGCAAGGATATCGAGGAATGCGGCGCGGGTCGGATTGAGGCAGACATCCCTGATGATGATCTCGGAACCATGAGCCAACAGACCAAGCGCCACAATAAAACAGGCTGCGGATGGATCGGCAGGAATAAAAAATGGTTTTGCTTCAAGACGTTTTCTGCCCTGCACCACAATGATCCTTTCGCCTCTCCGCTCAAGAGTCTCAAGACCGAGCATCACTTCAGTATGGTCACGGGAACGGACTGATTCTATAATTCGGGTTTCGCCGTCGGCATGCAGTGCGGCAAACGCAACAAGTGACTTTACCTGGGCTGAGGGCACCGGAAGGCGGTACTCAATGGGTTGAAGATCTTTTGTCCCCTTGATCATTATTGGCGCTGTTCCTGATGCAGAGAGCTCCACATCGGCGCCCATCAGACGCAACGGGTCAGCAACCCTTTTCATGGGTCGCTTCATCAGTGAGTTATCGCCAATCAAAAGGCTTGAAAAGGGTTGGGCGGCAAGGATGCCTGCAAACATGCGCATGGTGCTGCCTGAATTGTTGCACATCAACGGGGCAGAAGGGGGCTGAAAACTCCATAAGCCTTTTGATTCAATCACAACCCGTCGGATGCGACGACCATAGGCGCCCTCGGTCTCATCCTGCTGAAGGGTAATACCAGCATCTTTCAGCACACCAAGGGTTGACTGATTGTCAAATCCTCCGGAAAAGTTCGTTATCTCCGTTGTCCCTTCCGACAGTGCACCGATAAGTGCGGCACGATGGGAGATGGACTTGTCTGGTGGCAAAGTGGTTACTTCACCTTTAAAAACTCTCATGAGTCAATAGATTGTGAGGTGACAAAAAAAAGGCAACTCCCCTGAAGGAGCTGCCTTGTGTAACGTTTTCGATTCAAACGATCATGAATTGCGCTCTTCGTTTGCCCTCTGGGCCCTTCTCTTGCTCCTTGAGCGCTTTAAACGACCATCCACCGAAGGTTTGACAAAGTATGCGTTTGCACGAAACTCCTTTAAAACACCTGCCCGCTCATACTTTTTCTTGAAGCGTTTCAGCATTTTATCGATTGATTCATTATCATTTATCTGCACACTAACCAATGTAATTCACCCCCTTTTAAAAGATCAACAATCTTCAGACTCAACGTCTTAGTTTAAGTTTAATAATATCAGTTACGCTCTCTGCACTCTTTCCATCAGGAATATTTACCTGAACATTTTCGAGAAGCTGTTTTTTCCCACTTCTGCAAAATTCTACAATAATGACGAAGGCTCCGCTCCCTGTCGCCTGTTTTTCCCGTACCACACCCACTTCATCAAGTGCCTGGTGATAAAGAGCATCACCCTTGGCATAAATTCCATGTGGAGAATAGATCTGGCACTCTTCATGCTTGAGTTCATCCGGGCTCACTTCCCGATCAATCTGTATCTGCCACTCTTTAAGCAGGTGTACCTGATTGCACTCGGAACATCGAATCCAGTATTGGTTTTCAGCAGCAGGGGGGAGGTTAACCACCCCATTTTTACCCTCTTTCTGCTTTTTAACCGGAGCCGGAATCAAAAAATCGTCGGATTTCGGCTTGTCACTCGGCATCCACTCACCGACAAACACCTTATCAGTAATCTTGCCACACCCTTCACAAAAGCAAGCCTTGATCTTGCCCTCCAAAATGAACTGCCTTTTTCTGGATTCTACTTTCATATCACATTGCTGGTTGTTGGTGCATTGTTTCCAGCTTTATCGCGCAATATAGTGCATAGCGCATGAGAAAAAAGAGGAATGTTTAAGGATTGCTTAAATAAGTAAATCCTTTAAAAAAAACAACCAAATAATCAACGCCACTTACTTATGGGTTAATGCGTCAATAAGATCTGATTTTGTAAGCAATTGTAATCTTCCATCTGAAAGAGTAACCAGCACTCCGGATGCATTTTGCTGCAATTTTGCAGAGAGTTCAGAAATTGTGGCATCAAGCGGGCAAACGGGAAACGGTTGCTCCATAAATCCGACAACCTTTGAGGTCATGGCATCGTCGTTCTCAATAAGTATCGAAAGAATCTTGTTTTCGCTGATACTGCCGATTGGCGCGTTATAAGAGACAATAGGCATCTGGGAAACATCGCTCTGCTTCATCATCTCAAAGACCTCCGAGAGTGTCTGTTCCGGGCAGGCAAAAATCAGATCCCTCCTCGCTTTCAAATGGAGAATATCCTCGGCAGTAATCTGCTCAATAGTTGATTTGGCCTTGCGATAAAAGCCCCGCTTGCGCATCCACTCATCGCGATACATCTTGCTCAGGTAGTATCCACCAAAATCACTCATCACCGCAACAACGGTATCGTTCTCACCATACCCCGCTCCTGCCTGAAGCGCTGCTGCCATTGTGGCACCTGATGCGCCTCCGACAAAGAGTGCCTCACTCCGAAGAAGCTCTCTGGCGCAGTTGAAGGCATCATAATCGCTCACCTGAACCACATCATCAATAACTGACGGATCCCAAAAGGCTGAGGGCTGCTGAGAGCCGATCTCTTCAAGTTCCGACAATACTGAAATTCCAGGTTTTCCATCTTTGAAAAGAGCTGCATAGAGAGAGCCCTGTGGCTCAACGCCAATAATGCGGATTGCCGGATTTTTGGCCTTCAGAAAACGGCCAATCCCGAACACCGTGGCACCTGATGCCATAGGCACAAAAACGTGGGTAACCTGCCCCTCTGTCTGGCAATAAATCTCGCTGCCGGTTACCTCGCTGTGAACCTTCAGACACAGCGGATTTTCGTGCATACCAATGAAAAAGGCGTTAGGGATGCTCTTTACCAGGCTTTCAGCCACATTCATACAACTGCGTGGCTCTCCGGGAAGTGCATCCGATGGTGTAATGACCAGTTCAGCGCCAATAGCCCTGAGCAGATCCTGTTTTTCCTGCGATATTTTGTCGGGAGCTGCCAGAAGCAGCTTGTACCCTCGACTGACGCACGCCATGGCAAGAGCTATCCCGCTGCTGCCAAAGCTCCAGTCCACCAGCGTCATACCCGGATGAATCAGGTTGCGCTCTTCAGCATCCTCCACAATAGCACGCGCCACCCGATAATAGTGCGACCACGCCGGATTCATATACTCAAGCTTTGCCAAAACCTTTGGCTTGATGTGGCGGGTTATCTGCTTGACGAGGATCAGTGGTGTTTCTGCTGCAAGCCCGAATATATCGTGGTTAGGCATGGTAGTAACTGAAAGATGAGTTAAAGCGCCAAGATGTTCCTGTCACGTTCAGGTGAAAATATACATTAATTGATTAATTCACGACATATCGGGAATAAGCGCCTTTCCTGTTTGAAAATCAGTGACAAAATATGTTTTTTCACGGTGGAAGTTCCGACAGTATGGAATTACATAGCCACCTGCTGCAGGTCAAGAATAACCCTGGAACCGCTAAAAGGCTGACACCAACAATGAATAATCAACATACCAGCTTCTCGAAACAAGAGATTCCTGCTGAAACAATGACCGAGGCTCTTGTTTCAATAGAGCGCCTGACCCGAAATGTGCAGCTTATCCGTGAAAGAATTAGCGGGAAGGTTCGCATTATGGGTATTGTCAAGGCAAATGCTTATGGACATGATGCTCAAAGGGTAGCAGCCGCGCTTGAAACGTGTGGGGTTGCCGATTTTGGCGTGGCAAACATCCATGAAGCTATTGAACTGAGAGCAGACGGCGCGTTAAAAAAAACGTCCACAATTCTGGCCTTCTCCTCACCGCTTCTCTCCCATATTGAATATTTTCTGCGCTATGGGATTGAGATGACACTCTGTGACCTTGCCACTCTCAATGCCGCAAAGGAGATTGCTGCGGCTCATGGCAAAACTCTTGCCGTTCAGCTAAAGGTTGATACCGGAATGGGTCGTCTCGGAATCTCGCCGGCAATGGCAATGGAGCTTCTCAGGGAGATTGATCGCTCTCCCTTTCTTGAACTGAAAGGTATCTACACCCACTTTGCTGAAAGTGCAATACCTGGCGGCTTTACCTCTCAACAGCTTGCGGCATTCAAGAGCCTGACGGCAGAATACGAACATGCTTCGGGCAGAGCGGTCTGCAAACATGCGGCAAACAGTGGTGCCATTCTTTCACACAAAGAGTCGTGGATGGATATGGTTCGACCCGGCATTCTCCTCTACGGTTATCATCCCGCGAAACAGACACCTTGCCGCCTCGATGTACAACCGGTCATGCAGGTTGAATCAAGGGTCATCTTCATCAAACAGCTCTCTGCAGGAGAGACCATCAGCTATAATCGAACATGGAGAGCGCCTGGTCAACGCTTTATTGCCACCATAGCCGCCGGATACGCCGATGGCTATGCAAGAGCCCTTTCAGGCCGGGCAACGGTCATGATCCATGGTAACGCTTATCCACAGATTGGCACAGTCACCATGGATCAGATTATGGTCGACCTCGGCACGGAACACCATGTCAATATTGGAGACAGAGCCACTCTCTTTGGATGGAGAGGACAATCAGCCGAAGAACTTGCTGATCTGGCAGGCACCATCAGCTACGAAACACTCTGCTCAGTCTCCTCAAGAGTTAAACGTATTTTTCTATGACTTTTTTCAGATTGAAACCGTAATAACAAGTTTCTTGTTTTTTTCAGTGGGTTACTATTTTGTATTTTGGCCATGTGGTGCGCGACCACAGGAGGGGTGTCGTGTGTGGATGGAGGAATGGCTGAGCTTATCTTGGCATTTATCTGCAAAATGCCAAAAAATAATAGGTAATAGTGATGAAACTTTTTGAAAAACTGGCGGTTAAACTCAGTTTGACCAAGGCTGAAATCACTCTGGTCTCTGCACTTCTCAGCTTTCTGGTGCTTGGAGGCATTCTTAAAAATATTCGCTCAATTGAAAAAGCTGACACGCTTGTCAAAAAAGTCGAAACGACACGTTACCGCGAAGCCGAAGTTGACAGCCTTATCAGCCTTGCTTCGGCAGACCAGGCTTCGGTTAAAGAGGATGTTCTTCAGGGCATTGCTTCAGAAAAAGGCTCCTCTGGAGCTCCAAAGAGAGCAACACAACACTCGTCCGAAAAAAAGATCTTTAATGGTACCATCTCCTTCAATAAAGCAACACTGGCACAGTTGCAGAAGATTCCCGGAGTCGGGCCGGTCATGGCCGAACGCCTGATGACGTTCAGAACCACAAAAGGAGGAAAAATAGATGATTTTCAGGAGTTGCTTGAGGTCAAGGGTGTTGGCGAAAAAAAACTTGAATTCTTCAAAAAATATTTCACTCTCGAATAAATGGTTCAAAGAGTGAGCAAAAGCATTATCGCCTGCACCATCGACTATAAGGAATCTGCTCTTGTCCGGCTTAAAACCTCGGGCAGCGTCGGGTACACGCTCTGTGACTGTAAAATTCTCTCTCATGGCCTCAAGAGCCTTGCGTTGGGCAACGACAAACGCATTCTGTCCAAACTTACGGGCTACTGCAGTGCATGGAAAGAGGAGAAGCTGGCGCTCTCTGTCGGCGCAGAGAGCTTGCTCACCCTGCCCGTCTGCTTTCCTGTTGATGCAAGGCCCGAAGAGTCACGGGAGTATTGCAGAATTGAAGCGGAATACTTTTTGAACAACCCCGAAAAGTATGGTTGCGACATCGCCAGTTATGCCAATCATCTAACAAGAGACAATAACAGACTTCTGCTCTTCTACCCTGCTGAACCATGCAGAAGAGTCACACAATTGTTTTCGGATAATCACCCGATACTCTTTGCCGGCACGACGCAACTCCCTCTCGTCCATCTGTCAAAATTCACCGAGGGAGCACAGGTTATCCTTGAGGTTGAAAACAGCTCTGTACTGCTGACCATATCGCACAATGGAGTCATTGAAAAGCTCTCTTTCCACCACGTCAAAACTCGGGAAGAGGCTGAATATTTCGCCATGCGAGAGCTTATGGAGAACCCGATCTGCCGAACAACAGCCCTGCAGGTAACAGGAACAAGGGCGGACAAGGCGATGATGATGCTGATCGCCGGAGAGACATCGCTTCCCCTGCAGCCACTCAGCATACCGCCATCACTCTCAGTCAGTAATCCTCACCGATTTTCAACATCATCGCCATCTGTGGTAAAAGCCATCAGCACGGCACTGCTGGCACTTGCCGGACAGAAGTAACCATGTACCTTTTGCCCGGTTCCATTCCTGCACTCAATGCTTCGATGCCCTCACCGGCAAAATGACGAAGCAATCCTTCAGCCATCTGGCTCCGACAAGAGTTACCCGTACAGAGAAAAAGTACATTTTGTTTTTTTTGCATCATCAATTGGATGATTTGAGTTGATATCAGATTTCTATTTTTTCCCAAAAATATTTGCCCTTGAACCAGAGGGAGACATTAACCAGTGCAATCAGGGCGGGCACCTCGACGAGCGGACCTATCACTGCGGCAAAAGCCTCTCCCGAGTTGATCCCAAAAACAGCAATGGCGACGGCAATAGCAAGTTCAAAGTTGTTGCTCGCTGCGGTAAAGGAGAGTGTTGCTGTTTTGGAATAGTCGGCACCCGCTTTGCGCCCCATGTAGAACGAAAGAAAAAACATGATCACGAAGTAAAGCAGCAGAGGTATGGCGATACGCACCACATCAAACGGTATCCTCACGATATACTCCCCCTTCAGTGAAAACATGACGACAATAGTGAAAAGCAGCGCCACGAGCGTGAGCGGGCTGATACGAGGAATGAACTCTCTCTCATACCACTCCTTGCCTTTCAGACGAAGCATGAAAAAACGGGTCAGAAAGCCTGCAATAAAGGGAATACCAAGATAGATAAAGACCGACGTGGCAATGTCGGCTATGGAGATGTCGACAGCAAATGAGGCAAGGCCCAGCCACTTTGGCAGTACCGTCAGAAAGATCCAGGCATAGAGCGGGAAAAAGAGTACCTGAAAAACCGAGTTGAAGGCGACAAGACCGGCGGCATACTCCGTATCACCTTTGGCAAGTTCGTTCCAGACAATGACCATGGCAATACAGCGGGCAAGACCGATCATGATGAGGCCAGCCATGTAGTGCGGCATATCGGAAAGGAGAAGCACGGCCAGGACAAACATCAGAATCGGTCCGATCACCCAGTTCTGCACCAGTGAAAGGGTCAGTATTTTTGTATTGCGAAACACATCACCCAGCTCCTCATACTTTACCTTTGCCAGCGGTGGATACATCATGACGATGAGCCCTGTGGCAATCAGAATGTTCGTGGTGCCTGACTGAAAATGATTCCAGAACCCGGAGATACCAGGGAATAACCAGCCCGACAGCACCCCTGCCGCCATGGCAAGAAAAATCCAGAGAGTCAGGTAGCGGTCAAGAAAAGACAATTGTTTTGTTGCCAAGCTCATAGCGTTACTTGCCGGTTAAATTATCGTTATAAAACTGACGGAAGCGCTGGTTGATTTCGTTGCGAACCCGACGGAAAACTGCAAGCACCTCCTCCTGTGTCCCCTGAGCTTCAGCAGGATCATCAAACCCGATATGAAGCACCTGCTCCACCTTGCCGGTAAAAAATGGACAGGCCTCTTTTGCCGCATCGCAAACCGTTATCACATAGTCAAACGGCCTCTGGAGAAATTCATCAACGCTTTTTGGTTTGTGCAAACTGAGGTCAATCCACTCTTCGTGCATCACCTTCACGGCAAGAGGATGGACTGACTGCGACGGTTTCGTGCCAGCAGAAAACACTTCGAGCGAGCTGTCAAAAGAACGGAGAAAGCCTTCGGCCATCTGGCTGCGGCATGAGTTTCCGGTACAGAGAATAAGTACTGATTTCTTCATGGTAATCTTGGTATGGATTAGGGATTTATTTTATTTCGTTTCTGATAGTGTGTCAATGGACTGCGGGCAAATGGATTGTGCGCTGAAGTCGCCACACTGTCCCGGATTACCGCCACAGCATTCCTCCGTGAGATAAGCAATCAGATCCATCATTAAGGGGAGGTTGGCCCGGTAGCGCTGATAGCGACCTTCCTGCTCTACGGTCAGGAGGCCTGTATGAGCGAGTGTTTTAAGATGGAATGAAAGATTTGTCGGTGGTACATCAAGCGCCGAGCCAATCTCGCCAGCGACCATGCCTTCGGTGCCTTTCTTGACGAGTAATCGATACACATCCAGCCTCACAGGGGATGAGAGCGACTCAAAGATTGTTGTTGAGGTTAATTTTTTCATAGACAACATTACAACATTTATTGTAATGTTGAAACAACACCTCATCAAAAGAGTGTTACGTTTATGTTAAATCTCAACAGATACGGAAGACTCTCTGGCTCTCTGGCTTGGTAGCTCTTCAAGCGAAGCGGCATAACGATTGTTGGAGGGGCGCAGACCAGGCTCTATCAAGGCAAGTGAAATCCAGTGTTACGCTCCGGGCATAACATCAACGTTCCGATAGCACCAGCTTAACAGCAAGTGCAATAAAAACCAGGCCAGTTACTCTATGCACACCTTTTTGCGCCAAAGCTGAGTTGCGAAACTTGTCGCCAAAGCTACCCGCAAGCAGGCTGATGGCTCCAAACACCAGCAATGTGGCAATAATAAAAACTCCACCCAGTTGAAAAAACTGAGCCATCATCGAACCACGATGCGGATCAGCAAACTGCGGAAGAAATGCCATAAAAAAGAGCGATACCTTTGGATTCGTCAAGTTCATAATAATGCCGCGACAATAGAGATTACCATGCGAAAGCACGGGAACCATCTCCGGCGTCTCTGTTAGAGCCGCACTTTTAAAAGCCTGCCATGCAAGATAAAGCAGATAGATTGCACCAGTCAATTTGAGAAAAGTGAACGCCAACACCGATGTCTGAACAACAGCCGCAAGACCAAACGCAACAGCCGCCGTATGCACCAATAATCCTGTAGCCAAACCCAGAGTAACAAAAAAACCCGCCATCCGCCCATTCTGGGCAGATTGAGCAAGTACAAAAAGATTATCCGGTCCCGGAGAGAGTGCAAGAATTGTTGAAGTGAAAAAAAATGGTAACAGCAAAGAAATTTCGACCATCAAAGTGGGTTATAATTATAATCAAATCCTACCACGATATCCCATACAGCAGAAACTTTGCAGCATACCTGAAGTAACGCTATAACTGTGTTCAGTAAGAGCTCTTGCATGTAGTTTCGTTTTAATATAAGTTACGTGTGACAAAAAGAGCAGGAATCAAGGCGCTGATATAATAATGAAGATACGGGATAAAGATGGAAACAAAGGGAGCGCCTCCGGGCAAGGTTGAAGAGAATTTTTGGTCACTCACGCCGGAACAGGCTCTTTTGAATGTGGGGGCTGACTCTCGTGGCTTGTCAGAACAAGCCGCATTGGAGCGGTTATATCAGTACGGCCCAAATTCGCTGAAAGGAGGTTCTAAAACCTCCTCGCTTATGCTCTTTCTGCTGCAATTCAAAAGCCCGGTGACGCTGCTCTTGATCTTTGCCGCTGCCCTCTCGTTTGCCCTGCACGACAAAACGGATGCCTTGATTATTCTGCTCATTGTGCTGGTAAGCGGCCTGCTTGGCTGGTGGCAGGAGAGGGGGGCGGCCAGCGCTATTGACCAACTGATGAAAATGGTGCAAATCAAGTGCCGGGTTGTTCGTGACGACAAGGAGAGAGAGATTCACATTGAGGAGGTGGTGCCGGGCGATGTTGTGCTGCTCTCCGCCGGAGATGTGATTCCGGGCGACAGCCTTATCCTCGAATCGAAAGAGCTGTTTGTGGATGAAGCGGCCTTTACCGGAGAGACCTACCCGGTGGAAAAAAACAGCGGGGTTCTCCCTGCCAACACCCCGTTGGCCAAGCGGAGCAACACCCTCTTGATGGGCGCACATGTGATCAGCGGCAAAACGAAGGCGCTGGTGATGCAAACAGCCATGCAGACTGAGTTCGGAAAGATTTCAGGCTCCCTTCGGGTGAAAGCGCCCGAAACCGATTTTGAGCGAGGCGTGCGCCGGTTCGGCTATATGCTGATGGAGATAACGATGGTGCTGGTGGTGATCATTTTTGCCGCCAATGTCTTCCTGCAGAAGCCGATTCTCGACTCCTTCCTCTTCTCTCTGGCGCTGGCGGTCGGCCTCACTCCCCAGTTGCTGCCAGCCATTATCAGCGTGAACCTCGCCTCGGGAGCGCGCAATATGGCGAAGCAGCAGGTAATTGTGAAGCGGCTCTCGTCGATCGAGAACTTCGGCAGCATGAACATTCTCTGCTCCGACAAAACGGGCACCATCACCGAGGGCAAGGTGAAGGTGCACAAGGCATTATCGCTCTCAGGCAACCCCTCCGACAAGGTGCTGGAGTACGCCTGGCTGAACGCCTCCCTGCAACAGGGATTTCAGAACCCCATTGATGAGGCAATTATCAGCAGCCCGCCCGTGAACAAACGGTTGTTTGAGGTGCAAAGCGAAGTGCCTTATGACTTTATCCGCAAACGGCTGAGTGTGCAACTTCGGAACAACTCCGAAGCGATTGTCATCACCAAAGGGGCGCTGAACCAAATTCTTGAGGTATGCTCCCGTGCCGAAAATGAGGATGGCTCGCTGGTTGCTCTCGATGAAAAACGGGCAGAGATTATGGCGCGTTACGAGCAGCTCAGCGCAGATGGCTACCGGACACTTGGAGTGGCCTGGAAGGCTGGCAATCAGCAACAGGACTTTACCCGCAACGATGAAGCGGAGATGATCTTTCTTGGTTTTATCACCCTGTTTGACCCTCCCAAGGAGAGGGTTCTGGAGACCATCAAGAATCTTGAACGGCTCGGAGTGAAGCTGAAAATTATTACCGGCGACAACGCTCTGGTGGCTGGCAGCCTTGGACGACAGGTTGGTATCAAGAACCCTGTTGTTCTCTCCGGCCCGGAAATCCGCAACATGAGTGATCGTGCTCTCATGCAGCAATCGGTACTCACCGACATCTTTGCTGAGGTGGAACCGACCCAGAAGGAGCGCATTATTCTCTCTCTGAAAAAGGGTGGAAACGTTGTGGGCTTTATGGGCGACGGTATTAACGATGCCTCGGCGCTTCATGCTGCTGACGTTGGCATTTCGGTTGACTCTGCGGTGGATGTGGCCAAGGAGGCCGCCGAAATTGTGCTGCTCAACCACGACCTGAAGGTGCTGGAGCAGGGTATTATTGAGGGGCGCAAAACCTTTTCCAACACCATGAAGTATGTCTTTATGGCCACCAGCGCCAATTTCGGCAACATGTTCAGCATGGCAGGGGCTTCCCTGTTTCTGCCGTTTCTGCCGCTGCTTCCAAAACAGATACTGCTCACCAACCTGCTGACTGACGTGCCGGAACTGACCATCTCCAGCGACCGCGTTGATGCCATCAACATCGCCCAGCCGCACCGCTGGGATATCCGTTTTATCCAGCGCTACATGATCACCTTCGGGATTCTCAGCTCGCTCTTTGACTTCTTCACCTTTGGCGTTTTGCATTATGTGCTGCAGGCGGGAGAAGCGGAGTTTCAGACCGGCTGGTTTGCCGAATCGGTCATCTCCGCCTCGCTTATTGTGCTGGTGATTCGCACGCGCCTCCCATTTTTCAAAAGCCTGCCCGGCAAGTATTTGCTGACAGCAACGCTGCTGGTGGTCGCGGCGGTGCTGGCGCTCCCCTTTACGCCGCTGGCTGCGACCTTTGGATTTGCACAGTTGCCTCTGCTCTTTTACGGCTGGATGTTGCTGATTGTGGTGCTCTATATTGTGTCAGCGGAGGTGACGAAGCACTTTTTCTACAAGCGGTTGGAGAATATGGGGTGAGTCGTAGCTGGCCTCAATACTCAACAGGCCCCCTCAAGGCCTTGACCGAGCTCCGCTTTACCTTGCTCTCAATGCGCTTCTCTTTCGAGCTTTTGGTCGGTGCCGTAGCCTTGCGTTTTATTACCGGCAAAGCAGCACGCTGAAGCAGCGCTTGCAGACGCAGCATTGCGTCGGTGCGGTTCTTCTCCTGTGAACGGTAGCGTTGCGCCTTGATGATGATTACCCCATCCTTCGTCATGCGATGATCTTTCAGGAGCAGCAGCTTTTCCCGGAAATCCTCCGGCAACAACGAAGCCCTGATGTCGAAGCGAAGATGAACAGCCGTCTCAACCTTGTTGACATTCTGGCCGCCAGCCCCCTGCGCCCGCATGGTCTGAAGCTCGATCTCGTCGTCAGGGATGGCAATGGTTTTGGTAATCTGCAACATGGCCTAAAAATTAATTTTCATGCGAACGGCAGCTATCAAAGCGTTGGGGAGTGCCGCATTCTGGGGAGTAATGACATACTGCAAATCGGGCTGAATCATGCTCCAGGGCGTCAGTTGTTTTTGATAGCTCAGTTCAATTATTGACTCGGAATTAGCCACCTGGATCCCTGCATCGCGCTGTGACTCGATAAAAGGCCCTCCAAAATTGACACGACCGAATCCTACTCCAACACGGTCTCCATCCCACACCCCTCGAACGGTAACTCCACCATCAATATACCAGTCAACCTCGTTACACGCAACCTGCGGACTCAGTGCAACACGAAAAAACGCACCAAGCTTTGGTGCATCACGATTGCCGATCAGCATCTGATCAAGCACCATGTAGAGTGCGTAATTGCCGGATCGCACATCACCGGTACGGTAATCCGTAAACTCTCCGGTATGGAGCAATGCTCCCAGTTTATAGATGCCTCCGCTTCCATCCAATCCAAGCTCGGTCATCATGGCCGCACCCTGACGAGAAGAGTGTGAGTAGTAAAACCCATGGCGATTACTGCTCTGGGTTCCCGCGTCCCCGCTATAGATGCCGATTTGCAACCTGAACGCACTGGTGAAATTCATCTGCGCCCAGGCACCCAGAGCGCCCAATGGGTAAATCGGTACCATTGTGTTCGCTGAAAGAACAGGCAAGGGGCCGAATGAGGCATTCTGGAACATGGAAGACTGCGGGGAAATCATGAAGTCGTCGTCAAGCGCAAGCTGGCCAATTTTTGCAGTTAACTTGGCAGCCAAAAAGTTCTGCTTCACATAAGCCTGATAAAATCGGACACTTCGCTGCGCTGCGAGGTTGCTCACCTCATCAAAGTTGCCGACAATATCAGCAGAGGGATCGTCGTTGAACTGGATCCAGAATGCGCTGGTATGGATCGTCGCACCATTCCATGCTCCCAGTTTTTCAAGATCAAGATCGAAGCCAAACTCAACCACACCTCCCACATCCATACCAGCACGCAAACCACCATCGAGGTTTCGAGTAATCTGCGATGTCCAGGTGATGTATGGTGAGACTCCACTGTCCACAAGAGCTGCACGTCCGCCACCCCAATCACCCGTAAGCTGCTCCCGCTCAAGCCAGCTCTTCGGTTTGTCACTCGCAGAAGCCGCAGCGTTCAGGTCATAAGCGCCAAAAGCTCCGAGACAAAAGAACCCATAACAAAAAGATTGTCGCAATCCCACTCTTGCCCACATGGGCACTCCATAGCTTTTCAAAGTAATGCAAGGGTACCCTGCCAGTTCTGGAACTGTATACTTCTGATTCCAGCTTGTGAGGCGGAGGCGCAATTGACCTCCTTGTCGTCAATCAGAATAAACTCATCAGCGCTGCGCCCTGAACTTTCGAGAATATAGGTAAACGCGTCAACCGTGGTTTTCATCATCCCGTGCTCAAAGGAGAGATAGTACCGATCAGCGCTTCGCAGTAACGGGTAATTATTGAGGAGAAAGGTAAAATGGAGTGGATCCGTATCGCTCATAATCCAGAGTAAATGACTCTCACTGAGCAACATGACGGCCTCAACAGTGCCCTCCAGCAGCTCAAAAATATCCTGCCAGTGCTGCCTGATATCATGGATCGGCATCGCTCTGGTTAGCGGGTCTCGTGCAATAACGGCAAGATATTCCAGTGGAGCTACCCATCCGGTTTCGAGTTTGTCTTTGAACTCACCGCTACAGTATTTCCGGAAAATCTCATCAGCGCCAGCAATCGGGTCACGGGCAATGGCCCGGCAGAAGCGCATAAAATCGACCGTTACCAGCACATTGCCTATATCAAGAAGAATAATACTCATGAGTGATGCATTTTTTCTGCACATACCGTTTCCATGCCTGTCGGCGGAATATAATGCCTTGCCATCAATTTCCCTGCACCATCACTTCCCGGTCGCTGAGTAGGCCGAAGGCCGTATCGAAACGACGAGATTCGATGGCACGATTGCACAAATTGGCTCCATACTCCGCTCTCTCTGAGCCGCCCTGAAACCACTCTGCTGACAAAATTAAATCCCAGAGCATATTCGAAGGATCTGTTGCAACCAGACACTTGATCTTAAACTCTCCTTTTTCCTCTTCAATTGACTGAAGCGCCTTTTTTATCTTTATAACGAGATCTCGCATAGTTCCTCCACCAATTTATTGACAACCAAAAGCATTGATTCATCATCACTGAGCATTGAACCGTCAGGATCTTCATATCGTTTTAACTCACTCCATTTATTCACCTCTGGCCATACCGACACTCTTTTTGTATGAAATTCGCGTTCCAAACCACTTCACCCCTTCAAACCAGAGCACGCTCCCAATCCCGGCAGTAAACGCGAGCAGCAAATCAGTGGAATCCAAAGCCGAAAATCTGAACAGGGTAACAAAAAAAGGCACATAGAGCACAATTCCCAAAAAGAGGAGTGCCCCGGCAACCACCGGCAGCAGTGCCATATTGGGATATCGCAAGGTGGCAACAAAGGTGCGGCTCCAGGAGCGATTGGTGAGAATCAAGCCAAGATTTGAAATCATCAATGTGGTAAAGGTCAAGGCGCGCACCTCCTGCTCGCTCTCTCCCCAGGAGCGGGCCAAAAGGAAAACCCCCAGCACAACAACCAGAACCACAATGCCCTGCATCAGGCTGAGCAGAAGGCTTTTGCGGCTGAATAACGGCTCTCTGGAGTTCCGGGGTGGTCGGCTCATAACGTCTCTCTCCTCCCCCTCGGCTTCAAAGACGATTGAGCAGGCAGGATCAATGATGAGTTGCAAAAAAGCGATATGGGCAGGCAGTAAGAGAAGCGGCCACTGAAAAAGCACCGGAAAGAGCGAGAGCCCGGCAATGGGAACATGAATCGCAAGGATATAGGCAATGGCTTTGCGGATATTATCAAAGATCCGGCGACCAAGTTTGATCGCCTGCACAATCGAGGAAAAATCGTCATCAAGCAACACCAGTGAGGCTGACTCGCGAGCCACATCCGTGCCGCGTCCGCCCATTGCTATACCGATATTGGCGGCTTTCAACGCCGGGGCATCATTCACCCCGTCACCAGTCATGGCAACAATCTCCCCGTTGGCCTTGAGAGCCTTCACCAGACGCAACTTCTGTTCCGGTACAACCCTGGCAAAAATATTCACCTCATTAATGCGTTCCTGCAGCTCCTTGTCCGTCATACGCTG
The DNA here is from genome assembly GCA_005843815.1 of Chlorobium sp. Classification (GTDB taxonomy): domain Bacteria; phylum Bacteroidota; class Chlorobiia; order Chlorobiales; family Chlorobiaceae; genus Chlorobium. The sequence goes on from SZYA01000076.1 coordinate 19,097, forward strand.
CATTTCAGGGCCGGTGATACAGCCGTCAGCTTTTTTCAGGCCAATCTGGCGGGCAATTGTGCTTGCTGTACCCGGATAATCGCCGGTTATCATCACCACACGAATCCCGGCGCTGTAGCATTCGGCTATGGCTGATGGCACGGTCGGGCGCACCGGATCCGCGAGGCCGATCAAACCAAGAAACTCAAAATCAAAGTCATGCTGCTCACCCGGCAATAGTGGCTGCTGAAAAAATGCCCACGCCACACCCAATACCCGCAACCCCTGGTCAGCCATCTCGGCAATACGCAGGGAAAGCCGAACTCGCTCCGGCTCATCACAATGGCAAAGATCAAGGATTGCTTCAGGAGCCCCTTTGGCGGCAATGATATACTCTTCCCTTTCCGACGCTTTCCAGACGCGGGAGATAGAGAGCAGCTCTTTGGAGAGGGGATACTCGTGCACCAAATCCCAATCCTTGTGCAGGTGTTCAGTCTCCATCAAAAAGTGATCACCAGACTCTTTGATTGCTTTTTCCATCGGATCAAAAGGGTCAAGCTGGGTGGAAAGAAGAGCGAATTCGAGCAGATTATGAAATTTTTCCGGCGCAGCACTCCCCGATGCCGCAGGAACATCAAAAAACTCTTCCCGGGCGAAAAGCTTGCTCACGGTCATGCGATTCATGGTCAGCGTGCCGGTCTTGTCCACACAAAGAACCGTCGCAGAGCCAAGTGTCTCTATGGCAGGCATCCGGCGGGTAAGCACCTGTTTTTTTGAAATGCGCCAGGCGCCCAGAGCAAGAAAGATGGTTAACACAACCGGCAACTCTTCCGGGAGTGTTGCCATGGCAAGGGTAACACCGGCCAGCAATCCATTGAGCCAGTCACCATGAGTGATGCTGTAGAAAATGACCACAAGAAGACACAACGACAGGCCGACAATCGCCAAAAGACGCACCCATCGATTCGTCTCCCTCTGCAAAAGGGTCACTTCCGGCTCAACGCTCTGCAACACCTTGCCAATCTTTCCGATTTCGGTCTTGATGCCGGTGGCTATAACCCTCGCCATCCCCTGCCCCTGAACCACCAGAGTGCCCGAAAAGATAAAGGGGAGATCATCTCCACCCGGACGAAGCTCTTTTCCCGCCTGATCATCATCAGATTTTCGGACTGGCACCGATTCACCGGTCAAGAGAGATTCATCGACCAAAAGATTCAGGCTCGAAAGAAGGACGGCATCCGCAGGAACACGGTCGCCCTCACTGATCACAAGAATATCTCCCGTCGCCACCTCCCGCCCGGCAATTCGCCGCTCTTTGCTATCCCTGACAACCAGTGCGCGAGGGCTTGAAAGATCACGCAACGCATCCAGCGCATGCTCTGTTTTCCGCTCCTGATAGAGGGTCAACCCCATCACAAAAAAAACAAAGCCAAGAAGCATCAACGCCTCACCAAGATCGCCAAGTGCCAGATAGAGCACCCCGCAGGCAACCAGCAACAGAAACATCGGCTCGCGGACAACACCGAACGCCAGCGAAAAAAGAGCACGCTCGCCCGCAGAGGGCAGCTCATTATACCCTTCCGCTGCCAGACGCTCTGCCGCCTCAGCTTCCGAAAGGCCTGTAACTCCTTTTGTATCAATAGCCTTTTTCATGACACCAGCCCACTTTGCTCATTGAAGAACCATCAGTACAGAAAGATAGAGCGAAACTGAATGATTTCCATCTCTATCTCTCTGGAATATAATTGATGGCGCAGGAAGAATTTATTGGTAGTAATTGTTATCATTGCAAAGATATCGCTATGAACCGGCATCAGAGAGGCATATCATGGTAGCAGACAAGATGTTGTAAAAAAGTTCAGGGCCACGCCCCGATTCGATAAAGCGCCTCGAAGCCAAGCTTCATCATCGATTATTGTTTGCACCCCCGACAGAGCTTGGGGGAATATCTTCCACAAAGATTCAAGGAGAATTTTTCATTGCGACGGCACATCAACTTGCTTCGGGAATTTTCGGCTCCACTTCTTCTGGGTGTTGCCATCGCCCTGTTCTGGGCAAACATGGATGCCCACTCCTATGGCGCATTTATCCATGAGCCGGTTCTTTTCAAGCTGGATCTGCACTTTTTGACCAACGACATTTTCATGACGCTCTTCTTCGGTATCGCCGCTGCCGAAATAACACAGAGTCTCCTGCCCGGTGGTGATCTCAACCCACCCAAAAAAGCGGCCAATGCTCTCATGGCAACACTTGGCGGGATTCTTGGCCCGGTGCTGGTTTACTTTTCGCTGAACAGTTTTTTTGGAGATCCATCCCTGGCAAGGGGGATGGGAATTCCTACGGCAACCGATATTGCGCTTGCCTGGCTTGTCGCCCGAATCGCTTTTGGAAAAGAGCATCCTGCCGTAGCATTTCTGCTGCTCTTGGCAATTGCCGATGATGCAATCGGGATTCTGATTATTGCGCTCTTTTACCCCAACCCCGCTGTTCCCCCCGAGCCGGTGTGGCTTCTTCTGGTCTTGGCTGGCACAGGGGTGGCCCACCTGTTTTCGCGGGCAACCATCACATCATATTGGCCCTATCTGATTATTGCCGGATCACTCGTCTGGACAGGGCTCTATCGTGGCCATTTTCACCCTGCACTGACACTGGTTTTTGTTGTTCCGTTTCTTCCGCATGGCAAGTCTGAGGCGGAGCATCTGTTCGAGATCTCTTCGAGCAAAAGCTCAACCCTGGAGAGATTTGTGCAGGAGTGGCGACTCTTTGTGGATCTTGGCATGTTTCTGTTCGGACTTGTCAATGCAGGCGTGCGCTTCTCCCAGGCCAGCGAGGCCACCTGGCTGGTGTTGGCAGGATTGGCGCTGGGGAAAACTGTTGGGATTTCACTCTTCAGCGCTTTGGGTCGTCTGATGGGCTTTCCATTGCCCGAAGGGATGAACACCATGGACACTCTTCTGGCAGGCATGATTGGTGCAATAGGGTTTACCGTAGCGCTGTTTATCGCCGGTGAGGCCTTTCTTGACCCTGACGTACAGGCCGCCGCAAAAATGGGGGCCCTGTTCAGCATCGGCATTGCAGTGCCTGCCATGATGTGGGGACGATACCGGCAGGCGGCAGAGCGAAACAAGTCTAGCCGACGGAATGAGCTACCGCAACAATCCTCCACTCTTTGATACTTCTGGCTCCAAAAATCAGCCCGCCCAAGGCGGTCATTTTCTGTTGTCGCTGGTTACCAGAACATTATGGCGTGCGGTGCCTCGATACGCGCTTTGCGCTACTTGGCATCCGATGACCGACCGCTGAGCAGGCCGAAGGCCGTATCGAAGCGCGCTCAAAAGCAAAGCCGGATTGAGCAGCCAACTGACTACCGGACGAACTTGCCATGAACAAAAACGGTGGTTTTCGGAACAACCTTGATCTGCACTCTCCCCGACAACAGCAGCTCATAAGCTTTGGGAAGAAGCTATCAGGAAAGCCCTGTGCCGGAAAACGGCACCCCGGGTTTGACGTGGCCCCGGGCATTGGAAACGTAAATATGGGAGTCGGACTGAGGGCCAGAACGAAAGCGCTGGAATTACCACCGAACCCTAAAGTCAACGCGCCAGTCCCCACCCTGCCTGCGAGGGGCTGGAGATGAAATTCCTCCGGTCTACTCACCTGTCTTTAGATGAACGCTCACTGCAAAAAGTGCGGAATCCTGTTGCGCAACTAATTATTGTTAAGCTTTCGAGTAAACCTATGATTAAATCCTTTGACTTCTTACAAGCATGGCGAACTGCAGCGTCAAACCGCAGTGCACAGCTTCTCGCCTCATGGACAGATTACAAGCTCTACACCAGCTTGGTACTAAACAACCCCACATGTCTTTTGGTCGATGTTGGGAACGCACTTGGCTTGCAGGCGTACCCACGCGACTACTACGCCGTAGATGGGTTGCTCTACTCACAACAGGATTTTGTACCAGACTGCCCTTAGGGACAGTTCTGGTTTCGCTCCCTCTCAGTGGCATTTGAACACGAAAACACTTTCAATCGCAACGTATTCCAGGAGATTGCACACCTCCTCATTCTGCGTGCTCGCTTAAGCGTTGTGGTCACATACTCGCCAATCTACGATAAAGAGCTGATGAACTACTTTCACTCAATTATTCAGCCATGCCATCATGCGTCTGAACTCGACTTGAATGATAGCTTTTTGATAATCCTGGGCCGACGTGACCCATTGGAGTGGGATGGTTACGTTTACAAAAAGGAGGGCTGGAAAAAGTTATAAACGAAAAGAACAACAAAACCATGCAGACAACGTGCGAAAACTCACGCACCTGATGGTTAACCTTCCGTAGAGACTCTTGTCGGAAATAATTGGACACGCAATTAGCCCATCAAATGCAACCGCTATATAGTTGCAAATATTAAATACATGTTGTACGTTGGGATATGAGTAAAGATCAGAAACTGATGTTAAGGCTTCTTTCAAGGCCTAACGACTTTACATATAATG
>SZYA01000120.1 GCA_005843815.1 Chlorobium sp.
TGACTGCGATATGTCGCTCTATGACCTTGCGAAAGCTGAAGAATCCTTCCTTACTGCCGCTCGCTATGGCAAAACCGATTATCCTCACGACGCAGGCCGCGCATTTCTCTCTGCTGGCTGGGCAGCCTACTGTCAGGGAAAGATGAAAGAGGCTCTGGCACATACCGAGCAGGCAATGGCTCTGCATCCTGAAATGGGTGAAGTATTCTTTCAGGCATCCAAAGTACAGATGGCACTTGGTAACGTAGAAAGTGCGCTTCCCATGCTTGCCAAAGCGATAGACATCGACCGCTTCTATGCGCTCAAAGCTGCTGGCGATGGTGATTTTCAGCAGCATGATGCACAGTTGAGAGGCTTTCTTGAAGCATTACGCAAAGAAAAATACAGGCAGTGTGTGCCAAAAGTGAAAGCGGCTCTTGATAAAATCAAGGGATTTGAACTTGCGCCTGGAACAGAGAACCGGTTGCAGGCATTTTTGGAAGAAGGTGCCAACTGGCCGCTTATGGATATGCTGAACGTGGTACAAAATCTCGACAGCTTCAAACATCTTCCAATTATTGTGCGAGTCAAGGTACTTGGCCAACCAGTCAATTCAAAGGAAACCTACACAGAGGAAGAGAGCTATTACGAAGATGTGGTGATCAAGCCAGGCGGTTTCTTTAAAAAGGCCGTGACCGAGAAACAACAGAAAACGCGCATGGTCACAAAAACCAGAACGATCACAAAAAGCTCATCCGGTAAAGAGATCACACTCTTTGAGTTTTGTCCGATTCATGCGGGCACGTTCAGGATGGGATCGAATGAGGTTAAGATTGATCAGGATTTCTATCTGGGCAAGTACCCGGTTACTCAGCAGCAGTGGGAGGCGGTAATGGGTAATAATCCAAGTCATTTCAAGGGTGGCAGTCTGCCGGTAGAAACCGTTTCCTGGGATGATGCCCAGGTCTTCATACAAAAACTCAATACGCTCTCTGGCAAACAGCTCTATCGCTTGCCGACTGAGGCAGAATGGGAATATGCCATTCGGGCAGGAAGCACTTCTGAATACTATTTTGGCGATGACGCAAAATTGGGGGAGTATGCTTGGTACTCTGGCAACTCTGGGAATACCACTCATCCGGTAGGTCAAAAAAAGCCGAATGGGTGGGGGTTGTACGATATGGCGGGTAACGTATGGGAATGGACGGATAGCTGGTATGACAGTAATCGTTCGTACCGTGTAATTCGTGGCGGGAGCTGGTACGGCAACGCCGAGTACTGTCGGTCGGCGTATCGCAACTACGTCACCCCCGTCCACCGGAACGACGATGTTGGCTTCCGCCTGGTGTTCGTCCCGTAGTCAGTTGGCTGCTCATTCCGGCTTTGCTTTTGAGCGAGCGGGCAGTACCAACATTTTGGTGAGCGGAGGTGAGGGACGAACCGCCGCACGCCAAAATGTTCTGGTAACAACCGACAACAGCAAGAGTCATCTTGGCCGAACGTCATTTGGGGTTGCTCTTAGATTAGGCCGCAAACATGGTTCGCAACAATTGGCATGAGTTTCTGGCTCCAACGGTAACAACAAAGGTTGATGATGTTTTTGGTAAGCAGCATGATCCAGAGAGAAAAGTCTTTCAATATGAGGAGATGAGTGACCAGCTTCAGCAAAAATTCAAAAGGCAGAAGAGGTGATTTTATTACCCTTATCGAAATATTACATTATACTATGTTTCGAGGCTGTTAAAGAAAAAAGCTTTCTGACGGTGAAATCCAGGGCGACATGATTACTGAGTATCCAAGCTACTACCGCCGGGACGAAAAGGATGGAATTACTCCTCCGGATCTTGGCAAAGAGAGTACCATTGTGGAACATATCGTTCATGCTCGTGGCAAGCGATCCTCTTTTACCAGTGTTTCGCTTGATCGTTCGAAAATAACGGATTTTGGCCCACAGCTATATCGGCTTGACGCACCGCAACTCATTGGTGACAAACACCATCTGATTGAGCATCGGAGCTTGCTTGAGAGTCTCCGGGAAATTATCAGTGCATCAACGAAAGCTGAAAAAGCCCAGGCTCTTCAGGCACAAAGATATGCTGTTCGAAGGAAAGAAGGTTTGATAAAATGGACGTTTAACACAGGGTCCATTGAACGCAAGGATTTGATACAATGGGCATTCAATCATGTGCAAAAATATTTTTCCAGGAGCTGAGCCATGGAACAGTTGTTTAGTTGCCGAAATTGCATTCATAACTGTGCTCAAAGCATTCTGATTGGCAAAGGCTCAGGGTTTTGCCTCAAACATAATTCTGTGCTTTCTTCTCCCGGTTCAACAACGTGCAAATACCTTTTTCGTAAGGATTTGCCAAGCTTTATTGTGGATGAGGGAATCCGTGAACATGCTGCCGAGTTTGCCGAATTTTCCAATATTGCTGATTTGTTGACGCACAAACCAGTTGACAGAATTCCTTACAGCGAAAGATTTGTGTGGGAGCAAAAGCAGTTTGACCCAATTAATCAATGCTTGGCGCATTATCATAAAACGAGGCCAGGCTGGGTTTTTCTGGAAGCCATGTCTGGTGGAGTGGATGGGCGGCGAATGCTGACTCATGCTTCATTGGTGCGTGGGTATATGGCAACGTGTGCGACCTGGCGCAGCTCATACCGGTTTGTTCTGTCGTTGATTCAGGAATTTTTCAATGAGCCGGTGTTTGCTGATACAGATGTTGTCAGTAGTGAGGGGGATGACCTGGAGGTTGTGAAAAGCGATGCTCGGTGGGATCTGTTTTTTACACAATTGGGTGGTCTTCAGGAATATGGCTTTCACTCAGGCCTGCAGGAGTTACTGTGGGCGACAGATCAATTGAATGGCGGGCTTTCATCTCTTGATTGGGATGGGACTCAAAGCGAGCTTGCCGTTAAAGTGCCGCAGTGGTCGGCGTTGATCATCCAGCATGCCACTGGCGAAGGCGCTTTTTTTCCGCAGGCAGAGCAGGATGTTTGGGAGTTTGTCGAAACGGGATAGTTGCATGAAGTCAGTTCAGCCCCACATCTGACAATTTGGTTTGAGAAGCTGTTTTTTGCTGCACGTACATCACCAATAAAATTGCGACGAGGACTTCAGGATAAATACTCCCCAGTTTTATCCGCGAAAAATTATGGGAATTCAAGCGTTAACAGATGAAAGTTTGTACCGCGCAACCCAAAGTGGAAGAGGTAGCATACCAATTGGATTGGAAAAAAATGGATCACCTATGAGCAATTATGTATGGGGTACAAGCCTTTCGCATGCGGATTATTTGCAGGTGAAAAGTTTTGTCAGTGATGTGAAATCGTCAACGCGTGATGCTGCCAAAAAGGTCACAATGGACATCTCGCGTCAGACTCGCGATGTTATTGCCTCAAATGAGTCGCTGCAC
>SZYA01000028.1 GCA_005843815.1 Chlorobium sp.
GGAGAGCCGCACTCCCTCCTATGGTTTATAGTTTTCTATTATTTTAAAAATATCGTTTTTTTGCATCACGCTAAAATATACCTGTAACGTTGTCAAGTGCTGATAGAGATGAATGCAGTCGCTCAACATTTATATAAAAACCTGGAACAAAAATTGTTTAGGGTATGTTAAATGTATGTTAAGAAATTGCAACAAATGGCTGGACTGAGAGTTGACGGAGGCTCTTTCGGAAAATGTCTGAGGATTTTATGTACATTCTGTACCTGTATTCCAATGGATTTCATCGATTATATCCAATTTTAAGATAAATAGTTATGTCAGATCCCATGTTGCTTGTTGTCGAGGATGACCAGGATCTCGCGCACCTTGAGGAGTACAATCTCAATCGTGCAGGCTATAAATGCCATATTTCAGGAAGCGCTGAAGATGCTTTCAGAGAACTTTCACGAAAAAGTTTTGATCTTATACTGCTCGATATCATGTTGCCGGGAATAGACGGGTTTGAACTCTGTCGGCAAATCAGGCAGCATCAGCTCTACAGGGATATCCCGATTATCATGGTAACCGCAAAAGGGGAGGAGATCGACAGAATTCTCGGCTTTGAACTCGGTATTGATGACTATGTCGTCAAGCCGTTCAGTTTCCGTGAGCTGAACCTCCGGATCCGGGCAATTCTCAAGCGTGATCGTCGTCATGGAGGTAAAATACCTGAAGTGCTCAAGGCCGCTGGCCTTGAAGTTGATCTCGCCCGTCACATTGCTACTCTGGACGGCAAAGAGCTTGTGCTTACCCTGATGGAGTTCAAACTTCTTGTTGCGCTCCTTAAAAGGAAGGGAGAGGCCCAGTCACGCGAGTTGCTGCTCAGTGATGTATGGGATATAGACAAGAACATCAGCACAAGAACCATCGATACCCACATAACGAGAATCCGTGAAAAGCTGGGGGAGACGGGGAGTATTATCAAAACTGTGCGCGGGCTTGGCTACAAGCTTGAGGAAAAAGAGGTACGGTAACGATTAAGTTGCATGTTCATGTGCTCTTTTCACCACTGGTAGAGGATTAAGATTTTCCAGCGCAAGAACTTTCTCTTGGCAGTACTCTGTCGATAAGCTTGGAAAAGGTGAATATATTGCGTTTTTTATGGAAATTTAATCAAGTTCATTTGTCGAACACCTGCTCACTTCTGAGCCCGTGAGGGGATGTATCGCGGTGCACAGGATTGTAAGTTTTCAACACCAGCTTGGATCGAGCGTTTATTCAACCATCTAAATCATCTCTCTTATGTCAAAAATTGTTTTAGTAGAAAAAATTGCCGAGCAGGCCAAACTGACCAAAGTTGATGCCGATCGTGCTCTCAAGGCCTTTATTTCCGTTGTTTCCGACTCTTTGAAAAGTGGTGAGGATGTAGCTCTTGTCGGGTTTGGTACCTTTTCTGTTGTTGAAAGGGCAGAACGGCAGGGTCGTAATCCCAAGACAGGTGAAGTTATTTCCATTTCCGCCAAGAAAGTTGTCAAATTTAAACCCGGAAAGGCGTTAAAAGATGAGATTGAGGGATAAAAACACTCAACAACGGCTGCTGTTTATTCTCTTTTCTTATGAGCACCAAAGCTTCTGGCTATGGTGCTTATTTTATTTCCACTCCTTTTACTGCGTTGATTGCAGAGATGGTATGGATTTTTAGGATTTTCATGCTTGTCTGGCCACTCTTCTCAAGAATCGAAAATCACCCACCTCCTCTCATTTTTTTGGTGGGGAAGTACATTGACTGTTATATTGGCGGTTTGAACTTTTAATGCAGAAGCCTATGGGAGTTGGGGCGGGGAGAAAGCCGGAGTGGCTGAAGATAAAGATGACATCGGGGGCATCGTTTGCTGCTACACGGCAGTTGCTTGGCCGTCATAGTCTGCATACGGTCTGTCGTTCGGCAATGTGTCCAAACTTGCAGGAGTGTTGGTCGCGTGGGACGGCAACATTTCTTTTGCTTGGTAATGTCTGTACACGAACATGCCGCTTCTGTGCGGTTGGCAAGGCTGAAAGTCCTCCGGCGCTTGATCCTGATGAACCGAAAAAAATAGCCTTGGCGGTGCACTCCATGCGGCTCAAGTATGCCGTGCTGACCAGTGTCACCCGCGACGATCTGGATGATGGCGGGGCTGCCCAGTGGGTTGAGACCTTGCGGGCTATCCGGCAACTGACCCCCTCAACGAGTATTGAGTGCCTTATTCCAGATTTTCATGGTAACAACTCTGCGCTTGATCTGCTTATGGCAGAGGTACCTGAAGTGCTTAACCATAATATTGAAACTGTTCCCTCGCTGTACTCAAAGGTGCGACCACAGGCAAGTTACACGGCATCGTTGAAGCTTTTGCTGCGGGCAAAGGAACGACATGGCTTGGCAACAAAGTCCGGCTTGATGGTGGGTATGGGCGAAACCCTGGAGGAGATAACCACGTCACTCTACGATCTTATCCGCCATGGCTGCGATATGGTAACAATCGGACAATATCTTCAGCCTTCGCCAGCACATCTGCCGGTGGAGCGCTATATCACGCCTGAGGTGTTTGATCAGTACAGAGATATTGCCCTCACGCTTGGATTTCGCCATGTACAGTCAGCCCCCTTTGTTCGAAGCTCATATCATGCAGAGACTTATGCTCAAAACAGTGAATCTCTTCCCTAACCCCAAACCATTACCCCACCATGTCGGTACCAATGATGATCTATGTTTACTGGGCCCTGGCTTTTTTGATTGGCCTTCTTTTTTTCCGAAAAGATATTATGACCTTCAACCGGGAGTTCGATACCAGACGCATTGCGCTGATTGTCGCCTCTTTTGTGGTTGTCGCCATCAATGCCTGGGTCTACTCCCACTCAACTACCGATGGTGGACGTCTGCTTGATCCCCTGACCGTTCTGGTTTTCAGCATCGGTAATGGTATTGCTGAAACCTTCATGTTTTACGCAGTTTTCCGTCTTGGAACCGCTCTTGCCAGCCGCGTAACACAGAACGCCTGGGCACTCTTCTTTGCCGGTTTTATCTGTTTCGTGGTATACAGTGGACTGATTCACGGGCTCTTCTGGATTAATATTCTTCCCGAACATGTGGTGCAGACAAGCCCCTACAAGCCCTTTTTCATGCCCATTCAGATGATGATTGCCGGAAGCTGGGCACTGAGTTTTTTCTGGTATCGCGATATCAGAACCGTCATCCTGCTGCACGCCCTCGTCGATGTGACGATGGTTTGCAATGTGAAATTTACGATGTTTTAAAGCGAACTTTTTTCCTGCCCGGGGGTAATCACAAGGTTGCCCCTGCAAAAACTCCCCCTTCACAATCACTCTTTTCCTGCTTTCGGTCATATTACCACTTTGTTGTAATAGCCATTTATTTTGCCGCGCTGGAGCTCGGCGTTTCCGGATAGAGGCTTGAGAATGTCAAACTGGCAGGCTCTACACCTCCGATCCAGGATGATGCCATGGTATGGCTACAAAATATTTTTGTATTCTCTGATAAGGCAGAAGAGAGCAATTTGTTAATCATAAAATCCAGAAAAACACTCGCTATGAAATCATTTAACGGTACGGTGCTGGTTGCCGGGGCGACCGGCAGGACAGGCGTATGGGTGGTAAAACGCCTGCAACATCATCACATTGAGCACCATCTTTTTGTCCGTTCCGGAGCCAAAGCGGTTGAGCTTTTTGGCCCGGAAATTATTGACAAGCTGACCATTGGCTCGATTGAACATCCCGAAGAGATCAAGGCCGCTTTGCACCATGTCGATGCGGTTATCTGCGCTCTTGGTGGAAATGTGACCGATCCAGCCTCTCCTCCACCCTCGGCGATTGATCGTGATGGCATCATACGATTGGCTATGCTGGCCAAAGAGCAGGGTGTCAAGCGCTTTATTCTCATCAGCTCGCTTGCGGTAACCAGGCCGGAACATCCTTTAAACAAGTATGGGCAGGTGCTGACCATGAAGCTGGAGAGTGAAAATGAGGTACGCAGACTTTATGCGGAGGATGGTTTTTCTTATACCATTCTTCGGCCTGGTGGCTTGATTGATGGAGCACCTCTGATGCACTCGCTGTATTTTGACAAGGGCGACAACATTGCAACCGGTTCAATCCGCCGAAGCGATGTGGCAGAAGTTGCCGTTATCTCTCTTTTTACTCCGGAAGCTCACAATCTTACTTTTGAGCTTATTGAGAAAGAGGAGTATGAACAATCTTCGCTTATCCATTTCTTTACAGATTGTTTATAGCCGATAAATCAGCTCTACAACAAATCAATACTGAATACAATACATAACATATATATCGATACATAGAGTTGCTTATGATAGGTATACTATAAGCAACTCTATGATTATCTACGTCTATCCTATTAATTATTATAAAATTAACAGGGTTATATATTTTGTTAACTTTGTTTTATTAACAAAAT
>SZYA01000123.1 GCA_005843815.1 Chlorobium sp.
GTTATAACCGGACAGTAGTGACCTCGACATAATTTTTTTGGTTTTATTGCCCAACGTTGTTTTGACTGATGCGAATCGGTCTAATTCGGAAAGAATCGGAAACTTCTCGTGCGAAACGACTTTCTGCATGATACAGCTTAGAAATCGTCCCGAAAACGCAGATAGGGTTAAATTATTCTATAATGAAACATACATAAAATAAAACCTCTTTACCATAGGGCCATGCTGGTTTATATGGATCAGCCTAAAACAGCAATAAACCTACCAATTGAACTTTTTCTTAACGACCACTATTGAGCAAATGAAGCTTCCCACCGCAAGCCTTCAGGATACCAACCTATAGAGATTAAGCTACGATTTAAGATATTGATTTTGGTGAATAATTCCACAAATCCAGACTTCTGCCCTCGCATTAACTAAAGTGCCACACCAACCACAGGTATGTGCGGGATCAAGAGCGCGGCTGACGGTCGCCGCCTTCGGCGAACTTGCGGTTCAGCTCGTCATCGAAGACGTCACAGAGGCGTTTGGTGAAGATGAGCGGGAGGATGTAGTCCTTGTATTTCGGAGCATCCTTGGCTCCCCTGATAGAACAGGCTGCGGCCCAGATCCAGGACTCCAGGGATTTCTCGTTGCCGTTATGATTTGCCATCAGGGTTCAGTACTTTGTTTTTGTGCGCATCAAGCTCATTCGATCTTTGAGAATGTTTTACATGGGTCATCAACTTGATACACAGTGTTTGACGGGGATTGCTGAACTTTACAAAAGGTAAGTGCCGCAAAATACTGAAATCTTCGGTAAAAACCGCACCACGGAACTTCACGGACCCGCCTTGTGGGGAGCCGAATACTCCATTATCCGTAGAGAGTTATGTCATTATATTCTGAATTTGCCCCGTGGTATGAGCAGCTTTTTCCGTTCCGTGAAGAGGTTTATCTCTTCCTTTCTGAACATGCCGGTACTTCAGGAAGCAGTATCCTTGATGCTGGATGTGGGCCAGGTCACTATTGCTCGATGTTTCAGCATGATGGTTTCCGCTCAACAGGTATTGATCTTGATCCGAAGATGATTGATGAGGCAGCGACCTCCTCTCCCGACTCAGAATTCCACTGTATGAGCATTGAAAATGTCGCCTCATTGCGTCGTTCATTCCGTTTGATCTATTCCACAGGCAATGTTGTGGCCCATCTTTCACCTGCCCGATTTGCAGCTTTTCTTCAAAATGTATATGCTGCTCTTGAACCTGGAGGTTGCTGGATCTTTCAGGTGGTGAACTGGGACTATATTCTCGGGCTTGCGGAGTATCGGTTTCCGGTCAAAGCGGTTGATGATGGTTCAGTGGCCTTTTATCGCCGCTATCCGATTATTTCTCAGGAACGCGTCATTTTTGATGTCGAGCTTGTTTCAGGTGGCCAGAAGGTTTTCCATGAGCAGACAACACTCTATCCTCTCACTGCCGACAGTTTTCTTCAAAGGCATAGCGACGCTGGATTCTCTCTGACTGGCATCTATGCCGGTTTTGACAAAACACCTTTTAACAGAGAGCGTGATTCCGGTCTTGTGATGGTGTTGATGAAAGAGCAGGGGGGCGGTTTATGAGTACTTAACCCTAATTCCAGGTGGTACATTTTTTTTGCTCATGTCACTAAAAAAATCTCAAGAGGCGATTTCGTTTATTCATCAGTGAATAAATTCTAAAATGAATAAATTCACTAATGAATAAATTTTGATGATTGAGGGCTATTATGAAACTTGGCAACCCCCGCAACCGGAGCGGACTTTTTTGGTCGTACCCAGGAATGGGTGACCTTTGGCGCTACCAGGAAACAGACCACATCCGCTTTTCCTGTGTTCGTCGTCTCGGCAAGACTGACCGATGAAGGCTACACCAGCCCGCCTGACGGTAACAGGCGTGTACAGTTTCTTTCATTCTTTACACGATTGGATCACCTGTAAAAAATTATGTTAGCAAGAACAATATTGAAAGTTGCATCTCAAATTCCGTGGGATAAAGTAATTGAACTTGCTCCCTCAGTTGCAGAGAGGGCCGGAACGCTCTGGAAGAGTATTAAAAGCAAAAACAGGCGTCAGTCAGTTGATGAGAGCATGGTGTATCCCTCGTACAGCACAGAGTTGTCGGAGAGTGAGATGCTTAAAGCTCGATTGGACAGACTCGAAGAGAGGGTGGAGAGTTTGGAGGAGCAAATTCAGCTATCTGCCGGATTGCTCAAAACGTTAGCAGAACAGAATACGTCGCTGGTGCAGCGGATTGAGTTGCATAGAATCCGCCTCATTCGTCTATCTCTCCTTTTTGCCGGAGTAGGCACTGTATTGGCTGGATCAATAGTGTATCTCTTTATTCGCTTGTGATTGCCTGACGATGTTCCCTATGCTTCATTCCCTGAAAAAAAGTGAAATTCCGGAATTGGGATTCGCGGAGTTCATTGCACTGACAGCGCTGATGATGTCGCTGGTCGCCCTCTCCGTCGATGCCATGCTGCCCGCCCTCTCGGAGATAGGCAGGGATCCAGGAGTCATGGACAACAACAGCTCACAGCTCATCATCTCCCTGGTTTTCTCGGAATGGCTTCCGGTCCACTGCTCTACGGCCCGTTGTTGTTGGTTCGCTCTCAACCTTCATCTCACTCATTGCAGGAACCGCCATCGGTCAGAGCTACAACGGAACCGTCTTGCCTCTCACGGCAGGTTTTTTCATGCTCAGTTTGGCATCGCTCTCGTCAATGCGATGGGCGGAAAAATAAAACGTTACGCTTTGCGGGCGATAATCCGGCCTCTGCCCACCGTGCCCGCCGCTGAGGCATCACGCCAGAGGGTAATGCCGCGCACTACTTCGTTGTACATCTCATGACCGTAGTTGTCCAAAATCCCTTGACGAAACTCGTTCTGCACGTTGTCAAGGTATATCTGAATATGTCTCGCAAAATCGGGAGAGAGGTCTTCCTTATCGATCACCGTCAGTCCGGCCGTTTCCGCCAAAGTTGCATATCCATCCAGCGTCTCCATCGAGGGAAAAACCATAAACGTATAGAGGGCTTGCCATTCATCGTTGCTCATTGAGCCGGTCTCCAGCCAGTCGGTAAATGCAAGGATGCCGCCTGGTTTCACGACACGGGCACACTCTTCGATGAGCCGTTGTTTATCAGTGATGTAGCACCAGGCATCCTGTCCCCAGACCACATCGAAGCTTTTTGCCCGAAAAGGCATATCGAGAGCATTTCCCAGTTTGTATTCGACCTTGTCATCCAGCCCGGCTTGCCTTGTGCGGGAGATGGCCTCTGCGTGCATTCGTTGGGTGGCATCAAGGCCAGTGACGCGGCAGCCAAACGTTTGCGCTAAATGACGAGCCGGACCACCCAGTGCACTGCACACATCGAGGAGGTGATTCTCTGCGCTGACTCCTGCTTTTTGTGCCAGAATGTCGGTCTCTTGTTCTCCGCCGACATGAATTTCTTCGCCCATAAGCATCTCCCAAAGGATACCGCCAAGGCCATCGTAGACTTCATTGACGTTTTCAATTGTGACATCGAGTCTCTTTCCACTCATTTGAATATCTCCTTGTTGAATCGCTCTTGGATATACTCCCCGAAGCTGTGCTTGTTGACGGAATTTATAATCTGCTGCAGGGTTGTTGATGGTACAAGTTACTCTTCCTGCTGCTTTTCCCGAATCAGCCAGCATTTTGTATCCAGACCATCCGCATCGCCATTATAGTGGTAAGCACTTGCCCGGCATCCCCAGCAGTGCGGGTTGTTGGTGCAGGTGTTACAGGGATCGGGCAGGTTACAGACGTCATGCAGAGCTCCGTGGACGAGGGTATTGCCATGTTTGGCGATGATTTCTGAAAATGGCGTTGAGCGGATATTGCCTACCCCTTCGCGGATCACCGAGCAAGGGGTCACGTCGCCAGTGAAGGTCACCGTTGCCATTGTGCCGCAGTAGTATTTATCGGTGTCCATAGCGGCTATGGAGATGTTGTCACCACCGTAATTGATACGGTCACGCTCCGTATAGACTTGCTGCACTTCCGCAAGATTGGGTTCAAACGCCCTCCACTCGGCGCCCATTCCTGCGGGGTTGAACATGGTCAGGCAGGTGCGGAGTCCGCTCTCTTCAAACCACCAGCGCATCGTTTTGATGGCATCTTCCGGCCCTTGCCGTGCGGTGTAGGTGATGCAATTGATCATCTCTTCAGCGGGTTTGCCCAGCTCAAGCATATTGGTCACTCCCTCAACAATGGCATCGATGTAGTGATGATTTCCCCCCCGATGGAGTTTGGCATAGACTTCAGGGGTGATGGAGTCGACGTGAACCGACACAAAGCCCCCTTCGCTCACTTCGTAGACCTGGGCAGCAATCTGCCTGTTTTTCAATGGCAGTCCACTGCTCCAGACATTGTTGATCATGCCAAGCGACCGGGCATACTGCATCAACTCATACCAGTCGGGCCGGACGAGCGGGTCGCCTCCCAACCAGTCGATGGCCCGAATCTCCAATGCAGCAGCATCGCGGAGCAGGCCGCAGATTTCATCCGAGGTGAGTCCGCGATTCTCCTTTGGTGTGGAACCGGCATAACAGTAGATGCACCCCTGGTGACAGGCATCGGTGGTTTCAATTTGCAGCGCATAGAGCCTTTTCTGCTCGAAGTATCGCTTTTGCTCATCTTCACGCCCGACGGCCAGACCGCCGTATCGACTCAGATGATTGTTGATACAAGCGGCCATAAAACTCTCTCCCGATTATTTCCATTTTTTCCGAGTGTCATCGACTGACGAGTCACGCCGCGCCGCCCTGTGACCTTCGCTCCATTTTGACCGTTCAGAGCAGAGCGTCACCGGTCGTTGTCATTGCGAAACCACCTCCCGAAATTTAATGAAAAGTTGATTGATTACGACAGAATTGATGTGATGCTTTTTTTATCGCCTGTTTTTGTAACTTCAGGGCTGGATCTGTTAACGCGCCATAAGTAATTGAGCCCGTAATAAAATCGCCAAGGCACTCATGATTTAACCCACGCTCAATGCGGAATGACGGAAAGACTTTTTTCCAACCACTTAGCGCTATGCAAAAGATGACAATCGCAGCAATGTCAGTGCACAGTTTTTTCCTTTGCAGGGGCTCAAGTAAAACTGCAGGCCAGCGCTGCTACGGATGCAGGGAAGGAGCGGGTTCAAGTTGTGAGGGTTCTGTGCCGTGAATAAAAGTCGACTCCTCATTATCTTTACCAAAAACCCGGAGAAAGGAGCGGTCAAAACACGCCTTGCCCGGAGCATTGGAGAGCAAAAAGCCCTTGAGGTTTACGAAACGCTCAGAGAGCATACAGCCATGGTAACGGAGGGGGTTGAGGCAGTACGGATGATTTATTACTCCCGCTTCACTCCCTCTTCTGACCTCTTTTTTACTGAAAAGTTTTTGCCAAGACTTCAGAAGGGTGATGATCTGGGAGAGCGCATGTTTCATGCCATGCAGGAGGGATTTGAAGCTGGCTTTGCGCACGTTGTGCTCATTGGAACGGACTGTTACGAGCTGAGTCGCGAAATTCTCAATGAGGCATTCTCTGCCCTTGAGCGATATGATGCGGTCATAGGGCCAGCCAGCGACGGGGGGTTTTACCTTATTGGACTCAAGAGGGTTTTGCCGGAACTCTTTCTTGACCGTCAATGGAGCACCCCTGAAGTTTTTGGGGAAACCACCACAATACTCCACCGTTTTGCCATAGAGTACGAACGGCTACCGGAACTCTCGGATATTGATACCTTTGAAGATCTGAAAAAGAGCTCCTTATGGCCACTCCAACCATAAGCATCATCATGCCGACCTGTAACGAGGAGGTCATTATTGCAGGCTCGCTTCACAACCTCCTTGCCATAACGGAAAAGTCGGAGGGAATTGAAATCATTGTCAGTGATGCCAGCAGAGACTGTACACCCGATATTCTGGGCAGCTTTCCGGTAACCGTGTGCCACAGTGCAAAGGGACGTGGTACGCAGATGAACTGCGGTGCCCGTGTGGCAGGAGGCGATATCCTCTATTTCCTCCATGCCGATACCTTCCCGCCCACAACCTTTGTCGAAGATATTCGTGCGGCTGCCGCCACCGGAAAAAAAGCTGGCTGTTTCAGGATGAGTTTTGATGACAACCACCCACTCATGACCCTGTTTGGATGGTTTACACAGTTTCCGTTCCTGATTTGCCGTGGAGGAGATCAGTCGCTTTTTATCGACAAAGGGCTCTTTCTTCGCATTGGCGGCTTCGACGAAACCATGCTCATCATGGAAGATTACGATATCATCACCCGGATTGAGCGGCTTGAACGGTTCCATATCCTTGAGGCCGAGGTAACTACCTCAGCCAGAAAATATCTTCGCAACGGCATAATCCCCCTCCAGATGAGCTTCGGCACCATTCATCTCATGTATGCACTTGGGGTTGACCAGGCGACCATTATCCGCTACTACAGGGAAAATATTCTTTGACCCCAACCAGCGTCATCAACGATGCTCAGCACTCACTCCTTATACACCAGCGGATCCGGCGAGTCGTTCATGGGATTGAGACGAACCGCCAGAGAGAATAGATAGGGGTAATCCTCCTTGAGATGCTGCATATAGAGGAGCCATTCCCGGATGAGATGGCCGAAAACCCGCTTTATGTCGCCATTGATGTGTTCTTGGTCGCTCGGAGGAAGAGCATCGAATGACTCTCGTGCATTGAGCTCTTCAATGGTATGGAACGCTGCCCAGAGAAGGTCAGTAAAATTTTCATGCTCAAGCAGATTCTGGTTTTCCAGCAGGCTCAGGAGAAAGCTCCGTTTTCCGACCATGAACTGCTTCAGGCAGGGGAATGCGTCACTATCAATGCTGATCCTCTGGTGGCTTTGGCGCAGATACTCAAGCGCCTCGTCAAAATCCTCTTTTTTCCATGATGCGCTCATACGCATGCGGTTTTTCAGCTCCT
>SZYA01000094.1 GCA_005843815.1 Chlorobium sp.
GACATCAGACATCCTGGCAAGCTCCGCAATGTAATGATCGTTGGCGATGGCTCTTACGCTGCCCAGCTTGCGCAGATTGGAAGCGCCTTGACTGAAACTGGTGATCTGCTGTTGTATGGTTGCAATGTTGCCGCTGGTACGACTGGGAAGCAGTTTGTTGAGACGCTGGCGCAGCTCACCGGTGCTGATGTTGCTGCATCGGATGATGTTACTGGTGGTACAGCGGCCGGTGGCGACTGGGCGCTGGAGGTGACTACGGGTGATGTCGTTTCGTCATTGAGTGTAGCAGGGTATTCTGGATTGCTTGGATCAGACACCTTAACAGGAACAGAGGGTGATGATACAATATCAGGAGGTGGAGGCAATGACCTGTTGAGTGGTCTTGATGGAGATGATTTGATTGATGGAGGTACTGGTGACGATACCCTTTTGGGTGGCGCTGGTGCTGATACTCTGAGTGGAGGTGATGGTAACGACAGTCTTGATGGTGGCACAGGTAATGATTTACTGACAGGTGGAGAGGGGCATGATATACTTTTCGGTGGTGACGGCACCGATATTCTGGATGGCGGAGCCGGTGATGATACGCTTGGAGGTGGAGCTGGTAATGACAGTCTGACTGACCTGCTGGGCAATAACAGTTTGAGCGGTGATGATGGCAATGACACCCTGATTGCCGGGCTGGGCAATGACTCTCTGTATGGAGGCATCGGTGATGACAGCCTGAATGCAGGCGATGGAGATAATCGGCTTGATGGCGGAGCTGGCAACGATACCTTGCAGGGTGGCGCCGGTTCGGACACCTTGATTGGTGGAGGTGGTAATGATTTGCTGGATGGAGGCGACGGCAACGATGTTATGATGTTCGCCGATGAGAGCTTGCGAGATGTATGGAATTTAAGCTATTCCGGCGTTATGTCTGGTGGCACCGGTGATGATGTGCTGTATGGCGGCACTTTGATGGGTATGGGTACGCATGGAGCGCAAATTTATCAGACGATATCAGGCGGGTCAGGAAATGATACGATTGAAGCCGGTTCTGGAGTACAGATAGATGCTGGCAGCGGTGATGATGCTGTTGTACTCAACAGTTATCGCGGTTCATTTCATAGTTACAGTAATGAAAGGTGGCACGATTGTTCTTGATGGTGGTGACGGCAATGACCGACTGGATTTAGTCGGGAATCTGTCGTACAGTACGATGAATTTCTCTCAGGCAACGGGCTTCGAGCGCATGACCATCACAGGCGTGTACAGCCCCGGTTACTTCACGATTGTTTTGGGGGATGCCACTGTTGCAAAAGATTTGCGTTTTGAGGTTGATGCAAGAGCTGCCAATAATTATTCAGGTTTTGGGGTGAGTGTCGATGCATCAGCCGAACAGGATGGCAGCGTCTGGCTGCGAGGCAGTACAAGCGGTGATTATTTCATTGGCAGCCATCTCGATGACAAGCTGGAAGGCGATGCCGGTGATGATCAGCTCTCTGGCGGAGATGGGAGTGACTTGCTTGATGGTGGAGATGGCAACGATAGCCTGACGGGTGGCGCTGGCAATGATACGCTCTCCGGTGGCGCTGGTAATGATACGCTGGCGGGTGGCACCGGAGACAATGTTATCGAGGGCGGGCTTGGTACTGACACTGTCGTTTTTGATGGAACATCCTCGGATTATGAGTGGCATACCGAAACCGATGCCGTTGGTCGCAGTTGTGTTTTGGTGACGGATACCATCACCAACGAGACGAATACGCTCTATTCCGTTAATTATCTCCACTTCTCCAACGAAACCATACAGATTGTAACACCTGGCATAGTTTTGACAGGTACGGATGATGCTGATTCCTTAAATGCGGGAAGTTACGATGATGTGATTTATGGTTATGCTGGCGACGATGTAATCTACTCAGCTCAAGGTGATGATTATGTAGATGCTGGCCGCCGAGTAGCGCGAACCGCGTATCGAGGCGTACTCCGTGACTGCCACCTCAGCTACATTGGTGGCTGAGCGTAGTCGAAGCCACCGTATTATGATAACGGCCCTTTTTCTGAATCAGCGTGTTTCGGCCAACGACATAAGCGTAAACCGATGCGGGAACAAAGGTAAGCTGCAGCCCATTTTCCTCTTTTAGCCCTTGTTTGTCGATGGTGGTGACAACGGCCTTCTGGAGCTGGTTTGTTGCGCAGAAGGAGATGAGTGATTTGAGTTCAGCAGGATGCTCAAAGTAGCGGTTGCTCCACTTTATTTCGACCGCCCAGAGTGGCTTGAACTTTTTTTCATCCAGGCAGATCAGATCAACCTCTCCTTTGCTCCACCGGGCATACCACGGCTCTATCCAGTCGCGACGCATCCACTGGGAAAAAACAGCGGTTTCAACCATTGCGCCGATATGGTCATCGGTGGCATGGAGAGGCGAAAAGAGTGCGCTGCGAAGCGAGGGGTTGGTCAAATACATTTTAAACTGTGTTGACCGCCTGAAGTGCTTGACGTTATTATCGGTGCGCTTGACTGTTCTGACAAGAAATGCGGCTTCCAGATATTCGATGTATCGTTTAAGCGTGTTCTTGTCAACACCACCGGAAGAGGTGCTGAGTGATTCCAGAGAAAATTCCTGCCCGGAATTGTAGGCTATTGCCGTAAAGAGTGAGTTCAGCTCCGCAACATCCTTGATGCCGTACAACCCCGGCAGATCGCGCAACAATACCTTGTCAATGATATCAGAGCGGATATATCGTCCGGGATCTGCCTGAACAGCTTCAGAAAAAATAACTTCGGGGTATCCGCCAAAATTGATGTAGTTGAGGAAATGCTCGTTCAGCTTTCTGATATCAACGGCATCATAAAAATCAGTTATACCGCCATCCCAGGTAAAGGTTGATGGGCGAATGAGCACATTGAGATTGAGCAGGTGAATGTACTCGTTGAAAGTCAGCGGGGGCAGCATGAACTCGGTAAACCGCCCTGCTCCGCTTTCACTGCTTTTCAGTTTCAGGGCTGCGGCGGCTGAACCGGAAACAACAAAACGGGTTTCAGGGTAGCTGTCAACCAGCGATTTCAAATGAACTTCCCAATCTTTCAGATATTGTATTTCATCAAAAAACATGAACCACCCTTTGGCATCACGCTCCCCTGTCGTTTTGGTACAGAGCCGGAAAAGCTGCTCCAGGGGAATATTGTTGTAGATGGGTGTGTCAATGGAGAGAAAAGCAACCTTGTGAGGGTTTTGTCCCTGCCCGAGCAGATGCTGAATGGTATGATAGAGCATGACCGTTTTTCCAACCCGTCTTGGCCCCATCAGTATGACCGCTCTTCGTACTGACAGATTGGCCACCAGAGGCTCAAACAGCTCCAGATAAAGACGGGGAGTCATGTTGCCATAATACTCTTCCACCGTGCCACTGTACCACCAGGGATTTTCAAAACGAATGCGGTCAGCGACCTGTTCTTCAGCGAAAGAATGGAAAGCCATTGTGAGTTATTTTTACATTTAGTGCAGAATAAGATTATTGGGCTGACCTTATTTTAAGATAAAAAAGAAAATAAGATAAAAAATTAGATTTCACTGGCTTATTTTTAACTTTGCTCAGGCGCATCCGGTTCAATTTCAACGCAAAGCTTTTGGAATCTTGTCATTAACTTTTATGTACGGCAATAACATGGTGTTCCAACCGAGAACCAAAGTATTGCAAAGCTTATCGTTCTTCCGCTATCCGTCCGGATAATCCGATACCTCGTCAATGGATGTTGGACGGCATAATTTCGATGTTCCCGGAAGTCAGCAAGGATCCGGTGATCTTTTGCCGAAAACGAACCGCAAATAGAGTGGCATTATTTTTTTATTACCGCAAGTATTCGCGAAGCGATTCAGGGTTACCTAATGGCTTTGGACTTAATGGACAACCGCCAATATACCGGCAACGCCTTTACAATCACCTGAATGTTTTAGTAAGATATACTTTGCTTAAAGAATCACATTAAGCATAAATCGCCGTTATTGGGGATTAATTTTCAGCAGATTATTCTGTAAAATAGTTTTCAGCAGACGAAGCTTTAGAGCGCCCGAGCCAGTAACAGGCCAGTGGTGCTGGAATTTTCAGAGCATGTATGTCCGCGCCCAGCTCGATAATGCCGAAGTCTGACGCATCTTTTGTAATCACATAAGCCTTGTTAACCTGTCGTTCTTTGCAAAATGCGGTCAATCCTTTGAGATCGGATGCCTCAACGCTGCTGCCGCGATACTTGATTTCAAAGGGCACATATCGTCCACCAATATCAGCAATAATGTCTACCTCGCACTCTTTTTTACCGCCTCTCCAGTAAGAAAATGCCACGCTCTGGTCATAATATCTGGTGAAAATATGTTTGAAAAAAGCAGTTTCCACCGCTTGGCCAAGAAGCACCGGATTTTCCAGTATGCTTTTCCCTTTGAGTAAAACCCCCGGGGCAATTGCAGCATCAGCCAGATAGATTTTGGGCCGGGCACGGAGTATCTCCTTGCCGTATCCAAAAGGCAACAAGCGATAAATAAGGTGTGTTGCTTCAAGAAGTGTTATAAAATTGATGGCGGTAGGTTTTTTAACTTCAAGACTTCGACACAGTGCCTGTATATCAAGCATTCCACCGTCATGCATGCAGAGGTAAAGGAACGTTTGCTCAAGTTCAAGAACTCGTCGTACGCCGAAAAGCGCGGTCATATCTCTCTTGAGCACCTTGTCAACAATATCTTCACGCAAAAGTTGCTGGGCCAGCGAAATATTCTTCACCATTGCTGTCTGCGGAAATCCCCCGCGCAGCAGGTACTCGTGGAAAAATCCGGCAAGCGATCTTGCCTCTTCGCCAGTACGGGCAAACCATGCAGGACTCATTCCAAAAAGTGCGGGGAGCGATGGAGCTTCAGGGATGTTGGGAACAGGATCATTTCTGATTTGGAGATACTCATAAAACGACAGTGTCGAGAGCCTGATGGTATGCCACCGCCCAACGCCGGATTCAAGCCCCTCCATGGCCAGCGGTGTTGCTGAGCCAGTTATGGCAATTCTTCGCTTTTTCACGAAATCGACTTGATGTTTCAGCCAGACCTGCCACCCTTTAACCGACTGGATTTCATCAAAAAATAGATATTCAACACCTTCCCTTGCCGGTTCAATTTCATTCCATAACCGGAGCAATCCATCAATGCCTGTTACTCTGAGGAGCGGGTGGTCGAACGTCACATAGAGGATATTGTTGGACTGAACTCCTTTTGCAAGAAGCTCATGAATGACTTGGAGAAACAGGGTTGTCTTTCCGATCTGTCTGGCACCTGAAAGCAGAATGGCGCGGTCAGCGGGAGGATGCTGGATCCATTCACTGATCTCCTCAAAAGCAGCTCTTCGCCACTCAGGGAGTTCAGGAGATCGATTACCGGCCCACCATGGATTGTATTGGCGCAATATGCCGATAATTTCAAAAGAGTGTTCAAGCATTGTGATGTATTGTCTTGGTTTAAGTAAAGTATACTATCCTTGGTACTGATATGCAAGAGTTTCCTGCTCTTCCGGCAGGGTTTAGTCTATTGGCAGTGTAATCATTGCGGATGATGAATGGCGTTACTCATGCTTTTTGTCATTATATCGATGAAGCAAACCTGACGACTGAGGCGCTTTTATCGGAATATTCGGATAACACTCTCCACTCGGCATGAATTGACCAGATGTGGTAATAAATCTTTCCAGTTACTATATTAACCGGGAAGAAATTAATCTGGATAAAAGAGCGTGTTCCAAATATTGAAAGAGATAATCCTTGATTTTCAGGAGGTTGATTTGCCGATCTGCATATCCCGAAGAATTGATGTTACTTCTGTAGCGGGCAAGGCCACAGTTTGTATTGGTGTTCGTCGGAGTGGTAAATCGGTCTTTATGTTCCAACGTATCCAGCGACTTTTGAATGTTGGGGTACTGCGGCAGAACATTCTCTATCTGAACTTTTTCGATGACCGTTTACACAGCCTCTTGCCCACTGGCTGGTGGATAACACCGCCGCCTTGTATTCCATCAACAATCTTACTGGCTACCTGAAATCACTGGGGCACAACGCACCGAAATCGGCGATTGCTGATTGTATGGAATGGTTCGAGGACGCGTATATTTTTTTCACTGTGCGCATTTTCGACGCTTCACTGGCACGCGCCAATACCAATCCAAAAAAAATCTACTGCATCGATAACGCTCTTGTGACCTCGGTCAGCTCAGCCATTCTTGTCAATTCGGGTCACTTGCTGGAAAATCTGGTATTCATCACACTTCGCCGGATTACCCCGGAGATCTTCTACTACAAAAACAAATCCGGGCGGGAAGTTGATTTCATCGCCCAGCGGCAGGATCGCTCCCGTATGCTTGTACAGGTCTGCGAGTCGATGGCTGACCCGCAAACCCGCAAACGGGAAATTACAGCGCTTTCAGAAGCTATGACTGAACTGAGTCTGACAGAAGGAACCATTGTCACCCGTAAGGATGATGAGCAGATTCAGGTTGAATCCGGCATCATCAATGTGGTGCCAGTGTGGCGTTTCCTGCTGAGTGAAAAGTGATGCCTGTAATGCCGGACCGTGCAAGTCTGCAACTTTTTCACAGTACCGGTTGTGTCAATTGCTCAACGTTGTGGGTACGAGTACCCGGAAGTCCTTGATTTTTCTTTTATTAGTTTTAACCACTTTTCGGTATGCTCTGGGATGACACTATTTGAATGATGAAACTTGCTGCGGATTCATATCAGGTTCAGAAGATGAGCGCCGATGGTTCGACTGTTGAGTCAGCCTCTGTGATCAACAATGCCGAATCTGTTGCTTTTAGTGACCAGCAGATTCGAACACTTCATTTCTATTCAAATGCAGGTACAGATATTTATGGCATCGGAGGTATCCCGCCTGATGGCGGTCAAGCTCAGCACTATAATGTTCCGTTGCTTTCAATCGGCAATGAGATGGTGGCGGCAACGAAGCCACAGTATACGGCCTATTGGGAAGATATTATTGCCAGTGTGCGTGCGGTCTATAGTGGCAAGTTGACCTATGCCGCATTCAGCGATGTACGCTATGTCTCAAATAACGAAGTTGCACAGATCCAGTTTTGGGATAAGCTTGATTACGTTGGTGTTGATGTTTATCCTGATTTTCCAACGGGCACGGCGACTCCAACGGTTGAGCAATTGGATGCCGAATGGATTGCGCAGGGCTGGCGTCAGTATCTGGCCGATATTGCCGCAACAACAGGCAAGCAGCTTATTTTTACTGAAACGGGTGCGGCCAGTTTTGCCGGAGCTGCGAACAGGAGCCTCTACACTGACGCGCTGATTGGTCAGCCGGGCACACAACGAGACGATGCGACGCAAGCGCACTGGTATCAAAGTTTTTTCAATACATGGGGTGCCGCAAAAGCGCCGGATTGGTTGGCGGGCATATTTTTCTGGAATAATGACCCGCCACAACTCCCAGTGTTATCTGATATAACAGGTTATACTATACACGACAAGCCAGCGGGCACTATTGTTGCCAGCGCTTTTGGTGGCACAAATTTTCTTGATGCAACGCAAACCAGCTTTACTGGAAGCAGTTTCGACGATCGTATAGCGCTGTATGGCGATGCTGGCCCGGCCAAAAACAGTATGCCTGTTCGTGACCCGGCAGTAACACGATCGCAAACGGTTCCCGCCATGGTTACCATTTACCTCAATGGTTCCATCACCAATGGTGTTGTGCCAACAGTGCATTTTTATATCAATGGCGCTGATATGGGCTCTCAGGAGTTAAGCCATACACCAAGCGCCTGGGTTGATCCAACCGGTCTTGTCAGCAGTGATGTTGTGCCATTTTACTTTTTGGTTGACAGCTTCGCAGTTAACCAGATTAAGGTGGCCATTGACAGCCCGGTTATGGCGGGCTCCCAGGTCTACATTGACCGCGTGGATATTAATGGCATCTCGCTCACCAATATTGATGTTACCTACCAGCCAGTGAGTGGTGTTGGGGAGAGTTATCAGTTGCCACATGGTTCGCTCTATAATGGGGGTTACGTTCTGATAGTCCCCCCCCTTATAACGAGACGTTGATCAGTCAATCCGGCACAGCAGCCAATCCAGTGACGGTTGACGGCGGCGGCGGTGTCGATACGCTCTATCTGCTTGGAACTCCAGCTCAGTATGTCATTATGTCGGGCGACTCTGGTATTACTTCGCTTGCAGAAAGCAGTGGATTGAACCAGAATGCTGTATTGACCAATATCTCAACTCTTGACTTTGCTGATGGCAGCCAGTTGACAGGCGGGCACTGGAGTACCACTGAAGGGGCTGCTGCTGTTCCTGTCGGCAATGACATTGTTCTGGCCTTCAGCGGGCTGATCCAGAAAGGTGCCGGGACAATAGCAATCCACAGCGGCAGCGCTCCTGGCAGAGTTATCGAAAGCTACGGCGCTGCCACGAGCATGAATCTTGCCTTTTCCGGTAGTACACTGACCATCAACCCATCGTCTGATCTGGCAGGAGGTACTCACTACTTCGTCACCTTTACCGATGGCAGCGTCACTGATCTGGCAGGTAAAAGCTGTACGGGAACGTCGTCGTACGATTTTACCACAGCGGGTGAGGCACCTTCACTGTATGGTGTGACGGGATCAGTGACCTTTTGGAAGGGAGGGGCTCCAATGACAGGTGTCACGAGCACCATCGCTTCAACTTCCCCGGCCAGCATCGTTTCGGAGAGTATGACCACAGGCAACGATGGCCTCTATAAGCATATCGATATGCCTGATGGCAGTTATCCCTACAACGTCACTTGA
>SZYA01000023.1 GCA_005843815.1 Chlorobium sp.
TGTTTACCGCTTCTCTTACAGTGTACGCAAGAGCAGAATATACGCACGAAATTTGAGTATCCCTTGATTCATGCTGATTCATAGATTTCTGGATGGGGACGAAATATGGATTTCGATTGCTTTATGCTGGAAATTCCGATACAACGAGAGCTTCGCGGCCTGACGGAGTGCTGCAACAAGTTCGGATTGCGCCGTGGCCTGATTATGCTACGTTTGCTGCAAAACGTTTTTTTGTCATGACAATGTCTGACACATACCTTAGGGCAGGTTCCGTTCTGTATAAAAGAATTTCTCGTGCCTTGATAAGGGTCGAACCTTGTGGTTAGATAGTTTCAAGGAGCTTCTGCAAAACGACATCCAGCCCTCTTTCGCTTAAGATGCCTACCTTGTCAGCAAGCGAAGGAGAGTACGCCAAAACATCAAACTTCGAAACGTTATGCCAGACAGGCAAAATCAATGCCCCTCTGTTCATGTTCTCCCGAGCGACAAGCCCGTCGAGTTCCCGCTGAGGCCACTCTTTTGCGAAAAATGCAGGACTGAGCACGACTACCCCAAAACGAGATTTTGCCACACCGCAGTCAATGGATCGTCGTAAACTGTCACCGACTTGCAGAGAAAACTCATCATACCACACCTCAACGTGATTATCCCGTAAAGCCTCTGCCAGTGGGCGAACAAGAGAGTCTTTGTCCTCTGAGGCATGACTTATGAATACATCGTAAAGCATCCTATTGGTAGGTGAGTAGCTAACATTAATGCGTGGTATACTTTCGCCTGGAATCAGTGGTACAGTTTCCCCGGAATACCTCAATCAAACAGTGCTTTCAACAAAAAAGAAAGGTCGCTGATTTGCTACGCTGGTACAGCAGGCCGAAACCTCGATAGATGCAGAGCCGCCAGGCCATGAATTCGTCTGCAATGTAAGGGGAATTATTATCGAAGCTAAGCAGGATTTTGAGAAATAAAGCGAAAAAACAAAAAGGCTCTTCCGCGTTCTCCCTTTCAGCCCAATACCGCCACTCCCTTACGGTCAATAACATCAAGAAGACGTTGCACCGTACCACCCGGTCTCTTTTGTCCCTGCTCCCACTGTTGCACCGTCGTTTTACCCACACCAAGCATCACGGCAAAAACGGTTTGACTCATACGGTTGGCCATGCGAATACGTTGAATATCCTCAGGTTGAAACATGCGTTTTTTTGGCAAGCAAAGCGCATCAACCGTGCGCATCGTGATTTCATCCATAGCGCCAACCTTAAACAGCTCTTTCGCCATTTCATTGGCAATATCCAAAATCTCACTCATAAGAACTTACCTCCCATAATACATTCGCCTCTAAAAGCTCTGCAACATGCTCTTCACTTGATGAAACAAAAGAATCTGTGGCAATACGTTAAAGCCGCCTCCTCTCTGTCAGAAATAGTATCCTTTTCGCTCTTGGCAAAAGCGTAGAGGAAAATAATCCGATCAGCAATAGGTCTTTTATATCCCACAAGCACACGGTATCCCCCCCGCTTTCCAGCACCTGCCCGTGACAACCGCTTCTTGAACAAACAACCACCAAGAAACAGCACAATGCCGAGCTGGAGCTCGGCGTTCCCAGGGTGTGCGGGATTTGAATTCCTCAGTGCAAGAAAATGTTTCAGTTACGAAAAGCACCGTTTTCTGTTGCATTTCATGACTGAATTATGTATTTCTGTTCTATGCTTCTTGCTCACTACATTGATGGCCTGCTCGCCCGGGGAACGTACTGTTTCAGTGGTTCTGAGGCAGCGAAAGTGCTTGGTTCAGGCGTTATTGCTACCCGTGCGGCCCTGCGCCGTCTGAGGCATAAGGGTGAAATTGCCATGCCGTTCAGGGGCTTTTATGTGATTCTCACTCCAGAATACCGACAGCTTGGATGTTTGCCCGCTAACCAGTTTATTCCGGCATTGATGGCGCACCTTGAAGAGCCCTACTATGCTGGACTCCTTACCGCTGCCGAACATCATGGTGCTGCTCATCATCGGCCCCAGGTTTTTCAGGTTGTCACTCAGCGTACCCGCCCCGGGATTACCTGTGGCAGCATAAGGGTTGATTTTATTGCACGGAAGAATGTCGCCCTGATGCCAACAATGGATTTCAAGACTTCCCGTGGTTATTTGAAGGTATCCATCCCTGAGGTGACGGCTTTTGATATTGTTGGTTACCCGAACCGTGCAGGGGGGCTTGACAATATTGCCACAGTCTTGACTGAACTTGCTGAATCCCTTGATGCCAGTACGTTGGCCAGCATTGCAAAACTCTCTCCCGCAGCGTGGTCACAGCGTCTCGGTTACCTGCTTGAGCTGCTCGGTGAAGCCGGGTTAGCTGAAGGACTGGCTGAATACATTGAGCACCGCAAACCGGTTCCGGTTCCACTTTCTGTTTCTCAACCGCACAATGGTGTTCAGCAAATTGCCCGATGGCGGCTCTTCCTGAATGAAAAAATTGATCCTGACGCATGATTCCTCTCGACTACATCACCGAATGGCGAGCTCAAGCTCCATGGCCGCAGTTATCCCAGGTCGAACAGGATTTGGTTATATCCCGAGCATTGGTCGAACTGTACAACCATCCAGTGGTGTCGGAAAATCTTGCTTTTCGTGGCGGTACGGCGTTGTTCAAGCTTCATCTCTCTCCTGCCCGCTATTCAGAAGATATTGATTTGGTGCAAATGAAAGCCGGTGCCATTGGTCCGGTTATGGATGCCGTGCAGGAAAAGATCAACCCGTGGCTGGGTGTTCCCAGGCGGAAACAGTCGGAGGGACGAGTGACACTGATCTGGCGAGTTGAATCCGAAGAGGGTTTGCCGTTGCGACTCAAAGTGGAAATCAATTCCCGCGAGCACTTCACCGTGTTAGGATACCAGCAGCGTCAATTTAAGATGCTCTCTCGCTGGCATACCGGTACAGCATTTATCTCAACATACGGGATAAACGAACTGCTGGGGACAAAACTTCGTGCCCTGTATCAGCGAAAAAAAGGAAGGGATCTTTTCGATTTATGGCATACTTCCATAACCCTTGATGTCAATCCTGAGGCGGTTGTTTCCTGCTTTCTGCGATATCTTGAACACGAAGAACATCAGATATCACGAGCTGAATTTGAGATGAACCTGTTTGAAAAGCTCAATGACCGGCGTTTTCTTGATGATATGGCCCCACTGCTGAAAACAGGGCTGTCGTGGGACTCCAACGCTGCTGCACAATATGTGTTACAGGCATTGGCACCATTGATACCGGGAGATGCGTGGCAAAAAAGTGAAGAGCAGATGATGATATTGCTCAGGCAGAAAGGTGGTTGAACTTATCGACGCAATACCGCCTGATCCCTACAATGTTGTAGCATCCTCAAAGTAAAAGGAGAATTGCCAATTTGGGCCGGAAACGTGAAACGCCAGCGGCACATCAGCGACTTTACCCATCGAAAACAGCACGATGCCGAGCTGGAGCTCGGCGTTCCCAGGGAGGATGCGGGATTTGAATGCCTCAGTGCAAGAAAATGTTTCAGTTCCGAAAAACACCGTTTTCTGTTGCATTTCATGACTGAACGGACTGACGTTAAGCGTTCAACTACAAGTTTTTCCGTAATAACGGGTCGGGTTGGTTTGATTTCTTAGCACTCGACCTTGTCTTTACTTCGGAATCAATTCTTGTTGAGCGCTTACCATTGAAAAGCTGCGCCAGCATCTTATCACTATCGCAGATATTTTATTTGCAGTTTTATAGCATATAAGGTATAAACGTTTAGGAGTTATGTGATAGATTATTACAATAATTCCGTCAAGAAAGAGATCGACGGTGGCCAAAAGGTATAAACACTTGCTTCTTACGGATTACCAAACAGATGGAGCGGTCCGGCCATAATCTGGGCCTTCCCTATACTCGACCTTTCGGAGATGGTTTGTTTGAAATCAGGGCAAAAGGAGATTCATCAATGAATATTGATAACACCTATAACCCCATACGGCTCAACCCTGCTGAAGAGGTCGCCGAAAAACGCGCCAATGACCCCGAATTCAGGATAGCCTATGATGCGCTTGAAGATGAATTTGCCGCACTGGCCGCCCTGTTGGATGCGCGGTTACAGGCAGGACTCACGCAGGCACAAGTAGCATCTCGAATGGGAGTGTCACAACCTGTTCTTGCCCGCATTGAGTCGAGCCTCGGCAAGCAGGATCATTCACCCTCACTCAATACCTTGCGCAGGTATGCAAGCGCCTGCGGGATGAAACTGGTCATCCAGATGGTTAAACCCAACGTGCAGTAATCATTTCTATAAAATGATACATTGGAGTATTATGGCTGTTACGCAAAGTCAGTGGTTCACCAGTGACGTGAGGCCATAGAGTTTTTAACTACAGTCAGGAAAATGGTACTGGCATGAGAGAAGAAATCTAACACAAACGGAAAGTTCTTCTTGACAAGCGAGATAATTTGGTTACTCCCATTATAAAAAAAACTACGTTGAGCAATCTGAGTGTACTGAAAATTCCTCAAGATATATTGGATTCGGCACGCCTGACAATAAATGACTTGAGAACAGAGATAGCGGTCAGTTTGTATGCACAGCGGCGTCTTTCAATCGGAAAGGCACATGAACTGGCCGATATGTCATTGTGGGAATTCCGTCAACTTTTGGCATTCCGGCACGTTTCACCTGATTATGATGTCTCCGACCTGGATAGAGATATTGCAACGCTTCAAGAGTTACGACGACTATGAAGGTGGTCAGTAATACATCGCCATTGACCAATCTTGCAGCCATAGGTCAGTTTGATTTGCTTCATAAGCTTTATGGTGAGATAGACAGCTCAATTGTTGTGACAGCGTCACAACAATTGACTCTTCCGGAAAGAGCTGGACGAACTGTACCATGCGGGCAAGTTCGGCATAACTGAAGCCGCGCCCATATTCGGCAGTCAATTCTCGTGACACGGTTACGAGAATTTGCTTGCCATAGGCCGCGCGAGCACCGTGCAGGTTTTCTTTGAGAATTCACTGCCCCAGATGCCAGGAGAGCTGAGTCTGGGTATAATAGAGAACTGTGGAAATCCGCTGACGGGCTGATTGGATAAGATTCCGCAGATCCGACAGAAGGGCAGCCTCATGATCCGCTACGGTTGCAGGGAGTTGCGATTCATGCCTTGGCGCGTCCAATCTTCTTTTTCATCGGGCACCTACCCTGGGTAGCCCTTTGGATTCCTGCTCAATGGCGATACGCCAGATAAAGGTTACAATTTTATTGTGGGTTACTTCATTCATGAGATATGGGTTAGCAGAAAATGGCAAAGTAAATGGCATCCAGGGAATACATGAAGTGTGCTTGAGTTCAAATATATGCAAGAGATTTGAGCAGGCCAAGACAGGATTGCCACTACTTCACTTCACCAACCCAACGAGCAT
>SZYA01000090.1 GCA_005843815.1 Chlorobium sp.
TCTCCCGGATAAACTCCCTGTACTCCGTTGTGTTGAGCGGTGTGTTCATATATTTATCCTCGCCAGATTCTCAGCAATTGCCTTGTTCAGCTCAGCCTCTTCCACCAACTGCGATTCAAACTCAGCTTTCAGTGTTGCATAGCGTTCGGCAAAATCAAAGTCATCCTCCTCCTCAGCAAGACCGACATAGCGACCCGGCGTGAGCACATAGTCGAGTTCTGCCACGCGCTCAATCGGCACGGATGCACAAAAGCCTTTGATATCTTCATACTCGCCTTCGCCGGTTCGCCAGTCGTGATAGGTTTCGGCAATGAGATCAATGTCGTCACCCGAGAGTTCACGGGTACGACGGTTGATGAGGTGGCCCAGGTTACGCGCATCGATAAAGAGGATCTCGTTCTTGCGCGGGTGGCCGTTGTTCCTTGCCCGGTTCAGAAACCAGAGAGCAGCAGGAATCTGCGTGTTCAGAAAGAGCTTGGCGGGCAGGTTGACAACGCAGTCAATCAGGTTGCCGTCGGCTATCATGGATTTACGGATATCGCCCTCTCCGCTGCTTTTGCTGGTAAGAGCCCCTTTGGCAAGTACCACTCCGGCAATGCCGTTCGGGGCAAGGTGAAAGATGAAGTGCTGCAACCATGCAAAGTTGGCATTTCCTGCTGGAGGAATGCCGTATTTCCAGCGGCCGTCACCACGGAGTTGTTCACCGCTCCAGTCGCTGTCGTTGAAGGGTGGATTGGCTATAACGTAATCGGCTTTGAGGTCTTTATGGGCATCGTTGAGAAAGGAGCCTTCGTTGTTCCATTTGACCTGGGAGCTGTCGATACCGCGAATGGCAAGGTTGATTTTTGCCAGACGCCAGGTGGTCTGGTTGCTCTCCTGACCGTAGATTGAGATATCCTTCACGCGGCCCTGATGCTCGGTAATAAATTTTTCTGACTGCACAAACATGCCGCCGGAACCACAACAAGGGTCCAGTACCCTTCCTTTGTAGGGCTCAAGCATGGAGACAAGAAGTTCAACAATGCTGCGCGGGGTATAGAACTGCCCGCCCTGCTTGCCTTCAGCGAGAGCGAATTCACCGAGAAAGTATTCAAAGACGTGACCAAGCACGTCTCGGCTCCGTGACTTGGCATCACCCAGGGCGATATTGCTCATGAGGTCAATAAGACCGCCAAGGCTTGCGGGATCGAGGTTTTGGCGTGCATAGACCTTGGGCAGAACGCCCTTGAGCATGGGGTTCTCCTTTTCAATAATATCCATCGCCTCATCGACAAGGATGCCAATATCCGACTGGCGTGCACTTGTCAGCAGATAAGACCAGCGAGCTTGCTGAGGTACAAAGAAAATGTTTTCGCCTTTGTACTCATCCTTGTCTTCCGGGTCGGCTCCGGCGTATTCACCTTCACCTGCCTGAAGTTTGGCGTACATCTCCTCAAAAGAGTCGGAGATGTATTTGAGAAACATCAGACCGAGCACAACGTGCTTGTATTCAGCGGCATCAATGTTTTTGCGCAGCTTGTCGGCGGCTTTCCAGAGCTGCTTTTCTATGGGCTCTTCTTTTATCTCTTTTGGTGACCTGTTTTTTGCCATAGGGAGAAATAATTCCTTTTCTGATCGATGGTTAGTTAGCCAAGAAGAGTCTGGTTCCCGTCGTTTTAAATCAAGGCAAGGTTCGGCTGATGCTGCCAATACCCGGCCATGGAGCTGCATCAGAGTGGTTTATCAACAGGCAGCATCTCCTCAAGCAGCGTTGCAGGGGGAATATCCTGCTTGTGTGGCCAGGTAACCGCACCATTTTGTATGCCAGCCTGATTAAAATAGTTGCTGTCACGCAGCTCCCTGAAATCCCCGAAATCAAGATAGGGTTTCACATCAAATATACCTTTTCGTCCTGCCACAGTCTCGACGTAGATTTTATAGTCGGGCAGTGGCGTTACTTTTTTTATATCCCAGTACATAGCGTTTTACAATTATGTTCAATTTCACCTCGTGCTAAGCCCAAACTACCGAAAATTCATCATAAAATAAAGAGAGAGCACAGAGCAATCGTGGCAAGGCCTTGCTTAACCGCCAAGCACCCTATCCAGCACGTCCACGCCCCGCAGCGACTCTATCCCACTTTTCAGGAATTTTTGAGCGGCTTTTTAATATTGGTAATCAGCAATTGTTTCACCGTGAAAACAAAGCTTTGTTACATTGGGGGAAAGCTACTATCCGGGAAGCGATCAATCATTATTATCTGCAATGCAAAGAGTTATTCCAACCATTTTTCTGAGCATCTGTATTTTTGTGTTTCAGGCCATCATACTTCTGCATCGAGACTATCATACACTCCATGCGGAGAAAAAGAAAATTATTCTCCAGCATGCCGATACCATCGAAGGAGGTGAGGGAGTTGCCGGGAGCTATCGCTCGGTGGTTGGTAATGTGGTTTTTCTGCATGACATCTTGACGCTGAAGTGCGACAGCGCAACTGATTACGGGCAGGAGAACAAGATCGTGTTGAAAGGAAATGTCTTTTTTACCGATACTTCGATTGAAATTTATGGTGACAATGGGGTTTACTACCCCGACAAGGGAGTTGGAGAGTTAAGCGGCAATGTCAGGGCAAGAATGCTGAATAACTCTCTTTCCGGCAAAGCGAGGAGAGCCACGGTCGACAGGGTTGCCAATCAGATTGCATTTTACGATGATGTGCTTGTCTGGCATGAGCGTCAGCAGATCAGTGGAGAGATGATTCTCCTGCATCTCAAGGAGGTGGGTCGAAGCCGGAAGCGCAGGAGTGTTGATCACGTTGAGGTGCAGGGGAATGCCTTTTTTGCCGCACAAGAGACGCTCTCTGTTTTGCCTGTGTACGACCAGTTCAGCGGAAAAAGTATGCTCATTCGACTGGACGACAAGTCGAAAATAACCGGAATAACGCTTACCAGCCAGGCAGAAAGCCTCTATCACCTCTACGATGAGAAGCGAAAACCCGGCGGAATAAACTATTCGAGCGGTGACATGATCCGGATGTTATTCAAGGATGGTGTTCTCAGCCGGGTAACAGTCGTGGGTGGTGTTGAGGGAAAACAGTACCCGGAGAGTTTCCGGGGCGACAAGGGAATCAATCTTTCAAACTTCCTCTGGAGAGAGCTGGAAAATCCTTTTAAAAAGCAAAAAAGCCTTCCGTGAGACGGGAAGGCTTTTTTGGAAGGTGTATCGTTTGTGTATTGCGTCAGGTTTCACGCTGCCTGACAAGGTTCTTGTGGTGGGTCTAAGAAGCCATGGGGCAGGATCCACCAGCGCAGGCACCGGAGGCACAAGGGCTTGGAGCTGCTGGGGGTTTGCTGCTGTTATAGTCGGTTTTATAAAACCCGGATCCCTTCAGCACAAATCCGCCCTCGGCTGATATGACTCGCTCAAAGCTCTCTTTTTCACATTTCGGGCAGATCGTGAGAGAGTTATCGCTTATTTTCTGGACTATTTCAAGTTCATTTCCACAACTTGTGCATCGATACTGATAGGTTGGCATCTCTCTATTCCTCCTTGATTAATCGCGTTCTGACTGCTCTTATTCCTGATCAGTCCATTGTTTAAAAAGTCTATAGCCGTAGAGTGGCCACGATTTTGTATATAATTATATTTCCCAACATATAAAAGTTCAGGCAGTGATCGTCAAAACCCGTTCGGTGATCTTGCGGGAAACCAGGTACCGCGACCAGTCCAAGATCTGTTTACTCTACACCCGCGAATTCGGCAAAATGTCGGTTATCGTCAAAGGGGCTCGCAATCCAAAAAACAGGCTCTCATCGCTTTTCAGCCCCGGCAATGTTGTTGACATCGTGCTCTATAAACGAGATGGCAGAGAGATTCAGCTCGTCAGTGATGGAAACCTTGTGTTCAGTCCAATGGTTCCCGCGTCGGATCAGGAGCGATTTGCTATTCTCTACCGAATCATTGACCTGGTAAAGCAGACAACCGATGGTGATGAAAAAAATTTGCCGCTTTTTACTCTGCTGGCAGGAACTCTTGAACAGCTCTACCGCCCCGATACCAATTTTCGGAAGCTTTATGCCTGGTTCCTGTTGCGGTTTGTCTCTCTGCTCGGCTACCAGCCCTCTCTCAAGAGGTGTGTTTTTAGTGGGGAGGAGCTTGTTCCTGCAGTAAGCGCAATGAAGCTCAGAGAGCTCTATTTTGTGATGAACCCTGGTGGACTCGCACTTCCGGCTGCATCCGGAGCGGGCTTTGGCAGAAAAAGGATTATCACGGTGCCTCTCGCCATGCAGCTTGGCGCTATGGCGGCCACACCAGTTTCAGCGCTTGATTCCATCCACGCCGATGCGGCTGATATTGAGATGCTCTGCGATTTGTTGCAAGAATACTGTGGTGTGCATCTGGGGTATGTCAGGTCACGCAAGAGTATGGCCATTGCCTCACAAATACTGTAAAAACATTTCGACAGCTCTTTTTTTGGAGTTTTATATCTTCTGGACTATTTATATCTTGGCCGGACATTTTATTTGTTTTTTGACCTCTCGTCTTCAATCCTAAACAGCATTTTCCGACATGCCTCAAATCACCAAATCAATTGAACTCTTTGAAAAAGCAAAGAAGTTTATCCCCGGGGGCGTAAACTCTCCGGTGCGTGCATTCAAATCGGTTGGCGGAACTCCAATCTACATGGCTAAAGGCTCTGGAGCATACATGACCGACGTTGATGGCAATACCTACCTTGACTATGTTGGTTCGTGGGGTCCCTTCATTCTTGGCAGCATGCATCCAAGAATCACCGCAGCGCTCGAGTATACGCTCAAAAATATTGGCACCAGTTTTGGCACACCGATTGAGATGGAGATTGAAATTGCCGAGCTGCTCTGCAAAATTGTTCCATCGCTTGAGATGGTGCGCATGGTCAACAGCGGCACCGAAGCCACCATGTCGGCGGTCCGCCTTGCTCGCGGCTACACTGGGCGCGATAAAATCATCAAATTTGAAGGGTGTTACCATGGTCATGGCGACAGCTTCCTCATCAAGGCAGGCTCAGGCGCTCTGACGCTCGGCGCTCCCGACAGCCCTGGTGTTACCAAAGGCACCGCGCAGGATACGCTCAATGCCACCTACAACGATATTGAATCGGTCAAGTTGCTCGTCAATGAGAACAAGGGACAGGTTGCCGCTATCATTATTGAGCCGGTAGCTGGCAACACCGGAGTTATTCCTGCCCAGCCAGGCTTTCTTGCCGCACTTCGTGAACTTTGCACCGCTGAAGGTATTGTGCTGATTTTTGACGAGGTGATGTGCGGATTCCGCGTAGCGCTTGGTGGTGCACAGAGTCTCTATGGTGTTACACCTGACTTGACCACCATGGGCAAAATCATCGGCGGCGGCCTTCCCGTAGGAGCATTTGGTGGCAAACGCGAAATAATGGAGCGTGTGGCTCCGCTTGGCGATGTCTATCAGGCAGGCACCCTTTCAGGCAATCCGCTTGCGCTGACCGCAGGCCTTGAGACCCTGAAAATTCTTATCGACGAGGATCCCTATCCAGAGCTCGAAAGAAAGGCAAAAATCATTGAGGCGGGCTTCAGCGATAACCTGAAAAAACTGGGTCTGAACTATGTGCAGAACCGTGTTGGCTCCATGTCCTGTCTCTTCTTTACGGACACACCGGTGGTGAACTATTCGACCGCCATCACCGCCAATGTGAAAAAGCACGGCAAGTACTTCCACTCCCTGCTTGATCAGGGGATCTATACCGCTCCGTCCCAGTTTGAGGCGATGTTTATCAGCGCAGTGCACACCGATGAGGATCTGGAAAAAACCATCAAGGCAAACTATAACGCTCTTGTGGTTTCCGAGAAATAATTATTGGAACAGAGTTAACAAAAAAGGGAGGTACGGAGCCTCCCTTTTTTATGCTATTCAATGATCCCGGTACGTACAAGTTCTCTGGTAATCATCACTCGTGCCGCTGCATCCCTGACCATCTTTTGAAGTATCGGCAGGAAGCTCTCAATCTTTTCAGCGGAGTCCACTATTTCAATAACCATTGGCAGGTTTGTGCCCAACTCCATGATTTTCGAGGCTTTGATTGTCATGTCGTGACCGTAGGAGAGCATCCCTTTCAGGGCGGTTGCTCCTGCCATCTCCACTCCCCGTGCCTCGCGAACAATCTCTTCATAGAGTGGTCGATGACCGTGCCGCGCCTGTTCTCCGACAAAAATCCGCAGCATCTCT
>SZYA01000050.1 GCA_005843815.1 Chlorobium sp.
TTTTGAATACAAAGCGGTGCATCACATCAATCTCCTCATCAAGAGCACACACCTCATCGGCAAGAACCCGATCTTTAGAAATAAATGCCTTAATTGATTTCGTCACCATATCACCGGCCTGCAAACCCATCTCCTCAAAAGAGAAAGATTCAAGCATCGAAGGACTTATTTCAGGCATACGATCAATAATATGAACAGCAAGATCGCCGATCCGTTCAAGATCATCGTTAATTTTTATTATCGCAACAATTGTTCGCAGATCTCCGGCAACCGGCTGCTGAAGAGCAAGAAACGCCAAACAGCGCTCTTCGAGAGTCACCTCTGCAGCATCTATCTCACGATCCACCAGTCTGATCTGGCGTGCCCCCTGTTCATCCTGATGTTTAACCGCATGAAGGGCATTATACAAGTTCCCAACTACTTTGTCGGAAATATGGACAAGAACCAGAGAAAGTTCTTTGATAAGCTCATGGACAGGGCGTGATGACATTATTCTGAACTGTAATTAGTTAGCTGAATCTTCCGGTGATATAATCTTCAGTCATCGGATCTTTTGGATTGGTAAAGAGCTGCGCCGTTGCAGCATGCTCAACCAGAACTCCTTCATAAAAAAACATGGTAGAATCAGAGACTCTGGAGGCTTGCTGCATATTGTGTGTAACAATCATGATTGTGTAACTTCCGCGTAGTTCCTGAATCAGATCCTCGATTTTAGCAGTAGCTTTTGGGTCAAGCGCGGAGGTTGGTTCGTCAAGCAGCAGCACCTCAGGCTCAACCGCAAGAGTTCGAGCAACACAGATTCGCTGTTGCTGTCCTCCGCTCAGCCCGAGCGCATTCTTGTCGAGACGGTCGCACACCTCATCCCATATTGCAGCTTTTCTGAGGCTCCGCTCGACAATCTCCATAAGCTTTTTCTTGTCGCTTACGCCATGCAGACGAGGTCCATAAGCGATATTATCAAAAATAGATTTTGGAAAAGGGTTTGGTTTCTGGAATACCATCCCGACCTTCTTGCGAAGCAATACCTCATCTGTGTATTTACCATAAATATCATCACCATCAAACAGGAGTGAACCGGAAGTATGACAACTCGGAATAAGGTCGTTCATCCGATTAATTGCGCGCAAAAAGGTGCTCTTTCCGCATCCACTCGGCCCGATAATGGCCGTCACATACTTCGAAAGAATATCCGCGCTGACCTTTTTGACCGCTTCAAACTCACTGTAATAGATTGAAAAATTTTTGGCCACAATATGAGCTGTTCCCCCACCCGCAACCACTTTTCGTTCAGGAGGCAGATAGATATCTCTTGTTGTTTTCTTTGCTGACGCACTCTCTGAAGTAGTCATTACATCAATTGTCGTAAATAATTATTGGTTATTAGCCTTTCAATTTTTTTGAAATCCGGGCTCGAAGTACTATTGCGGAAAGGTTCAATAAAAGTACAATAGTGACCAGCGCAAGCACCATGCCATACTGGACATGACGAATTTGAGCCGCCGCCTCATGCTCACTGGCCAGGTTATAGATGTTCCATGAGAGGGCTGGTGTCGGTGAAGAAAAAACATCAGCAAGACCTATAGCTGAGCCAACACTGACTGCCGCAGTAAAGATAATCGGAGCTGTCTCACCTGCTGCCCTACCAAGACTTATTACTCCTCCAGTGAGAATGCCAGGAAGCGCTGCCGGAATAATAACTGTAGCAATAGTATTCCATTTAGTGGAACCAAGACCAAGCGATGCCTCCCTGTACATTTTTGGAACAGCAAGAATTGCCTCTTCGGCTGAACGTATAATGGTCGGCAAAATCATGATCGCCAGCGTCAGTGAACCGGCAATCACACTTTTTGATTCAGAGACCCTCAGCGTGTTGATAAAAAAGGCCAGACCAAACATGCCAAAAACGATGCTTGGCACCCCTGCAAGGGTACTGTTGGCACTGCGAAGCATACTGTTCAAAAACCCTGGCTTGGCATATTCCGTAAAATAGATCGCAGCAACAACACCAAGGGGAAAAGCAAAGAGCATTGCCCCAATTGCAAGAAAAAAAGTTCCCTTAATTTCCGGCCAGATACCGCCGAAAAAATGCGAATCAACCGAACTATCGGTAATAAACCCCCAATAGAGAGTAAACTCGGGGAGAAGCATCTCTCTTAAATTCGTTTTTATGTAGGGGAAAATGGGGGCAAGCGCGGTGCCTTCAAAAGCTTTCGCTCGACTCACAAAGTACTCTTTGCCCATAATATCTGCATTTGAGTTATCCCATTTTGACTCATAAAGCAGCTCATGCAACTTCTCCTCCGCCTTCTCCCACCGGGTCTGGCCATATTTAAATCTGGTCAGCATTGGGGTTGTATCACCAGGCAATGGACCTAACAGAGCCTGAAGAGCTGTTTTTACCTGGGAATATTGTGACATATACTCCCTCTTTTTTTCTGGCGCCATTGTCTCAAGTTCACCCTCAAAGGTGGTGAGCATCTCGTAGAGCCTCGCACGATATCGTTCTGATGAAGCAACCTCGCTTGCAAGATTTTGGACATTACCCCTCTGGAATTCATTGCGTAACATCTTGCGGTGTTCAATCGTGCCCGTAAACAATATGGCACCTATACCATTTGATACAATTGGCACAACAATAATCATGAGGGCCAACGCCATAACAACGATTGATCCTATACCAACAGCGGTAAATGAACGATCAAGTATTTTCCTTGTTCCAATATTCATAAACAAAAGCGTTTAAT
Organism: Chlorobium sp.; assembly: GCA_005843815.1. GTDB lineage: Bacteria > Bacteroidota > Chlorobiia > Chlorobiales > Chlorobiaceae > Chlorobium. Next base: position 2,745 of record SZYA01000050.1, read on the forward strand.
GGAAAAACATATTACTGACCGGAGAGTATTTTTCGCTGACGAACAACAATTCTCTCGCTCACCAGATTACTGATAAAGCTGATAATCAGCAACAGAAGACCCATTGCGAAAAGGACATGAAAACGGGCTGATCCGGTCACCTGATCAGCTTCGCCCATATCACCCGCAATTGTTGCTGTCAGGGTACGAATAGCCTCAAGATAGTTGAACCATGGCTCAGGAATATGGGAAGAGTTGCCCGATGCCATCCAGACCACCATCGTCTCACCAAGAGCTCGCATCACTCCGAGAATAACCGCCGCAAGAATGCCACTGCTTGCCGCAGGAAGAATCGTTTTGATAATTGTTTCAGCCCTTGTCGCCCCCAGTGCGTAACTCCCCTCTCGAATGTCACGCCCAACAGCCTGAAGAGCATCTTCAGAGACACTGACAATCGTTGGAAGAGCCATGAAGCTGAGAATAATCGAGACGTTAAGAGCATTTGTTCCGGTAAGAATCTGGATGCCGTTAAGCACAGAACCAACCTTGAACAACAAAACAACAGCAATCAGACCAAAAAGAATCATCAAGAGCACATAGAGTTGATGCCGACGTTTTTCCTCCTTGATTGATGCAGTCAAAAGATCGCAGCCAACAATGACGGCAAGAAGCAGAAATGGCGAAACAAGAATCCACCAGGCCCACATAAGCATGGGGCCACCGCTGTTCTGCATAAGTGGTGCCAATATAACAAGTGCAAAGAAGCCGAAGGCAACCGACGGAATTGCGGCAAGCATTTCAATGACTGGTTTGGCATACTGTCTTACAGAAAAGGGGAGGATATCACTCAGGCATATTGCCGCAGCAACGCCCATGGGCACAGCAATAATTGCTGATCCAAGCGTTACCATCAGACTACCATAAATGATAGCAAGGGCACCAAACTCCCCTGGTTCATCAGCCGGATACCAGTTTGAGCTGGTGAAAAATTCACTGAAACCTCGAAGTTGGAAAAAGGGCACTGCATCACGCGTCACGAAATAAAAGATAAACAGAACAATGAGGGCAACAAAAGCAGCAACGGAAAAGAGTACAGACTCCCCGGCTATTTTGGCAACCTTCTGCAGGGTCCGCTTCCGGGCGCTGACCACAAAAGCATTCGACCGGTTACTCTCACCTACACTCTCTCCAGCCATAATCGTGAATGATTTCTTTACTGATAATTACTGCGTACCAACATTTTTGCTCTCTATATAATTCTTAGAGAAGCCTAATCTATCAGCTTTCATCATAGAAAACAAAAGCATATCTGTTACAAGTTTGAAACATTTAGTGCAAACTGTATAATGAATCATATTCAACTCTGAGTTTCTATTGGTTTCTACAACTTTATTTTATTAAATTCCAGGAGAAAAAGCGGCAATATTTGAAATTGATCACGGGAATTTGTTTTAAAGCGATAAAATTTTTCAACAACCCTAAAATAATAACATCCATGGCAAACGAAACCAACGATCTTTCTACGGCAGTGAGTGCACTTTTTGATACGGCTGGCAAGTTGGCGCAGCAACAGGTTGACTTGTTGAGCACCGGTGTCAGAGCTATTGGCCAGGTTGTAGAGCCTCTGGCGAAAACGGCGATTGACCTTGTTGGAAGTGCATCAAACACCATTGGGCAGGTGTTGCAGGGCGCATCTTCGGCCATCGCCCCAAAGAAGTAGGCGTACCTTTATTGAACGCGGAGAGCACCCTATGCCAAACGCACAGGGTGCTTTTTTTGCGGCCCATAATAACACAATGAATTGCTCAATCTATCTAACTTATGGCTTTCAAAGCTGTTATTTTTGACCTGGACGGGACGCTGCTTGATACGCTGCAAGATCTTCTCAATACGCTTAATACTGTACTTGAGCGGTATGGTTATCCGGTGCATTCGATAAGTGATTGTCAGTTTCTTGTTGGGCAAGGAATGACTGAACTGGTACGAAAAGCGCTTCCTGCCGGAGTTGGTACCGAAGAGACCATCAATCACTTGCTTCCTGAGTTTTTGGCGCACTACGCCGATAACTGGAACGTCCATTCACGTCCCTATCCTGGAATCAAGGCGCTGCTCGACGCGATTACCGAACAAGGGTTGAAAATGGCTATCCTCTCAAACAAAGCCGATCACTTCACCCGCCTCTGTGCTGAGGAGTTGCTCAAAGAGTGGACTTTCGATGTCGTCATGGGTCATCACAGTGGGATAGCTCACAAACCTGAGCCTGCAGGTGCTCTCCTTGTTGCCGACCTGCTTGGCGAAGAGCCCTCCTCAATCCTTTATGTGGGAGACAGTGGTATAGATATGCAGACCGCCACAAGAGCCGGAATGTTCCCCCTCGGTGTCCTTTGGGGATTCCGACCTGAAAGCGAGCTTCTTGCATACGGGGCAAAAGCCCTCGCTCGACACCCTGAGGAGATTATCGATATGTTGAACAAGTCAATCTAACACTGCCAAAAGATGCTTGCAAAACCGAAAACACTCTCTTTCGGATTGAACCGTACTATTTCATTGGAGGAGCTGTCTGAAAAAATAGTTCTCCCCGGATTCAAACTTGAAGCAGTTTCCTCATCAAAAGAGCAAAGAGAGTTTTATGACACCTTTGAGTGGCAAGCTTTCGGAAAGAGAGTGGCGATCGTAAAACAAAACAAAACGCTTTCTCTTGTCAACCTCAATACTGGTCTGCAGATAGCCTCTGCGCCATTTGCAGGGAACTCATTCTCCTTCTTTGCTGATGCTCTTCCCCCTTCAAGCGTCAAAGATGAGCTCTCATCTTGCAGCACTCTCAGAGCATTCTCTAGACTTTGCTTGCTGGATGTCATCAGTTGTGCGTACCGTATTCTCGACGATAACGAAAAAACTATCGCCATCCTGACCTCAGAGTCATTATGCCTCGCTGAGAAAAAGAGTGAGGGAGCATTTCTGCATCTCTTTGCTCTATCACCTCTCAGGGGATATGAGGAAGAGGCAGCTCATGTTGCCCAATCGTTATCCACACTTGATGAAGAGAGTACGCCACTTGATTTTATGGAGTACTTTCTGTTGATCATGAATGAAGCCAAACATAACGTCAGGGGCTATTCGGCGAAAATCATGCTCACACTCAATCCTGATGCACCCATTCACGAAAGTGCCAGGCAACTTTTACAATTTACCTGTTCAGTCATGCGAATGAATGAGCCGGGTATAATAAAGGATATTGATTCAGAGTTTCTGCACGATTATCGGGTAGCCATACGCCGGACACGTTCGGTTATGAAGCAGCTCAAGGGTGTTTTTGACGCAGGGAACACCATCTATTTCCTCAATCTCTTCCGGGAACTTGGCAAACGAACAAACGAATTACGCGACAGGGATGTCTATCTGCTCAGGAAGGAGAGCTATTTCAACTATCTGCCTCCGTTTCTGCAGCCCTCACTGAAGCTGTTTTTCCGAAACATTGCAGCATCCCGCAAACCACTGCACAAACAATTCTTCCACTATCTGTCGTCCAGCAACTATCAATCATCTCTGAAAGAGTGGGAGCTATTCATCAATCATGATGTGCCTCCTGATGTGGAACAAGCCCCAAATGCGTTCTGCTCAACAAAAGATGTTGCCGTTGAGAGTATCAAAAAAGCGTGGAAAAAAGTAATTCGCCATGGTCGTCAAATCAGCAGCGCAACAACTGATGATGAACTTCATGCTCTCCGCATTGATTGCAAAAAACTCCGTTATCTGCTTGAATTTTTTTCCTCAATTTTTCCTTCAGAAACCATCACACCGGTGATCCGCCAACTGAAAGAGTTGCAGGAGAATCTTGGTGACTTTGTTGATTTTGCCGTACAACTTCGTTTTCTTCATGAACAACTTGCAACAATGGCTGAAGAGAGGTTACTTGCTGCATCAATGGGAGGGCTGATGACAACTCTTTTTCAGAAGCAGGAGGCGGCTCGCCTCAAGTTTCATAAAACCTTCAGTTCATTTGACCATGAAGAGACAAGCCAACTCTTTCACGATCTTTTAACCTGTACCTTGACATGAAGACAATAGCGCTTTACAGCATCAAGGGTGGTGTCGGCAAAACGGCGGCGGCGGTCAACCTCTCCTATCTCTCTTCCCTGCTCTCGCCACCTGCCTTGATCTGTGACCTTGATCCGCAGGGGGCAAGCTCCTACTATTTCAGGATTACCGCATCCAAAAAGTTCAACAGCGACAAATTTCTCAAGGGAAACAAAAAGATATACCGCAATATCAAGGCAACCGATTTTGAAAACCTTGATATGCTACCCTCCGACTTTTCGTACAGAAATCTCGACATCGAACTTGCCGAAGAGAAAAAGCCTCAAAAAAAACTCAAAAAAAACCTTGAAGAGCTGATCGATGACTACCGGTTTATCTTTCTTGACTGCCCGCCAAACCTGACACTCCTCTCTGAAAGTGTCTTTGCCGCCTCCGATCTTATTCTGGTGCCATTGATTCCCACAACATTGTCAATGCGCACCTTCACTCAATTGAAAGAGTTTTTTGAAGCCAACAACCTTGATAGTTCAAAAATTCGCCCATTTTTTTCCATGGTCGAAAAACAGAAAAAGCTGCATCGCGACATCCTCGACGAATTCCGCAATACTCCCGGCTTTCTCTCCCAAACGATTCCCTACAACTCCGAAGTTGAAAAGATGGGTATCTACCGTTCGCCACTCAATGCCGTTCTACCAAACTCCCCTGCCTCAAAAGCCTATCGTAACCTTTGGGAAGAGGTGAATGCGCAATTTGAACTGCCGGGTGACAACCATGCAGGTTAAACTCTCGTTCAGGTATGGTATTGTTACCGGATTGATTATTATTTTTGCCCTGCTGGTCAGCTATTTCTCAATCACCAACAAATTGACTGAAATAGTCTCCACAGCAACAAAAAAAGAGCTTCAACGGGATCTTCTGCTCAACAAGCAGATGCTTGAGCAAAAGCCAAAGGGGTGGACAACAAGCGCAAATACCAATGCATGGATAAAACAGATCGGACGAACACTTGATATCCGGGTTACTCTGATTGATCTTGACGGCAGGCTACTCTCTGACTCTTCGGTTCCGCAGGAAAAACTTTCCACTGTTGAAAACCACCTTCAAAGATCCGAGGTAAAAGCAGCGCTTGAAAAGGGATATGGAGAAAATACCCGTTTCAGCCACACGGTAAAAGAGTATTCACTCTATATGGCAGTACCTGTTGGAATACCTGAGCCCTGCGCTATCCTTCGATTCAGTAAACCGATCTATGATATTGAACTCTTTGAGGGTGGAGTTGATAAAGAGATCGATCAGGGCCTCTTGCTGCCTCTCATGCTGTCCATTACGACAGGTTTTTTTGCAAGCTTTCTTCTTGCCCACCCACTCCGTACGCTTGCCGAAACAATAAAACACAACAAAGATGGTGATTTTTCAGGAGCCACCTCCCTCCTCCACCGTCAAGATGAAATTGGATCCTATGCACGAGCCATTACCAGAATGGCTGATGAGATAACAACCATGCGACGCAGTGAGGAGTGGTACCAGGCCGTTTTTTCGGGCATTCGTGAAGCGATCATTGTCACCGATGCCTCTGGTGATATTATTCTTGTCAACCCCGCAGCATCAAGAATGTTCCGGATTGAAGGTACCATGTTCAAATCACGTCCGATCAGGCAACTTTCGGATAACAAGCTTCAGGAGCTTTTTGCCAGGGTACACTCAACCCATATCACCTTACGTAAAGAGGAGATGTCGCTGATGACCACAAAAGGTGATCGCATCATGCAGATCAGCTCCATGCCACTCACCAAAGAGAATCGATTTGAAGGGAGCGTTTTTGTCCTGAACGATATCACAAAGCTCCGCAACCTCGAAAAAATACGGAGTGATTTTGTCGCCAGTGTGTCACACGAACTCCGTACTCCGCTGACAGTCATCAGTGGCTACACCGAAACACTGCTCGAAGGGGCCATGGACGATCCAAAACATGCCACACCTTTCCTGAACATTATCTTGCAGGCAAGCAAACAGCTCACGGCACTCGTCAACGACGTGCTGGACCTCTCCAAAATTGAGTCTGGATACATTGATTACCAATTCGGACCTGTAGACCTTGCCGATGTTCTTATGAAATCGGTTGATCTGCTGAAGCCCTCTCTTGAGAAAAAACAGATCAGGCTTGATATCAAGATTACCGAGGAACTTCCCCCCGTTTATGCCGATGCCCGCTATCTCGATATTGTTATCCGCAACCTCCTCGACAACGCTATCAAATATGTAGACAACAGCAATGGCAGAATCAGAATTACAGCGTTCGGAAGTGACGATGATGTCCGGCTGGAGATTGATGATAACGGCATCGGCATAGCGAAACAGGATCTCGGCCGTATCTTTGAGCGCTTTTACAGAGTGGACAAAGCACGCTCACGCCAGCACGGTGGCACCGGCCTCGGGCTCTCAATTGTCAAGCATATTGTTCTAGCCCACAAAGGCGACATCGAGGTTCGCTCACGCCTCAACCACGGGTCAGTGTTCAGTGTGGTGTTGAGGAGGGCGAGGGAGAATGGGTGATAATAAGATAATGCTCTACGGCACATCATCATAAGCCTCATTTTCTGGCGTATTTAAAGTGGGTATTTTGCGTCGCAGCACCTGTTTATTGATGGAATTGATGCTGGACTAATATCAATGAAATTGTATTGTGTACAACCACCGCTCACACCACCACCTTCCGATACCGGTTCACCGCCAGCGTCACCATCACCACGGCATAGCCAACCAGCCAGAGCAACTGCGCCCGGATCTCCATTAATCCTGACCCTTTCAGCATAACGCGACGCATGATGTCAACGAAGTGGCGGACAGGGTTGAGCAGTGTCATGGTTTGTGCCCAATGAGGCATGCTTTCGATGGAGGTGAAGAGGCCGCTCATCAGGGTGAAGATGACCATGAAAAACCATGCCACAAACATTGCCTGCTGCTGGGTTTCGGTGATGGTGGAGATAAAGAGCCCCATGCCGAGCACAACAAGCATGAAAATGGCTGAAACGAGATAGATCAGCCAGTAACCCCCGAGCATTGGAACATGAAAGATGAGTCGGGCAATCAAGAGACCGATGCTCATTTCCGCAATGCCGATAATCCAGAAGGGGACGAGCTTGCCGGTGATGAACTGGTAGCGCTTGATAGGAGTGACATTGATCTGGTCGATGGTGCCGATCTCCCGCTCACGCACCACGTTCATGCCGGAGAGAAAGAGACCGATAAGGGTAACGAGAATGACGAGAATACCCGGCACCATGTAGTGAGTGTACTCCATTTGGGGATTGTACCAGCCTGAAGAGATGATGCCTATCTCAAGCGGGGCCTGAACGACGGCATTAACTCCCGATGTCGGCAGCTCCTCGCGATTGAAGCTTCCGATAATCTCACTGGCATAGGCCTGGATAACGCCTGCTGAAAAGACGTCTTCGGCGTTGATCATCAGTTGTACTTTGGCGTGACCGGTTGTGGTAAGGTCGCGCTCAAAGTCTTGCGGAATAACAAGCACCAGGTCGGCCTTCCTGCTCAGCAACTCCCCGATGCTCTCCCGATCAGAAAAGGAGTGTCCTGTCAAGCGAAAATAGTCGCCAGCGGTAAATCGCTCCACCAGCTTTTCCGAGAGGGTCGAGCGATCCCGGTCTTGCAGATGCATCGGCACCTGTTTGATATCGAAGGTGGCCGCATTCGAGAGAATCACCAGTTGGATAAAGGGCATAATAATGATGATCGGCAGCATTCCCCGGTTGCGGAATATCTGCAGGAACTCTTTCTGCACCAGAAACCATATCGTACGCATTAGCCAGCTCCCCTGTTTACCGCTCTTAAAGCCTTGTTTTGAACTTTTTGATACTTGCCGCCATCAGCACAGTCGCCATGATGGCAAGCACCAGTGTCTCTTTCCAGATATAACCGAAGCTTGTTACTTTCAGCATAATCCCCCGGACAATAATCAGATACCATTTTGCCGGAATAAGGTTGCTGATCATCCGCAGAGGCAACGGCATGCTTGCCACGGGAAAGATAAAGCCCGAAAGGAGTATGGTCGGCAGCAGGAGGCCAGCAAGTGAAATCATCATGGCCACCTGCTGTGAGCTGGTAATGGTGGAGATGAAGATGCCGAGCGAGAGCGCCGTCACAATAAAGAGCAGCGATTCAACCATGAGCAGTGTCACGCTCCCCCTGCAGGGCACCCCGAAAACAAAGGAGGCGAGCGCCACCACCGTCACCACGTTGACGAAGGAGAGCAGAAAGTAAGGCACCACCTTGCCAATAATGATCTCCACCGGCCGGAGCGACGAGACCAGCAGCACCTCCATGGTACCGCTCTCTTTCTCCCGTGTAATGCTGATGGAGGTCATCAGCGCCGAGACCAGCATGAGAATAAGCGCCATCAGACCCGGCACAAAAAGGTTGACACTTTTGAGCTCAGGGTTGAACATCATAAGCGGCACGGCCTCGATGCCAAGCTCTGCCGCGCCAAATGCCGCGTTCCGATAATCCTGCAAGACCGATGCGGTATAGCCAGTGATGATTTTCGATATGTTGGGGTTCGAGCCATCGGTCAACACCTGGACGTTAGCCCTCCCCTCCCGTATCATGCGCGAGGCAAAGCCTGGCTCGAAAACAATAGCTTCGGCAATGCTCCCCTCCGCAAAAGCTTGCTCAATCTCTTTTGTGGAATGCAGCTCTTTCGTGATGACAAAGTAGCCCGAGGAGGTGAGCTTGTCGGTAATCTCCCGGGTAACAGCATCATGCGACTGGTCGTATATTCCGAGATTGACCTCCTGAATCTCGTTGCGAATGGCGAAACCAAAGAGGAGCAACTGGATAAGTGGCATCCCGAAAAGAATGGCCGCCGTTCTGCGGTCACGAAAAATGTGATAAAACTCCTTGAGCAGAAAGCCTCTGAAGCTGTGCATTTCCTTCACTCCGTTTTATGATGTCGTGCAAGCTGAAGAAACACCTCGTTCATACTCTCCACCCCGAAATGGCGCTTCATCGCCTCCGGTCGGTCAAGCGCTGCCACACGCCCGTCCACCATGATACAGAGGCGGTCGCAATATTCGGCCTCATCCATGTAGGGGGTTGAGACAAGAATGGTCATCCCCTGCTCTCTGAGGCGGCGGAGCATCTGCCAGAACTCCTTGCGCGATACAGCATCAACGCCAGTTGTCGGCTCATCGAGAAAAAGCGCCTCTGGCCGATGCACCAGCGCGCAGGAGAGGACGAGCTTCTGCTTCATCCCGCCCGACAGCTTGCCTGCCCGCCTTGTTTTGAAGGGCTCAAGCTGGCTGTAGATGTCGCGAATCAGCTCATAGTTTTTTTCGACCGTTGTGCCAAAAACCGAGGCAAAAAAGCGGAGATTCTCTTCGACGCTCAGATCGGGATAGAGGGAAAATTTTCCCGGCATGTAGCCTATGCGCTTGCGAATATCGCGGTAAAAGCGCACCACGTCAAGACCAAGAACCTCTGCTCTCCCCTCATCGGGAAGGAGCAGTGTTGCGAGAATTCGGAATAGAGTGGTCTTCCCCGCCCCGTCAGCGCCGATAAAGCCGAACAGCTCCCCTCTGGCAACAGAAAGTGTCACCTCCTGAAGCGCCTGAACAGCTCCAAAGCGCTTGCCAACATCGGCGATCAGCACCGCCTCCTTCATGAGCCAGGTTTTGCGGGCAACCTCATCTCTCCGGGCATCCCGATTTTAAGGCGACCATCCTGATTGTTGACCTCTACCTTCACGCCGTAGACCAAGCTCACCCGATCTTCCCTCGTCTGGATAATCTTCGGGGTAAACTCAGCCTTTGCCGAGATCCAGGTGATTCTCCCTTTCCGGCTCTTGCTGCCATCAATCAGCACCTCAACCTCCTCGCCAATCTTCACCTGCGGCACCTGCGCGCCACTCAGGTAGACTCTCAAAAACATGGTCTGAAGATCGGCAATCTTGTAGAGCGGTTTGCCGTAGGAGGTCAGCTCCCCCTTTTCGGCATACCTGGTCAAGACAACGCCATCAACCGGATTGCGAACAACACTCTTTTTGATCTGATCGTTGAGCTGCGCTATGCGGGCCTCTTTGGCGTTGATCTCCCCCGCAATACCGGGATTTTCGGTTTCGAGGGAGCCAATCTGCTTGTCGATAACGCTGAGCCGGTTTTGAATATCCTCAAACTGTTTTGAGGGCACCGCCCCCTCCTTCACCACCCTCCGGTAGCGCTCCAGGTCGCGTTTGATATTGCGCCGTTCTTCAAGCAGTACCCCAATCCGGGCACGAAGGCTTGGCCGCTTTGCCACAAGCGACTCACGCTCCGACTGAAGCTGCGAGCGACTGAAGTGCAGTTGGGTAGTATCGACAACAGCGGCCACACTGCCTGCCGCCATCCGTCTCCCCTCTTCAACGTCAAGCAGCTCCAGCTTGCCGTTCGCTTCGGAGGAGACAATGATCTCTGTGGCCTCAAAGTTGCCGTAGCCGTCCGACTTGTCGCTCTTCTGACAAGCGGTCAAAGAGAGGAATAAGAGAAAAACCAGGTGGCTGAATGTTTGGGGAAATTGGCGCATAACACGGTGATCATAGTGATTGCATGTATCCTGACCATAAAGATTTCAGAATGCACTCAGGATTCATGCCTTTTGCACTGCTCATTATATAGGTGCCAACCGTCATATTGTGTTGCTGGTAAAGGCCATCAGTACCAGTAGTCATGCTGTCCGACGATAGACCAACGGGGGGAACTGTATCGTTGCCCAACTGAGCAGCGCTCAACGAAAGCTCAAAGTGCTGCGGGTGAGTTGGGGCGGTGAGCGTGAGGGTTCCAAGCTTCACTGACCCCGATGACAAGGCTGTTGTGCCAAGACCCTCAAGAATGAACTCGCCCGGTTTATCTTTATTATCCAACCGGCTCCAGCCGGATGAAAAAGCTGTCGCCTCCTGCCAGGTTGCTGCGGATCCTGTCGGAAGAGAAAGCCCCGGATGCACGCTTTTGATATCACTCTTCGTCGAAGTTTCCCATATCTCTATGCTCCGGGTGCCATCTGCCGCAACATGGATGTTCCTGAATTCAACGGGTTGCGTGCCAGTGGCGGCTGGAGCTGAGGAAAATGTACTGATAACGTCTGCAATGGCGGCCCCGGTTTTCCAGAAGGTCGCTGAACCGTGAAGGTTATAAGCGGAAAAGGTAGATGCCGTTGTGAAGTCATAGGTGTCTGTGCCTGCGTAGCTGTTCCCAGCAAGATCTTTTACAGTTCCCTCACACAGCGTTACAAAGTAGTGCGTGCCACTGTCAAGATCAGCCGTCGGGTTGATGGTGAGCCTGGAACCTGAAATCGTCAGACTGCTGCTTGTCGCGGCATCGTAGCTGTCAACCACCGGGCCTGTTGCCGAACCGCTGTGGATAGCTATTGTGCCGGTCCCTTTTTGGATGGGTTCGTTGAAGGTTAGCAGAATATTGCTGCCGATTGCAACAGCAGTGGTTGCATTAGCGGGAGTGAAAGTGGAGATCGTTGACTGAACCGTATCAATACCTTCCGAAGCCAACTCTGTTACAACGTCGCCACTTGAATCGACTGCATAAAAGTCATTTCCGAGTCCACCAACCATGGTGTCACTTCCACCACCCGCATCTATGGTGTTGTTCCCGGCACCTGTATCGATGTAATCATTTGCCGTAACCTTGGTGTTACGGATCACATCATCTCCGCTGCCGGTCGCAACAAGCAATCGTTCCAAGCCAGATAGCTCTGCGCCCTGAACTGTTACCGTTTTAGCAGGATCGTTTTCCCAGACAATCGCAGTAGAAGCTGCAGACCAGTCAGCATAAAATGTATCCGCACCGTTCCCGGCAACCACCGGGATTGCTCATGCGGGTGTTCGGTTTTGCCGAAGCGGGCGAGCATTGCCTGAAGGGCTTGAGCGTTGAAAACCTGAATTCATCAAACGCCTGCATAATCCCGTTATTGGAAAAAGGAATAAATCACTCCATAATTCCGCATCGCGCATCGCTTGAGTCATGAGCACCTTAGCTATTTTATTACGGAATCAATTGCTATGGAGCGCTTACACTGGAGCTATCTTGTTCACAAAAAGCCATCAAAGGGCTGGTGCTGGCAAACCAACCACATGCCGGAATCTTTACGCCTAACAGGAAATGCGACGGAGTTATGCTGTGGGAAAATATTTATAAAAATCTTCACGATGTCCAACCCGTAAAAGTTCCACTGTGTTATCCGCAACATAAACGCCTATGCGATAACGATAATCAAAAGAGATCCGATAATAACCAGAATACCCTGACAACTCAGTGGCTTCAGTAATATCTTCAAGTGAACTACAAGCCTCAATAGCAGCAAT
>SZYA01000004.1 GCA_005843815.1 Chlorobium sp.
CATATCGACGCAGGTATGAATGGCGTTATATGGCGCGAGCGCTCCAAGCGTGTAGCAGCCGATATCGGAAAAAACGTGATGCTGCTCATAAGAGCTCATGACGGTGTTGAGCGCTTCGTAGAGGTCGCGGTGGCCACACCCTTTGCAGAGTTCCGGTGGACGGTTTACCACAATGCGAGGTATCGGAATGACCTCTGGTTTTGCAAGGCCAAGAGCAAGTGCGACACTGTCGGCATTGAGCTCTCCGGCACGGGGGAGCGCTCCGTCGAGGCGTCCTTTGATATGCGTGTTGCCAAAATATCCTCTCAGCAGCTCTTCGTAGACAGGATAACCCTCCTCGGCAACAAGAATGGTGTCGCAGGAGTTGAAAAGGGCTTCAATTTTTTTTCGGGGCAGGGGGTAGTGCCCAATCTTCAGCACGGGGCAGTCGAGACCAAAAGCCTGCCGTACCTCCATCACATAGTTGAAGGCAATGCCAAAAGCAAGAACACCGGTAGAGCCTGTTCCAGGGATAAGGCGGTTCAGCCATGAGCTCTCCGAATGCTCTTCAAGTTGAGGCTGCATACCAAGCAGGTTGTTGTACTGACGGCGGGCATTATGCGGCATCAGCACAAAGCGCTCTGGAGCATAAGGTGCATTGAGCGGGTTTTGTGGACGTGTTGAAGCTCCCTCTACTCCCGCACGCGAATGCGCAAGCCTTGTGGTGAGCCGGAGCAGTATCGGCAGCTTGAGGGTTTCGGAGAGATCGAACGCATATCGGACAGCATCATAAAGCTCCTGCTGTGAGGCAGGTTCAATGACCGGCACCATGGCGAATTTGCCATAGACCCGACTATCCTGTTCATTTTGTGATGAGTGCATCGAAGGGTCGTCGGCCACTGCAACGACCAATCCTCCGTTGACACCCGTAATGGCAGAGTTGATGAAAGCATCTGCAGCGACATTCAGCCCCACATGCTTCATGCAGACCAGACTTCTTTTGCCAGCGTAGGAGATGCCGAGCGCCGCTTCGTAGGCAGTTTTTTCATTGGCCGACCAAGCCGAGCGGACGGGATGCTCGCGGCAACCACTGTTTTTCTGGATATATTCGGTGATTTCGGTCGAAGGGGTTCCAGGGTAGGCATAGACACCGGATATTCCAGCGTCAAGGGCTCCAAGCGCAATGGCTTCAGCGCCCAGCAAAAGTTGTTTCATCGTGAGCTCATTGAAAAAGTTATCCCCAAAGATGAGAAATTATTTCCTTTGAAGCCAATGAAATTATCCCGGTGTGAGTGAGGGGAGGCTTGTTATTTGATGAGCGGTTATTATTTGCATCAACAAACAACTTCACTGGTGTCTCGATGCCCGTTAGATGTAATATAGCGATGCGCGCAAAATATTGATAAATGGTTTATTGAAAAATAATGTAAATTATACAGTGTGGCATGGCGGAGGTGTCGTGCAGGAGAGCGGTTCATTTTTGGATAATCTTAACCAGTAACCATTATGAAATTTATTTCAAGAGCGTCTTGTTTGCGGCTATGTGTGGCCTTGTTTTTTGTCAGTCTAAGCTTCGTTGCTGTTTCAACACTATCTTTTGCTGCCCAGCATTCTGTAGGAGAACAGTTCGGTGGTGGTATTGTATTTTACATTCTGCAGAAAGGAGATCCCGGTTACCAACGGGGCGAGGAGCATGGGCTGATTGCAGCCCCGGCGGATGTTGAGGTTAAGGGTTCGATTGGCATCCCGGGAATGTATTTCTGGAGTTCAGGACAAAGAAAATCGATGCTTAAAAAAGATTATGCTTATGTGCAGATTTTTAACACAAGTACTGCAATAGGTCAAGGAGCTGAGAATACCAAAAAAATATTGGCAAAATATCCAGCCGCTACATATCCCACTACGGCTGCCGCTGTGGCATCGTTATACAATGGAGGAGGCTTTAATGATTGGTATTTACCGAGCAAGGAGGAGTTGCACAAGCTCTATCTCAATAAAGCTGTTGTTGGTGGATTTGCAGACTATGATTACTGGAGTTCGACCGAGAATGGTGCACTCAATGCCTGGGTAGAGCTTTTCGCCAATGGCTATCAGTTCATCGATAACAAGATGGATGCCGATTGTGTCCGTCCTGTGCGCTCCTTTTGATCACCGAGTCAGTTTACTGAGGGTGAATTCACCCCACCTTTTCATTTGAAGAGTAGATTCCTTTAAAAAGCCTCCAGCATCATAACGATGGGGAGGCTTTTTTTATATGGAGATGGAGCACTTTTAGCATTATGCGTTCCTGATGTTTTTGAAATCCCTGGAGATGGAGTGAAACATGGTGTTGGTTGATGCCTGCATGATAATGGATATTGCAGCATTGGTCATGGCGTGGAGAATCGGCTCGGGGACGATTCGGAAAGCCGGGTAGAGGGTAAAGTGGACATCAACCCTTAAATCAAGCTGAACTCTGGTTTTTTTTGCCTCCATCGGGCGCATGTGCATCTTTGCAAAGGCTTTTCCTTCAAAGAGATACTTGGCAGGATCATCAATCTGGCCAGCAACTGGGTGGTGTTGCCAGTGGATCGTTTTTCCAACGGTGTAGCGATTGATGAGCTCCTCTGAGAGTTCGGCAGTTTCCGTGTGTTCAATATGCTCCGGTAGCTCAAGAAGAGGCTCTTCGGTCTGTTCAACATAAAAGATCACATCAAACGGGTTGTTTTGTGGATCGGTAACACGAAAAAGCCATTTATAGACGTTTTCGGTCTCAGTGAGTTCTACGCTGTGGCAGAAGGGGTTAAACCCCAGCATCCTTTTGTGGTCGGAAAGATAGGCGACAGTCTGGTTAAATTCCCCGTGTAATATCCAGTCACCCCTGCTCTTTCCGGTCGCTTCCATTTCCATGTTGTCCATGTTGTCGCGGTTCCCCTGTTTCGTTTACATGAGTTCGGATTGCAGGCGTTCAGCCTGGTCGTGCATTTTGAGTGCGTTGATAATATCCTGTATATCCCCTTGCAGTATCTGGGGAAGAGCGTGGCTTGTAAAGCCGATCCGGTGGTCGGTTACCCGTGATTGCGGGTAGTTATAGGTGCGTATTTTGGCGCTCCGGTCTCCAGTGGTGACCATTGAACGGCGCAGGTCGGCCCGCTGCTGCTGCTGCTCGGCAAGCTGGATGTCGTAAAGTTTGGTGCGGAGCATCTGCATGGCCATCTCCTTGTTCTGGAGCTGTGAGCGCTGCTCTTGACAGGCGGAGACAATGCCGCTTGGAATATGGGTGATTCGTACGGCAGTCTCCACCTTGTTGACATTCTGCCCCCCCTTTCCTCCGCTCCGGTAGGTATCAAATCTCAAATCTTCCCGGCGGATCTCTACATCCACCTCTTCGGCCTCAGGGAGTACAGCTACACTGACGGCTGAGGTGTGGATACGTCCCTGTGTTTCGGTATCAGGCACACGCTGTACCCGGTGCACGCCGCTTTCATACTTCATGGTGCCATAGACATCATTGCCGCTCACTTCGAGGGTCATCTCCCTGAAGCCGCCTGGCACAGAGCTTTCATTGAAGTGGAGGATGTGGTATTGCCACCCCTGTTGTTCAGCGTATCGCTGGTACATTCTTGTCAGGTCAGCGGTAAAAAGCGCCGCCTCTTCACCGCCGGTGCCAGCCCGAATCTCGATGATGACGTTGCGCGAATCGGCCTCCTCTTTTGGCAGCAGCAGTACCTTGAGGCGTTGTTCGATCTCTGGCAGTTGCCGTTGCAGCTCATTGACATCTGACTGAACCAGCTCCTTCATCTCCGGGTCACTCTCCTCTTTCAACAATTGCCGCGACGCGTCAAGCTCTGCTTTTTTCTGGGCGTAATGGTCGTAGGCTTGAACAATTTCCTTGAGGTCGCAGTACTCCTTGTTAAGCTTTCTGAAGCGAGCCTGATCAGTTGCTGCGTTCGGGTCGGCAAGCAACTGTTCAAGATCGAGGTGTTTCTCTTTTATGGATTGCAGTTTATCAAGCATTGCTTCCGTTTTTCGCCTTATGGGTTGAAAATATCGTTGAACAGGATGTAGGCAAAAAGAACGAGAAGCAGCATCATGCCGATCTGCTGGATACGCATTTTGATCTCAAAGGGAATCTCGCGACGGATGATGCCTTCAATGGCATTGAGTACAAATTGCCCGCCGTCAAGTGCTGGAACCGGCAGGATGTTGATGATTGCCAGAGAGATAGAGAGCATCGAGAGAAAATAGAGAAAGCTTACAGGCCCCTGTTCCGCACTCTGGCTTGCTATTTTTGCAATTTTGATCGGCCCCCCCACCGATTTGCGGAAATCCTCCTGACCGGTGAAGATTTTAACAAATCCCTGCACGGTCATGGCGCTCATTTTCCAGGTCTGGTTTATGCCGCTCACGATTGACTCCGGGAGAGAGAGTTTTCTTCGTTCAGACTCAATAGTCTGCTTGAGTGAGATTCCAATTTTTCCAGATGCATTGGGTACGACGGTGGTGACGAATGTTGTCCCTTCAGCCCGAATCGTTTCCGCATTAATTTTTTGGCCTGGAATACTTTTGCTGTGTTGCCACGTAAGCGTGAGGTGCTTTCCGGCATTGGCGGAGATTATTCCGACAACTTCCGTCCAGTCGGAGACGGCTTTACCGTTCATTGCGGTAATAAGTCCACCAGGGAGTATCCCTGCGTTGCTCGCAGGCATGTTTTTCAGTACCTCATCAATAACAGGTGGGACGATCGGGCGAATACCGAGGCTCTTCTGCGCGTTGATACTTGACATGATGTTTGATGGCGCCTCAATGGTGATGCTTTTTCCATCACGAAGAAGAGTGTAGTTGAGCGAATGGGCGGTGAAGAGCTCCGGGGTCAGCGCCTCTTCCCAACTTGCCACGGGTTTGCCGTTTGCACGTTGAAGTCTGTCGCCGGTCTGCATGCCCATGGTGGCAAAAGCGGATCCTTTTTCAACGAATGCTGGATTGTTGACACTTGTCCTGGATTCGCCAATCGCCAGGGTGATACCAATAAAAATAACGAGTGCCAGAATGATGTTCATCCCTACGCCTCCGGCCAGAACAATCAGGCGCTGCCATACTGGTTTTGCCCTGAACTCCCATGGTTCCGGTTCACCGCTCTGAACGTTTGTGTCGAGACTCTCATCGACCATGCCAGCAATCTTCACATAGCCGCCAAGTGGAAAAAGGCCAAGTCCATACTCGGTTTCGCCAATTTTCTTTTTCCAAATCCTCAAATCAAAAAAGTCAAACCCGATATAAAATTTGTCAACTCTCATCCCGAACAGCTTTGCGGTTAGAAAGTGACCCAGTTCATGTGCCGTTACCAGAATGAAAATGGCAACAATAAAGAAAAATGTCGTACTCAAAACATCCATAATAATTTTCTGTTTCTATAATCGAATAAAGCTGCTCCAGCCTCCCCGCTTTTTTGAACGGTGTGGTCAGGCAATAAATTTTTGTGCAGTTTCACGGGCCCACCGGTCAGCCTGGAGATAGTCGTCGAGCTCAACAGGCGCATAACCTTCGTGAGCCTGCATCGTTTTTTCTACGGTTTCAGCAATCTCAATAAATCCTATTTTTCTGTCAAGAAAGGCTGCAACTGCGACTTCGTTTGCCGCGTTCAATACAGCAGGATATGTTCGGCCAGCTTTCAGCGCTTGATATGCAAGGCGCAGGGCAGGGAAGCGCACCATGTCCGGCTCTTCAAAGGTCAGTGTGCCGATCTTTGCCAGATCAAGCCTGGGTATACCGCTTTCGCATCGTTCCGGCCAGGCAAGGGCATAGGCAATGGGGGCGCGCATGTCGGGGGCACCAAGTTGCGCCATGACGCAACCGTCAATATACTCGACCATGGAGTGAATGATGCTCTGCGGGTGTACCACAACACCAATTTTTTCGGCAGGCACATTGAAGAGCCAGTGCGCCTCAATAACCTCAAGCCCTTTGTTCATCATGGTTGCCGAGTCAATGGTGATCTTTGCCCCCATACTCCATTGCGGGTGTTTCAGCGCCTGTTCAAGCGTGACCTGTTTCAGCTCTTCAGCAGGGGTGTTGCGGAATGGTCCACCCGATGCCGTGAGAATGATCCGTTCAACATCTTCAGCACGATGACCCGCAAGCGACTGGAAAACCGCCGAATGTTCGCTGTCAACTGGCAGCAGATGTACCCCGTGCTGCTTCACAAGATCAGAGACAAGCTGGCCAGCAACCACAAGGGTCTCCTTGTTGGCCAGGGCAATATGTTTCCCGGCCTTGATGGCGCGAACAGTTGGCACAAGGCCCGCTGCGCCGACTATGGCGGAGACAACCATATCTGAGCCCTCCATCTCCGCAATGGAGGCTGCTCCTTCAACCCCGAACAGGATGTCGGGTTTGTACTCTCCACAGAGGTTACGCAGCTTTTGCACGGAAACTTCATCTCTGATGGAGACTGCGACAGGTCGAAACTCTTTAATCTGCTCTGCCAGCAAAGCAATATCGGTACCAGCGGCTAATCCGGTCACCTGAAACTTGTCGGGATGCTGTCGGACAACATCGAGGGTGCTGACACCAATTGACCCGGTACTGCCGAGGATGGAGAGTAAGCGCATAGTGATGAACAAAAAATGTTACCGGGTTTCGGGAGTTATTGGCCTGAAGTTATGCTTTTTCGTGCAGGCTTACAAATGCCCTATGGGGTCTGACATTGATAAAGCGATTATTTCTTTTTGTTTTTGCTGCTAATTGTGTTATACTTTCCACCCTGTTCGCGGGTTCCTAGCTCAGTTGGTTAGAGCGACTGGTTTACACCCAGTAGGTCGGGGGTTCGACTCCCTCGGGACCCACCACTCCGCAGAATGTATCAGGACGACAAAAGGCAGGTATTCCCTGCCTTTTGTCGTCTCTTTTCGTACAGGTTGTTCAGTTCTCAGCGTTTTGCCGGGTCTGCCTCAGTCTTGCAACTGCCTCTTCAAGCTCTTTTCGCTCATTGTCGGTGAGCTGTTCCGAGTTGTTCGGATCGGCTTGATTTTCAATGGTCTGTTCCTCATTTTCCAGGACGAGATCCTCGACAAGCTCCTCTTCAATGTGAACAGGAAAAAGCCCCTTCGGACGTTTTCCAAGGATCTCTTCGATCTGGGGATACTGAAGCATCTCCTTCAATAGTAGTTCACTTGCAAGCTTTTCGAGTTTTTCCCTATTCTCAGTCAGAAGATTCATCACCTTCATCCGAGACTCTTCAATGAAGCTCATGACCTCTCTGTCGATCAGGCGAGCAGTATCTTCACCATACTTTTTATCAATGCCCGGACTGCCGTAATAGGGATTATTGCTCTCGTAGAATGAGACGTTCCCAAGTTTTTCGCTCATTCCGTAAACGGTCACCATGTTATAGGCAATGCTGGTCACCTTTTCAAGGTCATTTTGCGCTCCGGTGGAGATTTCATTGAAGATGATCAGTTCAGCAATACGCCCGCCGAGCAGGCCGCAGATGCGACCGAGCAGCTCACTTTTTGTCATGAGATAGCGATCTTCGAGTGGAATGTTCATGGTGTACCCCAGGGCGCTCATCCCTCTTGGAACAATCGATATTTTCTGCACAGGGTCGTTGTCTGCCATCATCCAACTGACAATAGCGTGGCCCGCTTCATGATAGGCCACAATCTGTTTCTCGCGAGGGTTGATCACCTTGTTCTTTTTTTCGAGACCTGCGACACAGCGCTCAATGGCATCTTCAAAATCTTTCATGCCAATGCTCTGCTGGTTACGGCGAGAGGCAAGCAGGGCTGCTTCGTTGGCAGCATTGGCAATTTCAGCGCCGGCAAATCCGGGAGTTTGTGATGCGAGTGCTTTGAGATTCACCTCTTTTGAGAGTGAAAGAGCCTTGGTGTGCACTTTGAAAATATCAATGCGTCCTTTGAGGTCAGGCTTGTCGACCATGATCTGGCGGTCAAAACGACCTGGTCTCAGCAAGGCGGAATCAAGGACATCAGGACGGTTTGTCGCGGCAATCAGAATCACACCTTTGTCGGTGGCGAATCCATCCATTTCAACCAGCAACTGATTGAGGGTGTTTTCCCGCTCGTCATTGGCACCCATCATTGCCCCTTTTCCCCGGCTTCGTCCAACGGCATCAATCTCGTCAATAAAGATAATGCAGGGGGCTTTCTCTTTTGCCTGCTTGAAGAGGTCGCGCACTCTTGCTGCGCCAACACCGACAAACATCTCCACAAAATCCGAGCCGCTGATGCTGAAAAACGGTACATCTGCTTCTCCGGCAACTGCTTTCGCCAAAAGGGTTTTACCGGTACCTGGAGGGCCGACCAGCAATACTCCCTTTGGCAATTTCCCCCCAAGTGTTGTGTACTTTTTTGGATCCTTGAGAAAATCAACCACCTCCATCACTTCGGCTTTGGCTTCATCAAGACCAGCTACATCCTTGAAGGTGATCCTGGTGTGTTCATCCAGATTTTCATAAAGCGCAGCTTTGTTCTTGCCGATATTCATGAACTGGGATCCCGGCCCGCCCATGCGTCGGAAGACAAAGAAGTAGATGCCGATCAGCAGGGCAAAGGGGAGCAACCACTGCAGGAGTTCACTGATCCAGGTGCCGCTTGGCATACCCTGATATTTGATGCCCTTGCTTTCAAGCAACTCGATCAGGCCGTCATCACGCACCGGATTGACAAAAATCTCATCTTGTTTTGTTGAGGATTGTGGAAGAGAGACAACCGGATTGTCCTTTTGCGGCTCTTTTGCCGCAATGCCCGTGTCTGTGCCAGGTTTGAGCTTGACATAGATTCTTTCCGGCGAAATCTTTACCGAGACAACCTTGTTCTCGGTGATGAGCCTGCGGAAGGCGCTGTATGGAATCTCCTGTGTTGAGCCTGACCAGAAAAAGGCAAGCTGTACTCCTATGAGAATAACAATAGCGACCACATAATACATTATCGGGAATTTCGGTCGCGGGATGTTGTTTTCCGGTTCGTTTTTATAGGGATTTGGAGGTTTTACTGTTTTCTTTGCCATCAATCAACAATCATAGTTATAATAGTGCGATGCGAGAGACTCTTTACTGATCACGGATGCGTAAGCCCCAATTTACGGGATTCTTCCATTTAATGAAGCATTCCGCAAGAAAACATATTTTATATATTGCAGCAAACATCGAAAATGTATTCCTGTCGCAATATGTTTTCTTATTTACTGGCAGGAGTCGTCTAAACTATGGGTGAGTTCGTTATGAGTTCAGTTCGTGAGAAGGCAAACAACCGGATATCGGCATTGAAGTCCCTTTTGTGTGTCGGACTTGACAGCGATCCAGGAAAAATTCCAAAGCTGTTTTTATCGTACAAGAACCCGGTTCTTGAGTTTAATCGAGCCATTATCAGGGCCACGTCGAATTGTGCTGTTGCTTACAAGCTCAATACAGCATTTTATGAGGCGAGAGGTGTTGACGGGTTGCTGGATATGGAACAAACGCTCAGGAGTATCCCTGATTCGTGTATCACCATAGCTGATGCCAAGCGGGCAGATATTGGCAATACAAGCCGTATGTATGCCCGGGCCTTTTTTGAGCACTGGCCTTTTGATGCTATTACCGTGGCACCTTACATGGGGTTCGACTCTCTTGAGCCCTTTTTTGCTTATGAGGATAAACTGGTTTTTGTGCTCTGTCTGACCTCAAACGAGGGATCCAAAGATTTTGAGGAGCAGGTGATGGGTGATGGAACCCTGCTCTATCGCTCTGTCCTTGGCAAGGTGGCTTCATGGAGCAGGAATGGTAATGGTGGAGTGGTCGTTGGTGCTACCAAGAGCAACCTGCTTGGAGAGATTCGCCGGAATGCGCCTGGACTTTTTCTGCTTATCCCTGGTGTTGGTGCCCAGGGAGGATCGCTTGAAGAGGCGGTCAACTTCGGTGTTGATGATGAGAGGCAAAGCGCTGTTATCAATGTCAGCCGGGCTCTTATTTACCCATCAGGCAGCTTTGCTCGTGTTGATGATTACGAGGAGGCGGTCGCCGGTGAGGCGATAAAAATCTGGAGTGAGATGAAGCTTGCACTGTGATAACTGTTATATTATCGAGTTACTTCAAGAGGTAAATTGGTTTTGCTGGCTGATCGAGTATCGTTTGATGCTGTTTTAAAAGATTTTTGAAAATAATACTATGTGTGGAATTGTAGGGTATATAGGCTGGCAGGATGCTGCGCCGCTTCTTTTGAAAGGATTAAAAAGGCTTGAATACAGGGGTTATGATTCTGCGGGAATTGCCTTGCTGGGTAGTACTCTTTCGGTTATCAAACAGAAAGGGAGTGTTGGTGATCTTGAAAAGGATACTGTGGCTCGCTGTGCGGCCCTCTCTGGAGCTACGCTTGGCATTGGCCATACTCGCTGGGCAACACATGGAGAGCCCAGCGACTCCAATGCTCATCCTCATCTGAATACAGCGGGCGATATTGCGCTTATTCACAACGGGATTATCGAAAATTATTTCTCCCTCAAACAGGAGCTTCTCTCCGAGGGCTATGTTTTTTTAAGTGAAACCGATTCTGAGGTTTTGGTCCATCTGATTGACCGGGTGTGGAAGCGAGACCAATCGCTTGATCTGGAGGCAGTTGTGCGCAGCGCTCTCCGGCATGTTGAGGGCGCTTATGGGTTGTGTGTGATCTCTTCGCGTGAGCCTGACCGGATTGTTGTTGCCCGGAAGGGCAGCCCGCTGGTGATAGGTATCGGCGTTGATGAATATTTTATCGCTTCTGATGCTGCACCAATTGTTGAACATACCAACAAGGTTGTATACCTCTCGGATGGTGAGCTTGCTGTGGTGAAAAGGGATGGTTATTCTGTCAAGTCAATTGAGAATATTGAGCAGGAAAAGGTGGTGACGGAGCTCGACTTTTCGTTGGAAAAAATTGAGAAAGGTGGATTCTTGCACTTTATGCTCAAAGAGATTTTTGAGCAGCCTGATGTCATGCATGATGTCATGCGGGGACGTGTACGCCTTGAAGAGGGACTGGTGCATCTTGGCGGGATCCATGACTATCTTGATCGTCTGAAACGTGCCAGGCGTATTGTGATTTGCGCCTGTGGCACAAGCTGGCACGCCGCCCTGATTGGAGAGTATCTTATTGAGGAGTTTGCGCGTATCTCGGTTGAAGTAGATTATGCTTCGGAGTTCCGGTATCGCAACCCGATTGTCGGTGTTGATGATGTGGTTATTGTGATTTCCCAGTCGGGTGAGACGGCTGATACTCTTGCCGCCCTCCGGGCTGCAAAGGAGAAAGGGGCGCTTGTCTTGGGGATCTGCAATGTGGTAGGTTCAACGATTGCCCGTGAAACATTGTGTGGTATGTACACGCATGCCGGGCCCGAGATTGGTGTTGCATCGACCAAAGCTTTTTGTGCGCAGGTGGTTATGCTTTATATGCTTGCGTTAGCCCTCAGCAGAGGACGCACGCTCTCGAATGATGAGATTGCGCTTAATCTCAAGGAGCTTGCCTCTGTTCCTGAAAAAGCGGCACGTATTCTCCAGCTTGACAGCCAGATCAAATCCATTGCTGAGCTGTTCAAGGATGCAAAAAACTTTCTCTACCTTGGACGGGGTTACAACTTTCCCGTGGCCCTCGAAGGGGCACTCAAGCTGAAAGAGATCTCCTATATTCATGCGGAAGGATATCCGGCCGCCGAAATGAAGCACGGCCCGATTGCCCTTATCGACGAGGATATGCCGGTTATTATTATTGCTACCCGCGACAACACCTACAGCAAGATTCTCAGTAATATTGAAGAGGTGCGCAGTCGCAAGGGGAGGGTTATCGCTATTGCCAATGAGGGTGACAAGGAGGTCTGTCGCATGGCTGAACATGTTATCTATATTCCCCAGGCTTCAGGACCGATTACTCCCCTGTTGGCGGTTATTCCACTACAGCTTCTTGCCTATCATATTGCTACTCTCCGGGGATGCAATGTCGACAGGCCCAGAAACCTGGCAAAGTCGGTGACAGTCGAGTAGGAGAAAAACGCAGCTTTTTTACACCAACAGAAAAATGTATGCAGGGTCACATTATCATTACAGGGGCCACAGGAGTCATCGGTGTTACACTTGCACTGAAGCTGATTGCCCGGGGGGAAAAGGTTGTACTCTTTGTTCGATCAAGCGAGGTGGCCGCCGCTAAAATTCCAGGTGCGTCGGAGTATGTTCGATGGGATTCGGATTTGGAGAGTGGTGACTGGACTGGATATATCAGTGGTGCGAAGGCCGTGATTCATCTTGCAGGGAAGCCTTTGCTTGAAACTCGCTGGAGTGAACCACACAAGAAGGAGTGCTATAACTCCAGAATTCTCGGTACCAGGCATCTGGTTTCGGCCATTGCGGCTGCTTCTGAAAAGCCTCGGGTTTTTATTTCATCGTCGGCTATAGGCTACTATGGCTCATTTTACCGTTGTGACGATACTCCCCGACTGACTGAATCTGGAGCGCATGGGAGTGATTTTCTTGCAAAGATCTGTATTGACTGGGAAAAGGAGGCGCTTGCCTGCGAAAAGATTGTTACGCGTCTTGTGTTGTTGAGAACAGGGATTGTCCTCTCGACCAGAGGCGGGATGTTGCAGAAGATGATGGCACCCTTCCAGTTTTTTGCGGGTGGCCCTGTTGGCTCAGGCCAGCAGTGCATTTCGTGGATTCACATCGATGATGAGATTGCCGCTATTCTTGAGGCGCTTGATAATCCAGCCTATCGGGGTGCAATCAATCTTGTCAGCCCAGACCCGATCACCATGAAAGGGTTTGCTCATCAACTGGGAGCGACTCTCGGAAGACCATCTTTGCTGCCGGTTCCGGAATTTGTGGTTCGTCTGATTATGGGTGAAGGGGGAGGGTATGCGGTAAAAGGGCAGAATGTCAAACCCGCTTTTCTGGAGGCACAGCATTTTCCCTTCAAGTATACGAAACTCTCCGAAGCTCTTGAAGATCTTGTTCAGCATAACAAATAAGCTGGTTTTCAAATTACCATTAAAAAGGAGATACACTATATGGGCACAAGAGGACGAGAAATTGTTGGAGAGCACCTGCCCCGTGTTCTTGAGTTACTCAGCAAAGCTTTTGCTGATGAATGGCTTGCTTATTACCAGTACTGGATTGGGGCAAAGGTTGTTCAGGGCCCGATGAAGGATGCAGCTATTGCGGAGTTGCTGCAACATGCCGCTGATGAGCTGCGTCATGCTGATATGCTGAGCACGAGGATTATTCAATTGGGCGGGAAACCTGTTTCTACTCCGCTTGACTGGTTCAAACTGTCGAACTGCGGTTATGCTGCTCCCGATGATCCCTTTGTGAAAAAGATACTCGAGCAGAACATTGCCGGTGAACAGTGCGCCATCAACGTCTATAACAGCATCATTGAGGAGATCGGCATGAAAGATCCTGTTACCTACAATCTTGCGGTGCAGATTCTTCAGGACGAGGTTGAGCATGAAGAGGATCTCCAGGCGCTTCTTGAAGATCTTGGGGTGTTTCTCATCAGGTCGTAAGCACCGACTCGGCTTCACCTCCGATATAAAGCCAGACTGCTCAGCACCTGTCTGGCTTTTCTGTTTCTACTTTTTCGCCACATTCAGCCCGCAGATTTTATCGTCCCCTCGTCTCTATTCATAATAAAGAGCGATAATATTTTTGTTTTGGTTAAATAAATAACTACATTTTTGTCTGATACATTAATTATTAAGGCTATATTTAATTTCATCACATATCATTATGAGTAAAAAACTTTTGATGGCTCTGCTCTTCCTGCTGGCAGCGTCGTTGTTTCAGGGTACCGCTCATGCTGCAGAAGAGGTGGTCACTGATACGGGAACAACGTCATGGATGTTGACATCTACAGCACTGGTTTTGCTGATGATTCCGGGGCTTGCCATGTTTTATGGCGGACTTGTCCGGACAAAGAACGTTCTTGGCACCATGATGCACAGTTTTGGCGCTATGGTTATTATCGGTGTGCTCTGGCCGATGATTGGCTATTCACTGAGTTTCGGCCCGGGTATTCTTGGTGGCTTTGTTGGATGGGACAGCAAGTATTTCATGTTGCAGGGTATTGACGAAACCATTATGCCGACGCATATTCCCGAATATGTGTTTGCCATGTTCCAGGGTAAATTTGCCATCATTACTCCTGCGCTGATTGCCGGAGCTTTCGCTGAGCGGGTTAATTTTAAGGGATATGCTGTGTTTATTGCCCTCTGGAGTATTTTTGTCTATAGCCCCATCTGTCACTGGGTCTGGGCATCTGACGGTTTTCTTTTCAACCTTGGTGCTGCTGGGGCCATTGACTTTGCCGGCGGCACGGTTGTTCATATCTCGTCAGGTGTTACTGCGCTTGTTGCAGCGCTTTATCTTGGTAAAAGGCGCGCCTATCCGAACAATGTCATGCATCCGAACAACCTTGTTATGACGCTTATTGGCGCAGGATTACTCTGGGTTGGATGGTTCGGTTTCAATGCAGGTAGTGCGATTGCAAGCAACCTCGCAACAGCAAGGGCTTTGACCGTAACGCAGGTCGCAGCAGCATCCGGTGCCTTTACCTGGATGATCATTGAGATGTTCCAGCATGGCAAAGCAACCAGTCTTGGTGTGGCATCAGGTATTCTTGCGGGTCTTGTTGCCATCACGCCAGCGGCAGGTGTTGTTCAGCCATCAGGCGCCCTTGCTCTCGGTGCTCTTGCTGCAATTTTCTGTTATTGTGCGATTCTGGTCAAGAGCAAGCTTGGCTACGATGATAGTCTTGATGCATTTGGGGTTCATGGTGTCGGCGGTATCGTTGGGGCTTTGGCTCTGGTCTTCTTCATTCGCCCTGCATGGATGGCCGAAGCAGCAGCCAAGACAGTCGATAAAAGCTGGACAATCTGGCAGCAGCTTGGTGTTCAGGCAACAGCGGTTGGTGTCACCATTGGTTATGCAGCAGTCGTCTCTTTTATCCTTCTCTTTCTGGTTGAAAAAACCATCGGTCTGCGTATCTCTGAAAATGATGAAATGTCCGGTCTCGATCACAGCATGCACGGTGAGCATGGATACGGCCTTATCAACCTTAACTAATTTTTTGCAATGAAACTGATAACAGCAATCATTCAGCCGGACAGGCTCGACCATGTTCGTGAGGCTCTGATTCAGGCCGATATAACAAGGATCACCGTCAGCAGGGTAACTGGTCATGGAAGGCAAGAGGATATTGATATCTACAGGGGCCAGAAAATAGCGCCAAACCTGATTCCAAAAATCAGGCTTGATATTGCGGTCAACAATGAGTTTGTCGATATCACCGTCAATACAATAATTGATGCTGCGAGTCACGGTGTTGGAGAAATCGGTGACGGAAAGATCTTTATAACTCCGCTTGAAGAGTGTATTCGTATCAGAACCAGAGAGCGTGGCGGAAAGGCGATCTGAAAGAGCTCTCATCTCAGCGAAACGGGTGGGGTAAGGTGTCCGTTGCCTGTTTCGCTGATCGCCGAAAAGAGTGTGAGCAGATGCTGTTTTTGCTTATGAGGGGTTGACCGTTATTGTTGGAGCAGGAGGTTGTGGTAATGGCTCTGGAGTCGCTGGCTTTGATTGTTTCCAGTCTGGATAGTAAGTATTAAGCCATCGCTCTGCATTGATTTCGCCCAGAAGCGCTGCCTGTTGGAAGTCCCCAAGTCGCCCATCCAGATCACCGGTTTTGCTTTTGGCAATACCCCGGTGAAAAAAGGCGGCTCCCATTTTTTTGTCCAGCTCAATTGCTTGTGAAAAATCAGGAATTGCGCCAGCAAAGTCTCCTGTCATGTTTTTCACGACTCCCCGATTATAGAAACCGACAACTTTAAAAGAGGGTTCGCCGGTACTGATGACCATGGAGTAGTCGTTGATTGCTTCAGCATATTTTTTCAGTTGTTGTTGGGCAATACCCCGCATCTGGTATGCCATGGCGAATGCTGGATTTTCCTCAATGGCGCTGGAATAGTTCTGTACAGCGCTGAGAAGGTCACCTCTTTTGTGTTTTTCAAATCCCAGGTTAAATGAGTTGCTGGCCGAATCCGCCATGGTGATGCTGAGTGTCAACAGCATAAATGCAGCAGCAGCAGAGAGAGAGTACAAAATCCTCTTCATGTAATATCTTGCAGATGTCAATGTTTTCTAAAGCAGGCGAACGGATTTCCTTCCATAGATAGTCAAGTTTTCGGAAATTTGACAGCGACTTTTTATGTGTGGAGCAATTACGGTGATTCATGGGCCACTCATTGTGTCTTTTACCCCCATTTTTCTATCTTGCCCCTGGCCAATATTATCTTAATGTATCTCCTTGTCTCCGAGCATGTTCAAAATCAGCCTTGATGAGTTTGAAGGGCCGCTTGATCTGCTGCTTTTTTTTATCAGGCGCGATGAGCTTGACATCTACAATATTCCAATCTCAAAAATTACCGCTGATTTTATCAGCTATATTGGTGATGCCCGGAGTCTCAACCTTGAGGTAGCTGCTGACTTTATCTATATGGCCTCCATGCTGATGAGCATCAAGGCTAAAATGCTGCTTCCCCGTCCAACCATGGAGAGCAATACCACCGATGAGTTTGATCCGCGAACTGAACTGGTGCAGCGTCTGCTTGAATATAAACGAATCAAAGAGGCTGCAAATGCGTTGACGCAGCTTGCAGCAATGCGCGAAAATCTTTTTGCACGGGGACTTTTTGAAGCCTTTGAGCCAGAGGTTATTGATGAGCTGGATGAGCCACTTCTTCGACCAACACTCTACCATCTGATGCTTGCCTGGAAATCGGTGCTTGACAACCAGCCCCGTCCCATGATGCGCAACGTCATGGATGCCCCGGTAACCATTGAAGAGCAGACGGCAATGATTCTCCTGAAACTTCAGGGGGCGGTACAGCTCTCTTTTCTCACAATTCTCGAAGGTGTTTCAGAGCGTCTTGTCCTGGTTGTTACTTTCCTTGCCGTTTTGGAGCTTTGTAAAAACAGAAAAATTATTGTCCTGATAAAGGATGGGTATGATGACTTCTGGATGGCGATGAGAGAGGATGGGTAGAGATTATTTCTCTTCATTTCGACCGAAAACGAGCCATGTTTTCCCGGAATTAACAATATTGCGGTACAAACCAGGGATAAAAAGTGTTGGATTGAAACTCCAAGCAGAGAGAGTAAATATTAAGATCCCGACTCAACCTGCTGCTTGAGTCGGGCTGATTTTCAAGAATGTTAACGACTATGCCATTATGCCAGAAATTGTTCCCTTTAAGGCAATCCTTTATAATGCTGAATTACTCAAACGTGCGGACAAGCTTATTTGCCCACCTTATGATGTTATCTCCCCTGCGTTTCAGCAGCAGCTTTACAGCAGCTCACCGCTAAACGCCATCAGGCTGGAGCTGCCGATGGAGGCTGATCCTTATGAAGCGGCAGCGGCACGTCTTGCGGAGTGGCTGGAGTCGGGAGATCTTCAATGCGATACCGAGCCAGCGATCTACCCCTGTTTTCAGACGTTTGAAGATACTGACGGCATGGCGCACATACGGTGCGGTTTTTTTACCGCCATGCGTCTGTATGACTTTTCGGAAAAAAAGGTACTGCCTCATGAAAAAACGCTTTCTGGTCCAAAAGCTGACCGCCTCAATCTCTTCAGAAAAACCAAAACCAATATCAGCAGCATTTTTGGTCTCTATGCCGACCAAAGTAAAAGCGCTGATCGTGTGATGAAGAGCTTTGCCGAAAGCAATGAGCCAGTTATTGATGCGCAGTTTCAGGGGGTGAGAAACCGGATGTGGCGCATTACCGATCCTGCACTTGTTGCGCAGTTCCAGCAGTCATTGCAGGAGCGTCCTGTCTACATTGCGGACGGTCATCACCGTTACGATACCGGTGTGAACTATCGCAATGAGCGGGCAGCGGCAAACCTCTCTCATACCGGTGAGGAGCCCTATAACTTTATTTTGACCTACCTCGCCAACATTCATGACGAAGGGCTGCTTATTTTTCCGATTCATCGTCTGGTACATACTCTGTCCAGTTTTGATATTACCACGTTAAGGGGAGCTCTTGAGGAGCATTTTACCCTGACCGACCTCCATGACAGGGCTGACCTCAAACGTTATCTTGACCAGGAGCCGTCAAACTATACCTACGGAGTGGTTACTCCGGGTTCAGTTATTGGAATAGCCCTGAAGAGCAATCCTGAGACTCTGGTTGACCCATTACGTCCGGATGCGATGAAGGATCTTGGTCTGGTTCTTCTGCACGATCACATTCTCGGGAAACTGCTCGGTATCTCCCAGGAGTCTATGGCAAAACAGAGCAATCTGCTTTACGTTCATGATGACCGCGAGGTTTTTGAGGCTGTGGAGTCAGGCAAGGTGCAAGTCGGATTTGTGGTCAAGCCGACGACGGTTGAGCAGGTGTTGGCGGTTTCAGAGACGGGAGAGGTGATGCCACAAAAGTCAACCTTCTTCTACCCCAAAATCATGACGGGCCTTCTCTATAATCCGATTGCCTGAACACCTATGGCTGAAGAATTTCTCTCTCGCTCCGAGCACGAGACGCGCCGGATTGCCCGACAATTTGCCACCACTCTGCAACCAGGAGATATTATCGCTCTTTCAGGGCAGCTCGGGGCGGGAAAAACCCTGTTTATGCGGGGGATTACTGAATTTTTTAACTGTGATGAGCAGCTCTCCAGCCCCACGTTCTCCCTGTTCAATATTTACCAGGGCTCTCTTGAGGGCGAAGAGGTGGTGTTGCACCATTTCGATCTTTACCGAATTGAGTCTCTCCGTGAGCTTGATGCTATCGGGTTCGAGGAATATCTTTCCAGTGGCTATCTCGCGGTTGTCGAGTGGGCTGAGCGATTTCCCGAATACGCATCTCTTTACACGGTGACGATCTCTCTTGAGTATGTTGAAGGCGAAAGCCGCCGAATTATAATTAAACGCCCTGCTCGATGAATATTCTGGCGATTGAGTGTACCCATGAAGCGCTGAGTGCTGCAGTTTCGCGCTCCGGCGTTGTTACTGAAGCGACGTGCTCAGAGTGGAAAAAGGCTGCTGAGTCGCTTGTGCCTCTTGTCGAACAGGTGATGGCCGAAAGCCGTCTCAAACGGCAGGAGCTGGAGTGCATTGCTATCTCCGCAGGCCCTGGCTCTTTTACCGCATTGCGCATTGGCATGTCGGTAGCCAAAGGGATTGCCTACGGTCTTGGTATACCGCTGGTTCCGGTGCCCACCATGCCAGCCATGGCGGCAACATTGCGGGCAGCCGATGGTATAGTTATGGCGGCAATTCCGTCACGTAAAGGTGAGTATTACTATGCCTCTTATTGTTCGGACGATCTCTCTTCAGGCGTTTGGCATGAAGAGGTACAGAGAGGCTCGGCGACTGATGTTGCGTCTGCAGCGGAGGTTCTTTCCCGAAGTGGAGAGGTGGTTGTTGTCGGGCGCAGGCTTATTGAGGTGCCCCCTTTACTGGCCTGTTCCGGTGCGGTGTACAAGGAGGCAGACCTCTTTTCCGCCCGTTCGCTTTTCTCCTCTGCAGAAAGGCTTTTTGGCGGGGCGGATGCAGCCGAGCTGAACGGAGTGACTCCCCATTATTTTCAGATGTTCAGTTCCCCATTGCCAACAGGTTGAAACACAATAAAATTACCGTACCGTACCGAACTGATCTGTTCACATTGTTCTTAACAAATAGTAATGGTATTTTGGGGGGCAGTTCAGAAAATTCTTATGTCAAAAGGTAAATATCTGCATTTCCCGCCTCAGGCAGATCACTCTCAATTATCTCAGTTGCAAACGGAAACGGCCCATGAGCATTAAAATAATAGTCACCACGTTATTTGTTTTCATTTTATTGGCACCCTTCATAAGCTATGCGCAGAAGATTTCTCTGTACAATTATACTGGTGAGGCAGTTGCGTATATCGTTGATGATGACATGACGATATACCTGTCGAAGGGTGATGGCGTCGCATATCTGGACGACCAATCAATTTATGGTCTCAATGGAAAACATCTTGGTTGGTTCAAGGATGGAATACTATGGGACCATGAAGGTTGTGCGGTCGGCTATATTGAAGGCGCATACAGTAAAGGTGTGTTTAGTAAAGTTGCAGTATTTGAATCTCTGAAAGGGAGGCGAGCGCAACCTTTTTTTAAATCATTTCAAGATCCACTTCCCATAGAGCCTGTATATAAATCTCAGTGGGCAACGCAGCCCATGGAGAAATTTTTTGCTCTTGAGCCACTATCGGCAAGAGGCGCTTTTTATCTGGCTCCGAATTACTTGGTCGTCAATAATGTTTGGGATGCGCAGGTCAGCAATGGGGAGCAATGGATTAATCCATTGCGTCGGCAAAGCTATTCATGGAACTGGAATTGGCGCGACAAAAAAGCAGGCGCACCGGTCTCTTATCCATCAGTCATTTTTGGCGACAAGCCCTGGGATGGGCAACGCTCAACCACACCGCTTCTTCCTTGCCCAATGTCAAGAGTGAAACAGCTCTATGTTACGCACGATTACGCTCTTCATGCCGATGGAAAATACAACGTTGCATACAATTTATGGCTTACCGATGGCCCCTTGTCCAGCATGGAAACTATCCGTGTTGAGATTATGGTCTGGATTGAATCGGCTGGTGACATTCAGCCATTTGGATTTCCAGGGTATCTTGTTGACGACACAGAGAGCTATACGCTCTACAAGCATAAGCGTGTTGAAGGCAAGAAAAGTTGGGATTGTTACAGTTTCAAAATGAAAAAGCCACGGAGATCAGCACTTGTAAATTTAGGTGAACTTCTCCAAAATCTCATCAATAAACAGGGTATAAGTCCAGATCTCTATTTGGCCGATGTCGAGTTTGGAACAGAGATCTGGGATGGTCAGGGCCAGATGGATCTTAAATTTTATCAAGTATTAATTCCTTGATGCCCTGTCATTTCCGGAAGAAGATATTTTTTGCAGTGAGGCGGGGTAATGGTATTTTAAGTGAATTCGGAATATCTCTATGCTGGCGATCGGGCTTTCTGCTTTTTTCGAATGCGGCAGATCATTTTAACCCTACAGGAGTGAAGCTATGAAATGTGAGAGATACGCGTCGTATGAGGCTCCAGGCTACTACCTTGTCAATAACGTCTGGAATGATGCACAGGTTGGTACAGGCCAGCAGTGTATTAACGCCCCGAAAGGGAAAAGCTTTTCGTGGAACTGGAATTGGGGCAACAACCCGACCTATATACCAGTCTCCTATCCATCAGTTATTTTCGGCAACAAGCCTTGGGATCCCCAGGGTTCATCAACGAAGTCACTTCCTCGGCAAGTATCTCAGATGACGCAGCTCAATGCGACACACGATTATGCAGTCAGTAGCAGCGGAAGGTACAATGTTGCCTACGATTTGTGGCTTACGCAGGGGACTCAATCCAATAAAGCAACAATTCGGGTTGAAATTATGGTTTGGATTGAATCTTCAGGCGATGTTCAGCCTTATGGAGATTTCGAAGAAGAGAATGATACTTACTCGCTTTATATCGGTCAGCCTGAGGGCGACAGAAGTTGGCACTGTTACAGCTTTCAGTTGAAGCAGTCACTGAGGTCAGGCCCTGTCAATTTGGGAGAGTTCATCCAGATTCTTGTTAAAAAACAGTTGGTCAGCCCTAATCTTTATGTGGCAGATGTTGAGTTTGGCACTGAAATCTGGGATGGGAAGGGTCAGATGGATATCAAGTCCTACCAGGTATCTATAGCCTGAAGGTTGGCGGCCATTCGTAATTATTTTAAAGTACCCCGGTTTCTTCAGAGTCGTATTTCTGAGTCGGACATAAGGTTGGTAAGGGATTTCGCTTATTTTGGTGACCTGTTTATCATGTTTTTTTTGCTCAGTCAGACCATGCCGGGGTTACTCCCCGGCTTTTGTTGTGTCAGTGAGCAGGCTTTTTCGTATGTTGAGATGCAGCTCTTGTTGTTGGTTCTTTTGGGGTTTTGTTAATTGGTTGTGATAAATGGTAGTTAAATATAGTTTATAGATGAAGGGTGCTGGTTTATGAGTATTTTGAAAGATGACGGGATGGTTGGTCAGGGAAAAGAGGTAGCTGTTGGTGAGTTGCTTGCGAGGAGAGCCGCCGAGCTTTCTCTTGAGAAAAAATGTGAAGAGGTGAAGATTCTCGATGTGGGGGGATTGACTTCGGTCGCCGATTATTTTGTGATTATCACTGCTGATTCTGAGCGTAAGGCGAAAGCAGCGGCAGAGCACATTATTGATGAACTGAGGGGGGATGGTGAGCGCCCGACGCATGTGGAAGGTATGGATTCAATGCACTGGATTCTGCTGGATTATTTTGACGTTGTTGTGCATATATTTATGCCGGAAGAGCGCCGTTTTTATGATCTGGAATCCCTCTGGTCTGATGCACCGATTGTTTCGCTTACCTGATATTTTATAGTGGTTTCGGAATTATTTCCCCCTGTGGAGAGTATGTCCCACTACATATTCACACCGGATTTTTATACATTATGGCGTTGAGTTTTTCTATAAATTATCACCCAGGATCTCTTTATGCAGCGTGAAAGAATAGTCCCGATCAGTATTGAAGAAGAAATGCGGGGTTCTTATCTCGATTATTCAATGTCGGTCATTGTCAGTCGTGCGCTGCCTGATGTGCGGGACGGCCTGAAGCCGGTGCACCGAAGGGTACTTTTTGGTATGCACGAGCTTGGTCTCCAGGCTGGCAAGCCACATAAAAAGTCAGCCCGTGTGGTCGGTGAAGTGCTTGGCAAGTTTCACCCTCACGGCGATACCGCAGTTTATGACAGTCTGGTGCGTCTGGTACAGGAATTTTCCATGCGCTACCCCCTGATTGACGGGCAGGGAAACTTTGGATCCGTTGATGGCGACTCACCTGCAGCTATGCGATACACTGAGGTTCGCATGAAAAGTATTGCGGGTGAAATGCTCAAGGATCTTGAGAAGGGGACTGTTGATTACTCTCTTAATTTTGATGACTCTCTGGAGGAGCCTACCGTTCTGCCTTCGGCGATACCAAATCTTCTGGTGAACGGCTCTTCTGGTATTGCCGTCGGTATGGCAACCAATATTCCTCCACAGAATCTCCGAGAGGTTGTTGACGGCATGATAGCCCTGATTGCAAATCCTGAGCTGGAAGTGGTCGATCTCATGAAATTTGTTATCGCGCCCGATTTTCCAACTGCTGGTATTATTTATGGTTATGAGGGAGTTCGTTCGGCTTATCTGACCGGCAGGGGTAAGGTGGTCATCCGCGCACGAGCCATTGTGGAGGTTACCCAGAAAAACGGTCGAGAATCCATTGTTGTGACTGAGCTTCCTTACCAGGTCAACAAGGTTCGTCTGATCGAGAAAATTGTCGAACTGGTGCATGATAAAAAGCTTG
Organism: Chlorobium sp.; assembly: GCA_005843815.1. Lineage (GTDB taxonomy): Bacteria > Bacteroidota > Chlorobiia > Chlorobiales > Chlorobiaceae > Chlorobium. The sequence goes on from SZYA01000004.1 coordinate 23,382, forward strand.
AAGGTATTGCCGATATTCGTGACGAGTCGGATCGCGATGGAATGCGGCTGGTGATTGAACTGAAGCGTGATGCCGTGGCAAAGGTGGTGCTCAATAATCTGTACAAGCACACGCCGATGCAGGATACTTTCGGAGTGATTATGCTGGCGCTGGTTGATGGTGTGCCGAGGATACTGAATCTCAAGGAGATGATGGTCTACTACATCAAGCATCGGAACGAGATTGTGTTGCGCCGCACCCAATTTGACCTGAATGCTGCTGAAAAACGGGCCCATATTCTTGAGGGACTCAAGATCTGTCTCGACAATCTTGACGAAGTGATTACCACTATTCGGGAATCACCAGATGCCTCTACAGCACAGGAGCGGCTCATGGTTCGCTTTGGTCTGTCGGAATTGCAGTCCAAAGCTATTCTTGAGATGCGTCTCCAGCGGTTGACCGGTATGGAACGCAAGAAGATTGATCAGGAATACATTGAGCTACTTGCACTGATTGAGGAGCTGAAGTTTATTCTCGGTAGTCCGGAAAAACAGATGGAGATTATCCGGGAGGAGCTGCTGAAAGTCAGAGAGGTTTACGGTGATGCCCGCCGTACGGAGATAGTGCCACAGGAGGGCGATTTTTCGATTGAAGACATGATTGCCCAGGAAGATGTGGTGATCACTATTACCCATGAAGGTTTTATCAAGCGCTTCCCGGTTTCAGGGTATCGCCGCCAGGCACGTGGCGGCAAGGGGGTGACTGGTGCCCAGGCAAAGCATGATGATTTTGTAGAACACATGTTTATTGCTTCGACGCACAACCATATCCTCTTCTTTACCAGCAGGGGCCGCTGTCACTGGCTAAAAGTCTACGAAATTCCTGAAGCCGGGCGAGCGGCAAGGGGCAGGGCGCTGGCAAACATTATGGAGTTGCAGCCAGGCGAAAAAATCCGGGCCTATATCAATATCAGGAACTTTGATGAGCCGGGCTTCATCGTCATGGCGACAACGAACGGTATTGTGAAAAAAACCCCGCTGGAAGATTTTTCTCATCCGAGAAAGAATGGAATTGCAGCCATAACGATTGAGGAGCATGATGAACTTCTTGATGCTCGTCTGACTGATGGTGAACATCAAATTATTCTTGCCAAGAGTTCGGGTTTTGTTGTGCGTTTTCCTGAGGCGGAGATTCGCTCGATGGGTCGTACAGCAATGGGTGTCAAAGGAATTACACTCGATGATGGGGAGAAGTGTATTTCAATGGTGACCACCAAGCGCTTCGACACCTCTTTGCTTGCGGTGACCGATAATGGTTTTGGCAAACGCAGCAGGGTGGAGGATTATCGTTTGACGCGACGAGGTGCTCGTGGGGTCATTACCCTCAAGGCGCACGAAAAGATAGGGGCACTTGTCGGACTGCTTGATGTTAATGACGATGATGATCTTATCATTATTACCACGAACGGTATTGTGAACCGTCAGCATGTTTCTGATATCCGCGTGACTGGCAGAAACACCTCTGGAGTCAGACTCGTCAGGCTTATGACGGGCGACATGATTTCGGCGCTTGCCAGAGTTCCGAAAAGCGATGAGGATGGTGAAGCCGATTTTCCTGTAGAGGAGCCTGATGGTCAGATTGGTCTTTTTGAATAACCAAAGAATTACAGAGTGGAGAAGTTATGGAACAGAAAAAGCCGTATATCATCAAGGAGCAGCCAGGTACAAAATACTACTGTGGATGTGGCAAGTCGAAGAGTATACCCTACTGCGACGGTGCGCATAAAGGCACCGAATTTTTTCCACGGACGGTGACGATTGAGGAGGAGACAACAGTGGCTATCTGCAGTTGTGGCAGATCCGCAAAACTTCCCTTCTGTGATGGTTCACACAGGACATCCGAATAAACAAAGCTCTTTACCTATTAACCAACGACGAATGATGTTATGGCCCGACCGAAGAACGTAAAATATATTTTTGTAACCGGAGGGGTAATCTCTTCACTTGGCAAGGGAATTTTATCAGCATCTCTCGGTATGCTGCTCAAGTCGCGTGGCTTGAAGGTGGCGATACAGAAATATGATCCCTATATCAACGTTGACCCCGGCACCATGTCTCCCTATCAGCATGGAGAGGTCTATGTGACTGATGACGGGGCTGAAACCGATCTTGATCTCGGCCACTACGAGCGTTTTCTTGATGAATCAACATCCCAGACTTCAAACCTGACCATGGGGCGGGTTTATAAATCAGTAATTGACAAGGAGCGTAACGGAGATTATCTAGGTGCCACGGTTCAGGTTGTGCCGCATGTGATTGACGAAATAAAGGACCGGATGGCGGAGCAGGCGAAAAATGGCAACCTGGATGTGCTCATCACTGAGATAGGTGGCACTATCGGCGATATCGAATCACTTCCATTTCTTGAAGCCATGAGGGAGCTGAAGCTGGAGATGGGTGACGGGAATCTGGTGAATATTCACCTTACCTTTGTGCCCTACATCAAAGCAGCCTGCGAGCTAAAAACCAAACCTACCCAGCATAGTGTCAAGATGTTACTGGGAGTTGGCATTCAGCCCGATATTCTGGTTTGTCGCAGTGAAAAGCAGCTCTCCCTTGATGTCAAAAACAAGGTTGGCCATTTTTGTAACTTGAACGAGCAGGATGTTATTGGCTTAAGCGACTGTGATACTATTTATGAAGTGCCGTTGATGCTGCTCCAGGAAAAGCTGGATCTTCGTGTTCTTAAAAAGCTTGGTATGAAGGGCTTTAAGGAGCCCTCGCTCGATTACTGGCGCGATTTCTGCGACAAGGTCAAGTTTCCTAAAGATGGTGAGGTCACTATTGGTATCTGCGGTAAATACACAGAGTATCCCGATGCCTACAAGTCGATCATTGAATCGTTCATTCATGCGGGAGCAAGCAACAATGTCAAGGTCAAGGTCAAATTACTCAGGGCAGAGGATGCCGAGCTGAGCAGCTTCGACTTTGCACAGGAGTTGGCCGGTGTCAACGGTATTCTTGTGGCTCCCGGTTTTGGCGATCGGGGGATAGAGGGGAAGATAAAATACATACAGTATGCCCGTGAGCAGAATATCCCCTTTTTTGGAATCTGTCTTGGGATGCAGTGTGCCTCTATTGAGTTTGCCCGTAATGTCTGTGGTTTGCAGGAGGCGAACTCCACCGAGTTTAACAAACGGGCTCGTTTTGCGATCATTGATCTCATGGAGCACCAGAAAAAGGTCAAGGAGAAGGGTGGGTCGATGCGTCTTGGCAGTTACCCATGCATTATCACCGAGGGCTCAAAGGTACATGCTGTTTACGAAAAGTTTCTGGTTAATGAACGGCATCGTCACCGGTACGAGTTTAATAACGATTACCGCAAGACCTTTGAAGAGAGTGGTATGGTTTTTTCAGGCACCTCCCCGAACGGGGAGCTGGTTGAGATTATTGAGTTGAAGGATCATCGCTGGTTTGTTGCAGTGCAATTTCACCCTGAGCTGAAATCAAGAGTGCAGAAGGTGCATCCACTTTTTCATGGCTTTGTGGCAGCAGCAAAAGAGTATGCAGATGGTGCCCAGTATAAGGACATGAGTGTTGAGATGCCCTCATTTATTCCGGTTTAAAGCGAATTACCTCTCAAATGTGACGAATCAGGTAAAAAAAAAGAGGGTTCAGGTAAAAGAGTTGGAGAAAAGATTAGGAAGTTGCGGAAGGGAATGATACATTGGGTTCCCTGCTGAGATGAGG
>SZYA01000048.1 GCA_005843815.1 Chlorobium sp.
TATTTTAACCGGACACTACTGTCATAAACTGATGGTGAGATGTTCCCTATGAAAAATGTTTATCTGCCTGTTGTGGTAATGCTCTTCCTGTTGTTGCCTTTTCAGGCAATGTCGGCAGAGGTACAAGTGCAGCCGGAAAATCTTGAGAGCCTCGTTGCTGCGGCAGTTGCCAACAATCCCGAAGTGAAGGCCTCTCACTCCCGCTGGCAGATGTTTGCAAGCAAGGCAAGGCAGGCCACAGCGCTGGAGGATCCGATGATCATGTTCAAGCTCCAGAACATGCTTGCTCGGCAACCCGGAGTTTTCAACCAGGATCCCCAGTCCGCCAGGGTGGTCGGCATATCCCAACAACTCCCTTTTTTTGGAAAGCGTGCTCTTCGCCAGGATGTTGCCCGGCATGATGCTGACTCCTGGCAGTGGGCTCTGGAAGAGCGCAAGCTTGAGTTAAAACGTATGGTAAAAGAGAGTTACTATAAGCTTTGGGCTATTGACAAGGAGTTGCTCATTGTCGACAAAAACCTGAAACTTCTCACTGATCTTTTGACGATTGCCGAATTGAAATACTCGATTGGTCAGGGAGTACAGCAAGATATCTTTAAGGCTGGCCTTGAGAAATCCAAAATGGTCGATATGCAGATCACCCTGCAACAGCAGCACAAAAGTCTTGAAGCAAATATCAATTATCTGCTCTGTCGTCCAGGGAATACGCCTGTCGGGCCGCTCCCTGATTTTGCACTGCCGGTTGTCGCGCGCACTTCTGAACAACTCAATGCAATAGCCATTGAGCAGCGTCCACAGGTAAAAAGTATGGCAAGTCTGATCAGCAAGGGTGAGGCATCGTACCGCCTGGTGCAAAAAGAGCGCTATCCCGATTTCAACCTCTCTCTTGAGTATATGTTTCGTCAACCGGTCTCAACTGGTATGGTAACCGATCCTGGCGATAATATGGTGAGCCTTGGTGTCACCTTTAACCTCCCTGTTCAGCAAAAAAAACGCCAGGAGATGGAGGCGGAATCATCTTTTGACAAATCAATGGCGATTGATGAGCTGAATGCCCTGAAAAACAGCATCTCCTACACCATAACCGAAGGGCTGACCCAACTGGAACGCCGTCGTAAACTGGTTGATCTTTACAAAGAGGGCACTATTCCCCAGGCAGAACAATCTCTCGAATCGGCACTGATCAGCTATCGGGTCAACAAGGTTGATTTTTTGACGCTGCTCGACAGCAGGATGACCCTTTTCAACTATGAGCGCGAACTCTACGAATCACAGGCTGAGTATATGATGACGCTTGCGCAACTCGAAGCGGCAATTGGAACCGATCCAGCAGCAGTGCCTCTCCTTATGCAACAGCACTAACATTTACGATATCAAGGTATCATCATGGCTCTGAACAAAAAAATGACAATCTCCCTACTGCTTGTTATGCTTGCTTTTGCGGCGGGCGGAAGCTGGTTTCTCTGGCAAAAGCAACAGCCGGGAAAGGCAACCTCCGAAAAGGCGATACAGCACAAGCAACTCTACACCTGCTCCATGCACCCTTTCATTATCAGGGAGAAGCCTGGCCTCTGCCCGATCTGTGGAATGGAGCTGATCAAGAAAATTGATAGTCCAGCGACAGGCAGCGCTCTGCCAGTTGAGGAGCAGGCTGGGATGTCGGGTCACATCTCCCTCTCACCAACCCAGCGTGTCATGGCCAATGTTGCTACTCTGCCTGCAACAATTGGCACACTGAACAGGGAGATCAATGCCGTTGGTATTGTGCAGTTCGACCAGTCACGACAATCGAAGGTAACAGCCTGGGTTGGTGGTCGTATCGACAAGCTCTATGTCAACAGTGCGGGAGCTTCGGTGAGCAAAGAAAGCCCTGTCGCGGAGATCTACTCCCCCGATCTTGTTGCAACACAACAGGAGTATCTGCTGGCCATCAAAAGCCGCAACCAACTCAAAAACTCATCGCTTGCCGCGATCTCACAGAATGGAGAGGGGCTGGTTGAATCGGCAAAACAGCGTCTGTTACTTTCCGGAGTCAAAGAGAGCCAGATTGCCGAGCTCGAAAAATCTGGCAAACCCAATATCCGCCTTCCCGTCTACGCTCACTCTTCCGGTGTCGTCATTGAAAAAATGGTGCAGCAGGGGCAGTATGTCAACATGGGTGAGGTACTCTTCACGCTTGCTGATCTTTCAACCGTCTGGGTTGAGGTAGAGGTTTACGAAAATGAGTTTTCAACGATGCGCCCTGGTCAGCAAGTTACAATCCGCTCCCAATCTTTTCCTGGCCGAACTTTTACCGGTCGATTAGCCTTCATCTACCCTTTTCTTGATCCAAAAACAAGAACCGTCAAGGCTCGTGTGGAGTTGGCTAATCCCGGCCTGAAGCTGAAGCCGGATATGTTTGTCAATGCCATCATCCGGGTACCTCTTGAATCGACAATCGTCGTTCCTGTGACCGCTCTCATAGACACTGGAAAGCGTCAGGTGGTCTGGGTAGAGAGCTCCCCCGGGATGTTTGAGAGTCGCGAAGTCCAGGTTGGAGAGAGGGGCACCGAGAGTGTCCAGATCTTGTCGGGACTCAAGTCGGGTGACAAGGTGGCAGTCTCGGGAGCCTATCTCATTGATTCTGAATCACAGTTGAAAGGTGGTGGCAGTGAACACGACACTATGCCGGGCATGAAAACAAACTGATAAAAAAATCAGATACCAAAGGATTTTCGACAAGCGCTGCTGCCATGATAGAAAAGATTATTGAATACTCTACCCGTAACCGGATCATCATTCTGATGGTTTTCGGTCTGGTCATCACCTGGGGGATCTGGTCAATCTACAAGACTCCGGTGGATGCCATCCCCGACCTTTCTGACAACCAGGTGATTGTCTTTACCGACTATCCGGGTCGCTCGCCCCAGGTGGTAGAAGATCAGGTGACCTATCCCCTTGCCGTCAATCTGCAGGGGCTGCCCCAGGTTCGTGCCGTGCGTGCGTCAAGCGCTTTCGGCTTCTCCATGATCTATGTTATTTTTGAGGACAAGGCAGACATCTACTGGGCGAGAACCCGCGTGCTTGAGCGGTTGAACTATGCCGCCTCCCTGCTTCCACAGGGGGTGGTTCCTACCCTTGGTCCGGATGGCACGGGTGTAGGCCATGTTTTCTGGTACACCATTGAGGGCAAAGGGTATGACCTGGAGCAGCTTAGAACCCTGCAGGACTGGTTTGTACGCTACCAGCTCAACACAGTTCCCGGTGTCGCAGAGGTGGCCTCTATTGGTGGTTTTGTAAGGGAATATCAGATTGATCTTGATCCAAACAAGCTCTTTGCCTACAATATCAAGGTTGGCAAGGTGATGGAGGCAATCAGGGCTTCCAACAAGGATGTGGGGGGCAAGCTGATTGAACAGGCTGACGCAGAATACCTGATCCGTGGCAGTGGCTACGTCAAGTCCAAAGCAGATTTGGATAACATCGTGGTTGGAGCCGATATGCGAGGCACTCCGGTTTATGTCAGAAACCTTGGCACGGTCCAGATTGGAGGCGCTATTCGCCGCGGCCTGCTTGAAATCAACGGTGAGGGTGAAACGGTTGGTGGTATTGTGGTGATGCGATATGGTGAAAATGCCAAGGAGGTGATCGACCGGGTCAAACTCAAAATCACGGAGCTGGAGAAGGGGCTGCCGCCAGGCGTGACGATAAAGGTCTCCTACGATCGCTCTGACCTCATCATGCGGGCAATCGATACGCTGAAGAAAAACCTGCTTGAGGAGTCAATTGTTGTCTCTCTGGTGATTCTTCTCTTTCTGCTCCACTTCCGAAGCGCTTTGGTAATTGTGCTGACTCTGCCCGTCGCCGTCCTGATTGCCTTTATTTCCATGAAGCTGATGGGTGTCACCTCCAACATCATGTCGCTTGGCGGTATTGCTATTGCCATTGGCGTGCTGGTGGATGCCGGAGTGATTATGGTGGAGAACTGCTATCGCCATCTTTCAGAGATTCCTCCAGAAGAGCGCGATGCCAAAAGGCTGGAGATTGTCATCAGTTCAGCAAAGCAGGTTGGGCGGGCGATCTTCTTCTCTCTGGCCATCATCGTCCTCTCCTTTGTGCCGGTCTTCATGCTGGAGGGTCAGGAGGGGAAGCTCTTTCACCCGCTGGCCTTCACTAAAACCTTCTCCATGATGGGGTCAGCCATCATTGCCATCACGCTGGTGCCGGTGCTGATGTACTACCTGATGCGGGGCAAGATGCGGCCGGAGAGCGCCAATCCCGTTTCAACCTTTTTTATCAAGCTCTATGCACCGGTGATCCGCTGGGTGCTGCTCTGGAAAAAAACCACCATCGCCCTTAACCTCGTGGCGCTTGGCATTGCTGTGCCGATGTTCATGAATCTTGGCTCAGAGTTCATGCCGCCCCTCGACGAAGGGTCGCTGCTCTACATGCCGGTGACGCTACCCAATGTTTCAATAACGGAGGCGAAACGCATCATCCAGATACAGGACAAGATCATCAAAAGCGTGCCGGAGGTTGAGCATGTGCTGGGCAAGGTTGGACGGGCAGAGAGCTCCACTGATCCGGCACCGCTCTCCATGTTTGAAAGTATCATCATTCTGAAACCCAAAGAGCAGTGGCGAGCGGGAATCAAGAAAGCTGATATAGTTGCCGAGCTTGACTCCAAACTCCAGCAGACCGGTGTCCGCAACGGCTGGACGCAGCCCATCATCAACCGCATCAACATGCTCTCCACCGGCGTGCGTACCGACCTTGGTGTCAAGATTTTTGGCAATGACCTCAATGTGCTCAAAGAGCTGGCGCTTCAGGCGGAGAGCATTCTCAAGCCGATCAATGGAGCTGCCGATGTGGTGGCGGAGCGGGTTACCGGCGGCAACTACCTCGACATCACCATCGATCGACAGGCTGCGGCCCGTTACGGAGTGAGCGTTAACGACATTCAGGATGTGATTGAGACCGCCCTGGGTGGCGAGATGCTCTCCACCGCTGTTGAAGGGCGCAACCGCTTTCCCATCCGCCTCCGCTACCTTCGCGATTATCGCGACAACATCCCGGCAATCGGCCGTATTCTGGTCGGCGGTATGGAGGGGTCACAGGTGCCCCTCTCTCTGGTCACAACCATCAAAATCACCACCGGAGCGCCGGAGATCAACAGCGAAGGGGGGCTTTTACGATCGCTGGTCTACCTCAACGTTCGAGGTCGCGACATGGGAGGTTTTGTCACGGAGGCAAAACAGGTACTGGAACAAAAACTCAAATTGCCAACTGGTTATTATGTTGCCTGGTCAGGTCAATGGGAGAACCAGATTCGTGCCAAAGAGCGTCTCCAGGTGCTGATACCGCTTGGCATGGTGATTATCTTCATTCTGCTCTACTTCACCTTCAAGTCGGTGCTGGAGGCATCGATGGTGATGCTCTCGGTGCCATTCGCCCTGGTTGGAGGGGTCTATCTGGTTTCAGCTCTCCAGTACAACCTCTCGGTTGCCGTCTGGGTCGGCTTTATAGCGCTTTACGGTATCGCTGTTGAGACCGGCGTGGTGATGGTCATCTACCTGCACGAAGCGCTCGATAAAAAATTGCTCCACGGCCCCTGCAGTGAGCAGGATATTTACGATGCCGCCTTTGAGGGAGCCGTGCTTCGTCTGCGCCCAAAGCTGATGACTGTGGCGGTTGCGCTGCTGGGGCTGATTCCTATTATGTGGTCGAGCGGCACCGGGGCGGATGTGATGAAACCCATCGCTGCCCCGATGATCGGTGGAATGATTTCGTCGGCAATTCATGTGCTTATTATGACACCGGTCATCTTTGTGATGATGAAAAAACGGGATCTTAAAAAAGGGCGACTCCGCCACTCCGGCATGAAACACTGATGAATAGAGTATAATATGCCGAGCTGGAGCTCGGCGTTCCCGGGTAGAGACGCAAAGATGTTGATACAGCATCACCGTTGTTGTTCTGAAACGATCACAACAAAAAGAGCGTTCTCTTCTCTGTTGATGGTTCTGATGGCACTGCTGAATCGTTTGCTGGCATACTGCAACAAATTTTAAACGAAATAATAATGGATATAAAGAGAGTAACCATACTTGCGGCTGGATTTCTGACCCTTGCAGCCCCGGCTGCGCTGTTTTCTGCTGAGGGTACGAAGAGCTTTTCACTTGACTATACCAGGTCAAAAGATATTGCGCCGAGCTCTTTTACGGTCAAAGCTGGTGAAAAGGTGCGCCTTGAAGTTAACCCCACCGACACCGCTACGGGCTGTATGAGCGACATCATGGTTCCTGGTTTAGTTGACAAGCCCCAGCCGCTTATAAAAGGCAAAAAGGTTGTCATGGAGTTTACCCCACAAAAACCCGGTGCCTATAAGATAACCTGCGCCATGGGAGTGCCTCGTGGTGTCATCAACGTCAGATAATCTTTTTCAATGAGCAGTAAGACCTACAGCGTCAAGGGGATGCACTGTGCGAGCTGCGCGGCCATCATCCAGAAAAAGCTCTCCAAAGTTGAGGGCATCAGGGAGGTCAATGTCAATCTGGCGACGGAGAGAGCAACGGTTGAGTTTGAGGGTAATGACCTGACTCCTGAAGCGCTGAATGAGGTTATCAATAAATATGGTTACTCCCTGGAGGTTGATGAGCCTCCGGTGACCTTTTCAATGGCGGTTTCCAACTCCACAAAGAAGAGGGAGGAAAAAGAGAGGGAGCTGCATACTCAGCTCCGAAAAGTACAGTTTGCGCTCCCTGTGGCGCTGCTTGTCTTTCTCCTTATGATGTGGGATATCGCCTCCGTGGTGTTGCACGCCATCCCGCATCTGCCTGTTTCCATGGAGCATTTGAATATCCTCTTCATGCTGCTCTCCACCTGGATGGTCTTTCGTACCGGCAGGCCATTTCTGCACGGCATAGTGATGTTTATCAGGAGCGGGGCGGCAAGTATGGATACCCTGATCGGAATTGGAACGGTGACCGCTTACCTCTACAGTGCGCTTATCACCCTGATTCCGCCGGTAAAAGAGTTTCTCCATGCGCCCGACTCGACCTACTTCGACGTAACCATCGTGGTTATTGGCTTTGTTCTGCTTGGCAAATATCTGGAGGCCCGCTCCAGGGTGAAGACCGGTGAGGCTATCGAAAAGCTGATCGGACTTCAGGCAAAATCGGCTTTGGTGCAGAGAGGGGGAAAAGAGCTTGTGATTCCTGTTGATGAGGTAAGAAAGGGCGACACGCTTCTGGTCAAGCCCGGCGAAAAACTGCCCGTAGACGGCATCATCATCTCCGGCTACTCCGCCATTGACGAATCGATGGTGACCGGAGAGTCAATACCGGTTGACAAAACCGGGGGTGACAAAGTGGTTGGTGGCACCATCAACAAGCAGGGGTCATTCATCTTCACGGCTACCAGTGTCGGCTCCGACACCGTGCTGGCCCGTATCATCAGGATGGTGGAGGAGGCGCAGGGGTCGAAAGCCCCGATACAGCAGCTTGCTGACAAGGTGGCAGCCATCTTTGTGCCGGTTGTGCTGGCGCTTGCCGCACTCACCGTTCTTCTCTGGCTGACAGTGGGAACTGCCTATCTCGGCTTTTCCGTCAGTCTCTCCTACGGCATCATGGGTATGGTGGGCATTCTGGTCATCGCCTGCCCCTGTGCGCTGGGGCTTGCCACACCCACGGCCATTATTGTGGGCATCGGCAAGGGGGCTGACTATGGCATCCTCATCCGAAATGCCGAAAGCCTCGAAAAACTCAGCTCGATTGACACCGTCGTGTTCGACAAGACCGGCACCATCACCACCGGAAATCCAGAGGTGACCGACATTATTTCGCTCGACTACGAGAGAAGCATCACCTCCCTGCTGCAGCTCGCCGCCACCATAGAGAGCCGTTCGGAGCATCCGCTGGCAAAAGCAATTGTTGAGGCTGCACAAAAGCAGCAGCTCACCCCTGGCGATATCACCGACTTCAGGGCTCTGGAAGGGATCGGGGTTTCAGCCAGTATTGCCAACATCTCTGTTACTGTTCGCAAGCCGGTTCAGAGTGAACTGTCGCTGCCAGAGCTGCAACAACTTCAGGGGGAGGGTAAAACCGTTGTCGTGATTGAAGAGGATGGCAGGGCAACAGGGTTACTTGCCCTGAGCGATACGATCAAGGCTCAGGCTCGGGAGGCCGTTGCTGCGCTCCACCGCCAAGGGCTCAAGGTGATCATGCTGACCGGCGACAACCTTCCTGCGGCAAACTTTATGGCCCGTCAGGTTGGCATTGACGAGGTAATTGCCAATGTGCTGCCACAGGAGAAGGCAAATAAAATCAGGGAGTTGCAGGCACAGGGGCGAAAAGTTGTGATGGCTGGAGATGGGGTCAACGATGCCCCGGCGCTTGCCCAGGCTGATGTTGGCATTGCCATGGCTACAGGAACCGATGTCGCCATCGAATCTGCCGGTATCACCCTGCTCAAGGGCGACATCAACAAGGTGGCACAGGCTGTCACCCTCGCGCGCGCCACCATGCGGGTCATCCGCCAGAACCTCTTCTGGGCCTTTATCTACAACATCATCGGCATTCCGCTGGCTGCCGGAGCCCTCTTTCCACTCTGGGGAATTTTCCTGAACCCGCTCTTTTCAGGTCTTGCCATGGCTGGCAGCAGTGTTTCCGTGGTCAGTAATTCATTGCGGTTGAAGAGAAAAAAGCTGTAAAAGAAGCTCACCGCCGGGAGCAACGGAAAGCTTCTGCAATACGATTAACCCTCTCTGTTGTCGACTTGAACTGCAAGTGATAGCGGGAAGCCAGTGGAATAATCGGAGAAGCTACTTTTGGTGGCGGAATAATTAAAAAAGTATATTCAGTTGATCAGAAATCCCGGAAAATACCCTATCAAAGGAGGAAATTATGTCATTTACCGTTTCAATAAATGTTGAGCGTGCATTCGAAACTGCAGTTCCATCTGCAAAGGTCTTTGGATTGCTCTCCGATGTCCCGAAATCAGCATCCTGCTTTCCTGATGTTGAACGTCTTGAGGATCTTGGAGGTAATGCCTTTAGATGGACGATGGAGAGAATTGCGGTCGGTGACCAGACTCTTCAGCAGACAATATATGCCTGCCGTTACCACTCTGATCCTGCGCTCAACAGCGTCGTCTGGACCCCCATCGAGGGAGAAGGCAACGCACTGGTGGATGGTGCATGGAGCATCACCAGCAGGGAAAAGGGCTCTTCGGTCACGCTGAAAACAGCGGGCAAGCTTCTTGTTGATCTGCCGGGATTTCTGCAGTTTCTGCTTTCTCCAATGATTGTGTTTGCCTTTACCCAGAAGATTGACCGGTATATTGCCAATATCAAAGAGGCGCTCAGTCAGCTCTGAGCAAACCTGTTTCAAAGCCGATTTAGTACCCATTTAATACCGACTTAAGCTACGGCCTGTTAATGTTTTAACCAGTCATAAGTCATGAACCGCTTTTTCTCTTCGTTTGTCTGGCTTTCACTCCTCTCTTTTGCTGGTTGTGCTTCGGTAGCGCCAAGCCAACCCCCTGCGCCAAAGGATCATATTGAAACCGGTTCTCTGTTATCCCCCAAGCCTGAACTTCCACCAGCCCCTGCGCCAGTAGCAGCAGCTCCTCCTCCACCGCCGTCAGTTGGTTCATCCGCTGGATTTAACAAAGGCATCGGTGGTGGTGGTGGCGGTCTCGGTTATGGAAGTGGCAGTGGCAATGGTCGAGGCAGCGTTCCCCCCAAAAGTGCCAGAGCAAGCTTTCCTGCCACCGGCCTGGATGATACACAGAAGAGCATGCCTGACTTCAAATGGCCCCCTCCAAAAGCTTCGGCTCGTGAAGTGATTCCTGACGCATTCTTGCGCCGACCGGGAGTTGGTATCGCTCTTTTTCGTGATGTTGATGCTCTTCTCCGTTCAGCTCTCGACAACTGTGGCTACTCTGAATCATCATATTATGCCGTTCCTGGTGGCTTTGCCATTGCGACTCGCATTGAACAGATGAACAAAAATGGCACACCAAAACCAGAGGAGAACAGATGGTCTTTGAAAACTGCACCGATAAACCCATTTTCTGATTTCTCTGCATATATGAGCGCTCTTTTTAAAGGAAATCCCGGCTACTATCGGGTCATTGTTTTCGTTATCACTCCAAATGGATTCAGCCAGGGAGCGACAGAGCCAGGCAAAGCTGAGGTGGAGGGCTGGTTCACTGGAGGGTTCAACATCCTGCCTGCTGACGTTGGCAGAAAATCATACACCGATGATTACCGCTGCACGGCACTCATCTACGAATTTAAAAAGACTCCCCAGTCATCAAAACCGGTGATTCCCGGTTCCCTGACCGGGAGAACCCATCTCATGCGCTCAGGTATCTGGAACAATCTTCAACCTAAAACTGATTGATTCATGAAACAGCAACTTGCGGTGCAAGAGTGTAAAAAAAGATTGCTTGTTGTCTGGCTGGCTGGAGCGGGCATGCTTTCCCTTATTTTGATAGCACAATCAATGCAGGAAGAGGGCCCTTATCTTGATCGCGTGAGCGACGCATGGGCATGGTTCTTGCCAAACGTCATACCAACCCTCTCGCTGATGGTTGGTGTTGTCGTGAAAGACTTCAGTACAACCTCCGACAAAAAACTTATTGACACGTTCCTGTTCCAACTCAGCTTCTGGCTTTCAATCACCTATTTTCTGGTGCTGATGGCAAGCATCTCTCTCCAGCCTTATTTCAGCCCAAACATAGCGCCTCTCGATTTTCTGAAGCAATCAAACCTTTGGCTTGGCCCCATGCAGGGGATTGTAACTCTTGCCCTTGGCGTTTTCTTTGGCAAGGCAGAACAGTCAGGAACAACGTCCGCAGAAAAAAAATGAGCGCCAAGCCTGTCGAGCCATGAATACTGGATGCCTCAAAACATTGAGTGTTCCCCAAGCTCCTGCCCGGCAAGTCCCTCTTTCAGTACCCGTTTGTAAAAGTCGCGCAAGGTATCATTTCCGAAGGAGGGTGTCATATCGGCATCATACTTTCCCGTTTGAGGGTTAAGCACCAGCATTGACTCTGAACAGTAGTACTTGCCGATTCGGGCAAACTCAGCCTTGTCTTCCAGCTTTGGAAAAAGCTTTGCAAACAGACTCACAACAGGAATAATGAGATCAAACATCTGGATAGGCATTTTTTTGAACTTCGGTTTACGCCCAAGCAGTTCAAAGATCATCTCTCCCTGTTCAATAGGGGTAATCGGTTTACCCGGCCCGCCGATGGGAAGGATTTTATCCTGCATTGCGGGTTCCTCAATGCAATTGACCATATAGCGTGCCAGATCAGCCTCACTGATGGGTTTACAGGCCGTAAGCCTGCCATCTCCAAACATCACATAAGGTTTACCGTTTTTCACTGCTTCAACCTGCCCGGCAATAGACTTGAAAAAGGCTGTCGGGCGCACAATTGACCATCTCAACCCCGATTCCCTTAACTCTTTCTCGAATTTCAACTTTGCCCTCTGGAACTCCAGCAGCGGCTTCTGGACACAGATAGCGGAGAGCAGAACAAAATGCGTCACTCCAGCGGCCATACCCGCGTCGAGCGCATTGCGGGTTGCCTGATAGTCGATATTCCACGAATCCTTGATTCCCCCATTGCGAGAGGTGAGGCAGGAGATTACCACATCAAAACGCTCTCCTCTGATACCGTGCTTCATCAGCGAATCCATGCTGCTCACATCGCCAAACCGCACCTCGGAACCCATCAACTGGGCACGTACCTCGTCAGTGTTTGTTGTGGAGCCAATACCTGAGCGTTCACGAACAAAGCTCACCACATCATATCTTCTGGCAACAAGTTCACGGACAACAAATTTACCGATATATCCGGTGGCCCCAACAACAAAAACACTTTTTTTCACTGAAGATGATAGTTACAGATTCAATACAGATACCTCCTCCCCTCTTTTGCATGAAAGAGAGCTGCGCAAAAGCAAAATGGAACAGCGGAAAATAGGGGATATTGTCGCCGTTTTCAAAAATGAGCATCAGATAACACCAAGAATTTCGGTTGTCTCACCTTTGGATCCCATGAGCGAAAAAAATATAGTGATATCCTCTCCGAAAAGTCAATGTCCCGTAATGTGTACATTGTTTGAAAATAGAGGCTGCATTGCTTCGATCAATTATTATATTTGATGTTGTGACTGCATGATTGAAAGATTAACCACATTTCAACAGGCTTCGCAGCGGAAAAATCACCACTGATTATTGCAAGCATAACTTCCTTTATCACATAAACACACATCCGGCTATGGCAAACGAAAACAACGGCGTATTCACCGACCTCTTGATTGCGGTCGCAAATCCGATCCAGAATCTGGCTGATACTTTGGGTGACGGTGTCAATTCAGCCACTTCGATCGTCCAGTCCTGCATCAATCTCTGTACCACAATTGTCAGCAACTTGGCAAACACGGCCATCCAGCTCATACAGGGCGTTGCAACTGCAGTCACCTCAGCTATCACTCCGAAAAAGTAAAGAGGCCGATCGCATGAGTCAAAAGCACCCTGCCATCCATGCGCAGGGTGTAATATCAAGGTGTTCATCATTCGTTGTGCAGGTGGAGTCCTCTCTGTCCTGGTAAATGACTTATAGAACGGCTCCAAAAAGCTTGCCCACGCCGGCGGTCAGCCCCATAGCAAGTGTACCCCAGAAGGCAACGCGCATTGCGCCTTTGAGCAGAGAGGCTCCGCCGGCATACGCGGCGGTGCCACCAAGAGCAACTAACGTCACAAGTGCTGTTGCAGAGGTGATTTCGGCCACCAGGGCTGAGGGTGCCAGCAACGCCGCCACGACAGGAATAACCGCACCCGCCACAAAAGAGATTGCAGAGGAAAACGCGGCCTGTATTGGCCGTGCCCGCAACGTCTCCGTAATACCAAGTTCGTCACGGGCATGTGCTCCGAGGGCATCTTTCGACATAAGGCTTACCGCTACCTGCCGTGCCAGTGGTTGATCAAGCCCCCGACTGACATAAATGGCGGTCAACTCCTCCAGCTCATGTTCCGGATCCTCTTCTAATTCACGCTTTTCTCTCACTATATCCGCCTCCTCGGTGTCAGCCTGCGACTGAACTGATACATACTCCCCCGCCGCCATAGACATGGCTCCAGCGACAAGACCAGCCACACCTGTCAACAAAATGCTGCCATGAGGAGCACCGGCAGCAGCTACGCCTATGACAAGACTTGCTATAGAGATAGTTCCATCATTCGCACCAAGCACCGCAGCGCGAAGCCAGCCAATTCGATCTGATCTATGAGACTCTCTGTGAATAAATGACATCAAAAAAATCTCCTTTTTGGTCGATGGTTAAATCCTTAATCTGCTTAAATAGCTGATTATTGCAAGGTGTTCGCCCTTTTTTTGGAAAAAAATTAACCCTGCCCGATTTGAATCATGGACAGAAAAGCCCTCGAAACTGGCCTGTTTCTTCGAGAACATTATTTGGTATTTTTTCGGCGACAGCAATAATTGTTGCATAGTCGCACTCCTACAAAGTTTTCTTGAACCAAAAAAACGGTTGACCCCACCTCGCCTGCATTGAGTCCGTCAACACCTGCGTCATTGCCACCGTCAGTAATCAACTCGGACGCTTCATCAATTGGCACGTCAAGGCAAGTTGCATTTATTTTCATTTTCCCTGATCACTGGTTGCAGAGTAATCAGCCAGAAAAATACATCAATGATCCCCTTGTTGAGTTTATTGATGTCGGGGTAACAAAGCTGAGCCCGGCAGGTGCGACTATGCCTGAACCATATTCATAGGGCACCCCAAGATTGAAACATTCACAGCTCTTCTTGTTATAGCGTGCGCATCACCTCAAGGCAATAAACCAAAAATTACTATTTTGGGGGCAGATTCTCTCTCACCATAACTGATATTCTTATGAGCTGCAATAAAAAGGAGTTACTCTGGCAGAGCCGATTTTCACTGCCTTTTGACCGCGATGCACTTCTCTTTTCGTCGTCGGTTCATGTCGACAAAAAGCTCTATCATGAAGACATCCAGGGTTCTGTCGCCCATGTGACCATGCTTGCTGAAGAGGGTATAGTCAGTGGTGAGGAGGCTGGGGAGATTATTGCCGGGCTCAGGGAGATTGAGGAGGAGCTGTCGAGCGGCGCTTTGCTCCCCCACTGGGAGGATGAGGATATCCATACCGTTATTGAAAACCGGCTGAAGGAAAAAATTGGGACAACTGCCGGCAAACTGCACTCTGGCAGAAGCCGTAACGACCAGGTTGCAACCGACACCCGTCTCTATTTGCGCCGCCAGATTACGGAACTCCAGGATGCCCTTGGAGTGATGTTGAACGTACTCGTAGAAAAAGCAGAAAACTACCAGAAAACCATCATCTTTGGCTACACCCACCTGCAGCGGGCGCAGCCCATCTCTGCTGGCCATTACTACATGGCTTATTTCAATATGTTCAACCGCGACCGTCAGCGTCTGCATGACCTCATGAAACGGGTAAATATTTCCCCTCTGGGTGCTGCGGCTTTTGCTGGCAGCACACTCCCGCTGAACCCCGAGCGATCGGCGGTGCTTCTTGGATTTGACGATATGTTTGCCAACAGCATTGATGCCGTGAGCGATCGTGATATCATCATTGAGTTCATCTCAGCCTGTTCGGTAATTATGATGCATCTCTCGCGCTTTGCCGAGGATCTGATTCTCTGGAGCTCCTACGAGTTTGGCTATCTTGAGATAAGCGATGCCTTTGCCACGGGCTCTTCACTTATGCCGCAAAAGAAAAATGCCGATATTGCCGAGCTGGTGAGGGGAAAAACCGGCAGGGTGTACGGCAACCTGATGGCCATGCTCACCATCATGAAGGGGCTCCCGCTCTCCTATAACCGCGACATGCAGGAGGACAAACAGCCTCTGTTTGACAGCGCAGAGACAACCATCAGCAGTGTCACCATCTTTGCCAAACTGCTGGAGCATACCAAGCTGAAGGAGGAGCGGCTGGCAAAACTGACGGCAGAGGATCTCAGCCTCGCCACAGAGATAGCCGAATATCTTGTCCGCAAGCAGATTCCTTTTCGTGATGCGCACCGTATTACCGGAAAAATTGTCACATGGAGTATCGCTTCGGAGACTAACTTGCCACACATCCCTGTTGAAAAATTCAGGGAGTTTTCGGAGGTGATTGATACGGATATTTACGACTGCCTCAAAGCTGATGCCAGTGTCAACTCCAAAAAGACTCACGGCAGTTGCTCATTCGACTCGGTAGCACACCAGATTGCGGAGGCGAAAAAACAGCTTTAGATGCAGCATACTCTTTGTGGCTCAAGAGGTAATGGTTCAAAAGATCACATCAAAACCGATAGTCGTTCCTGAGCCGCTATAGCGGTAAGAGGGGTCATTTGAACTGTTTTTAAGCCATTTATACTCGCCGTACAGATTCAACTTCCTCTTGTTCCCCGAGAAAGAGAATCGCTTTTCCGCCCTGCCCCATAATCGGCTGATCGTATCATGTCGGGCACCTTCACCAGCAATAACATTACCATCAAGATCCAGCGCCATCTGCTGATACCTCTTGTCGGCATAATCACAACCAACACGAAACAGCAGGGCATGTGGAAGCCGACAAGAGATCATACCACCAAACTCACGGCTTTCATAACCATAACGATCATCATAAAGATCATTTTCAGAACGGTAGCTGGCTGATAATCCGGAGACATACAGCTCCTGGTCACCAAAATTCAGCCGGCCTCTCCCGTAAACCATCATCCCAAGGTTATCATAAAGAGCTCTTGATAGCCTCAGCGTATTGCTCCATTGCCCAACCTTTGCAGCATTATCTCCGCTATTGCCACTACCCATGGCACTGAAAACAGGCACGAGATAGTTTTTATAACCCACTTCCGATAACATCGAAACCGTTGTTCTCTCTGAAAAAGGGATATTCACTCCACCATACAAGAGGTGCTCCCAGTTGTCAAGTTCAGTAACAATGCGGTAGAGCCGCTTCCTGATTGTATAGCCAGCTAAAGCCGTCAAATTGTCTTCGAAGGGTAGCCTGACATCAAGAAAACCTTCAAACTCACTATAATCAAAAATATTATATGCTTCCTGATTCTCCCTTTTTTTTGCCTGTAAACCACCTTTCAACCATCCACCATCACCAAACTTATGTTCGCCACTCATTACTGCCGTATGGATGGAGTAGTTGTGGTCAGCAAGGTCGGCAAAACTCACCCCATTTACCTGGTAAGAGAGTAATCCGGTTACTGCAGGGAAATCCCACTGATGCGCTACATAAAGAGTCCCCTCTGTTATTATGTCCTGAGAGGGTACATAACTACGCAAAACATTACTCTCAATGCCAGTCGAGAGAGAGGCCTCTGATTTCCATTGAGCCGAGGCACCCGAGGGCAACAAGGCTATAACTGCCAGCGTGAAAAGAGTTTTTAAAGCAGACATCTGTTTCATGAGCCTCTCTTATCTCTGACCACTGTTATGACGAAATCCACTGCCAGAATTTACTCCGGGAGCCATCTTTACGGCTTCATGAACAACACCACTCCCAACTCCTTGCCGATACCTGCTCCCCCGATCATTGCCATTTCCTTGACCAGAACCTTCATGCATCCTGCCATCAGGAATACCATCACCATTACGGTCGATAACAAGATCATTAAGACCATCACCATCTTCATCAACAAATCTCAGCTTTTTCGGCTCACTGGTATTTCGCAGCATATCATCACTGCCAGAAGCTGGCTGATCAGCCGCATAGGTCACCTCTGAAAATCCGATGGCAAGCACGGAGAGAAAAGCGAAAATCAAGATTCTGAACATACTCATTATATTTCTCCTCCGTTAAACCTCCTTATTGGAAGGAGAGACGCTGCTCTCCTTCCAATAATTGAAAAAACAACACAACAGTTTCTGCGCTCAGCGCCCTCTTTTGGCGCTTCCCTTTGGCCCTGTTGCATCACAGTTTGCTGTGCCAGTGCCCGTCCCCCTAACCGCACCAACTCCTGAGCCATCCTGCGGCCGAACAAAATCGGGATCTTGACCATTTGGAATTCCATCACCATCGGCATCCAGCGCATTATCATTGATACCATCACCATCAACATCAATATAATTGCCCATCATACCAGAAAATATATGCCCTGACTGGTTTTGCCCGGAATATGCAACAACCGGGGTTGCCTGTGAAAGGCCAAAGACGACACCAGCAACCGCAACCATAGTAATAATCTTTTTCATGATCTTTTCCTGTTTGAGTAATTGTTAATTGTTTCAAAAAGAGGTGGATTTTTCAGTTATGCGTTCCTGCCTCAATGATCATTGAATCAAATTTCGTGCCAGAAAAAGAAATAAAAAACAACTCATTATTTTAATGTTAGTTAAAAACAATAATCTCGAATCACTCCAGGATAGTGACTCATCGGCATCGACCTGTTCGTCGCCGATTCGACCTTATGGTCGCGCCATTCAACGGCAACGACACCTCTACCCCCAACTATTTCATTCCATATTTCTTGAGCTTGTATCGCAAATGCCGTTCTCCGATTCCGAGCAGCTCCGCCGCTCTGGTCTGTACACCTCCAGCCTCTTTTAAGGCATCGACAATCAAAGATTGTTCATAAGCCTCAACTTTTTCTGTGAATATTCCCTCCTCCAAGTGAACTCCCTTTTCAGAACGAAGCTCATGAACCCGTGGCGGAAGATCCTCGCTGGTAATAATCTCCTGCCGACAGAGAACAACGGATTGTTGCATAACGTTTTCAAGCTCCCGAACATTCCCCGGCCAGAAGTATTTCATGAGTGTGTCCATCGCCTCTCTGGAAACTCCGGCTACATGCTTGCCATTTTCAGCCGCCAGACGCTTGATAAAAACATCAACGAGGGGAGGAATATCCTCCCGACGTTCGCGCAGGGGGGGGATTCGGATTGCCACAACATTCAGTCGATAGTAAAAATCTTCACGAAATTTGCCTTCGCTCACCATAGCTTCCAGGTTGCGGTTCGTTGCGGCCACAATGCGAACATTTGTCGGAATTGCAAGAGAGCTCCCGACTCGCTCATAAGATTTTTCCTGCAAAACCCTCAGCAGCTTTACCTGAAGAGCAAGAGGTATTTCACCAACCTCATCAATAAAGAGAGTTCCCCCTTCAGCCGCCTCAAATCTCCCCTTGCGCTGACGATCCGCACCAGTGAAGGCACCCTTTTCATGGCCAAACAGTTCACTTTCAAGCAAATTTTCGGAAAGCGCTGCACAATTGACCGCAATAAATGGTTTCTCACCTCGGGGGCTCGCAAAATGGAGAGCTTTCGCGATTAACTCCTTACCCGTCCCGGTCTCTCCGGTAATCATGACGGTTGCCGTACTGAATGCCACCCGTCCCGCAATATTCAATACCTGGCTCATCGCTGAAGATTGTGAGACAATACCCTCAAAGCTGAACCGTTCCGAAAGTTGCTGGCGCAACAATCTGTTTTCGCTGACAAGTACTTTCCGTTCAAGGGTATTGCGAATCATCACCTTGAGCTGGTGCAGATCAATTGGTTTGGTGATATAATCAATCACGCCAAGTTTCATCGCCTCCATTGCCGATTCAACACTGCCATAGGCCGTCATGATAATAACATCAATACCTGGATTCATATGCTTGAGCGCCTCAAGAAGCTGAACACCCGTCATGCCTGGCATTTTGAAGTCGGTGAGCACAAGATCAACCGCCGACTCCCTCGCCATGTCGAGCGCCTGAACGGGCGAGGAAGACTTCAAGACCCGATAACCGAGTTTCGTCAAAAAACCGGCAAGGCTGTCCAGTTGCACCTTTTCATCTTCAACAACAAGAATCGTGTGATCCATCTGTTTCAGGTTGATTTAATTATTATTTTGCGATAAGATTTCTCCTCACTTCGTTCGTCGAAATGACAAGGTGATAAACACTTGTCAATACCCCTTCATGCCAGCGGCAGCACAATCCTGAAGAGCGTGCCATGCGGCGATATACTCTCAACCTCAATAATTCCCCCATGCGACTGAACAATCTGGTTGGCAATACTCAACCCCATCCCTGTTCCACTCTCTTTGGTGGTAAAATAGAGATTAAAAATCTGCGCCATCTCACTCTCTGCAATACCACAACCGGTATCGTTGATCTCAATGATTGCCCTGTCGTTACGCTGAAAAAGCTTTATGGCGATACGCCCCCCAGGATCCGTTGCTTCCACCCCATTCTTGACGATATTGAGCAATACCTGCTGCATCTTTTCCCGATCAAGAAGCACTGTTGCGCCACTCTCGACCTCTACCATAAAACCAATACCTTTGGCATCAGCTTCTCCCTCCAGAATTGGACGGTACCCGGAGAGAAAATCGTCCAGATCAGTGTTAACCATCATCAGCGGAGTTGGACGAGCAAATAGCAGAAACCGTTGTATAATTGCATTCACACGGTAAACTTCGGAAACAACCGCGCGTACAAGCTGTCGGTACTCCTCTTCATCAGCCACAGGCGAAAACTCCATATCAAGCCGCTGCGCCACAACTCCGATGGCATTGAGTGGATTTCTGATTTCATGGGCCACCCCTGAAGCAAGTTCACCCATGGCTGCAAGCTTTTCCTGACGGTTGATAACTCTCTGCATGGAACGCTGTTCACTCAAATCATGCACAACAACCAGGGCACCTTCACCATCACTCTCCGTATCGGTCATAAGACTGAAATGACCAGAGAGCAACAATTTTTTTCCCCCGACAATCGACTCAAACTCCTGGTTGATTGATACATTTTTTTCAATTCTCACCACTCTCAGAAACTCTGCAAGATCAGGAAACACCGCAGCAACAGGCTTATCCTGAACGTCCTGGAACTTGAGCCCGAACAGCCTCTCGGCCGCTCCGTTCAGCAACGTAACACAACCAGCTCGATTGACGACCACAACAGCATCGGCCATACTCTCCAAAATGGTTGATGAAAAGGTCTGCACCCGCGTATAAGCCTGCTTCATGACTCTCTCGTTTCGTCGGGTCATAACCAGATTGAACATGACGAGACTACCAAAACCAGCCAGAAGAACAAGCATGATAAAACGATTACGCAGCCTTGCCTGTGCCTCGGTAAAATGGTCTGGTTTCAGACCAATGCGGAGCAGACCAACATTGGTACCATGGTATATAAATGGCTTGACCACCTCAAATACCTCTCTGCCATTAAAAATACTCCACCGGGTCGTCGGCTTATGTTCAAGAAACGCCTTGGAGAGAACCGAATCGGACTGAATGGGGGAGACGCTGGAAACATTGGGAGTGGCCGCGAGAATTGCTGTGCTATCCTGCCAGATGATATAGTCGATACCGGTCGTATCTGCGCCGATTCGCTGAATAAGCCGTCCAGCTCCCATTTGACGGCGAAGAGCAATCAGCCTTGAAGCATCAATATTTCCCACAATCGCCCCACCACGGCTTCGTGCTACAGCCGCAATCAACCGGGGCCCTCGTTTGGCTCTGCTCTCCCTGATACCGATAACAAGGGAGTCTGCAGCTCCCGAAAATATTGGTTGTAACTGCTCTTGCGGGTTCCCTTGGGGTTCCATTGGCTCATGATCAACTGGAGTGTTAAAGGCAACCCTTCTGGCGTTTCGATCAAAAATGTTGATTCTATATAAGCCGCCGGATCCGGCAATTTCATCAAGATCGGCTGAAGTGAGGGCTCTCTTTTTATCTATTCGGTCAAGCAGACGAAGTTGATCGATGAGACTGCCAACCAGCAATGAGCTATTCTCATTGTATCCCGAAATTGCATTTTCGGCACCCTCCGTGAGAGCATGAAGAAGCAGTACAGCCTCCTCACGCATAATATGTTCAATCTCTGATTTTCGGTATTGATACTCAACAAGAACTGTTCCGAGAAATATAGCCATCAGAAGAATAAATAACCCGACAAGATATTTTGGTGGCAACAGCAAGGCCAATATCCTGGTGCGCTTCTCTTTTTTCATGCTAAAATATTGCGCGTATCAACTATGCCAGGCGTAGTTGATCGTTGGTTGATACATAAAAAAAGGGAGCCGCATTGACGCGACTCCCTCGTAAACGACACACATTGATCAACGAGCAGCCTCAGTGTTCGTCCACCTTGATCCTCATAGAGAAGAAGGAGCGGTGTATAAAGACCAGCGAAAGTGCAAAGAAAACAGCAGCCAGCGTAAGCGCCAACTGCGGGTCGAGTTCAATGGCAAGTTCAATGGCAAGGAGACCAAAGAGTGTGGTAAACTTGATAATCGGGTTCAGCGCCACCGAAGAGGTATCCTTGAACGGATCACCAACGGTATCGCCAACAATGGAGGCATCATGAAGCAGAGTCCCCTTGGCGTGGAGTTCGGTTTCAACAATCTTCTTTGCATTGTCCCAGGCACCACCAGTATTGGCCATGAAGATGGCCTGGTAAAGTCCAAACAGCGCAATGGAGATGAGGTAGCCGATAAAGAAGAATGAATCCAGACAGGCAAAGGCAAGGGTTGTGAAGAAAATGGTGAGGAAAAGATTAACCATACCCTTCTGGGCAAACTTGGTACAGATCTCAACAACCTTTTTGCTGTCCTCGGCCGAGGCTCTTTCGGCCCCACTATCAAGCTTGATATTGTTTTTGATAAACTCAACCGCATAGTAAGCGCCAGTGGTCACTGCGTTCATCGATGCGCCGGTAAACCAGTAGATAATGGCACCACCCATCATCAACCCGAGGAGGAACGGAGGTGAAAGAATGGATAATTTTGCAATTGCTCCTGCGTCGGCAAGTCCGTTGGTCAGAATCATGATAATCGAGAAGATCATCGTCGTAGAACCTACAACAGCCGTACCAATGAGCACCGGTTTTGAGGTTGCCTTGAAGGTGTTGCCAGCGCCATCATTGGCTTCAAGGAAATCTTTGGCATGGTCAAAATCTGGCTGAAAGCCGAATTCCTTCTGAATCTCGTTTTTGATGTTTGGAAGCGTCTCAATGAGCGAGAGCTCGTAAACAGACTGGGCGTTATCGGTAACCGGACCGTAAGAGTCAACAGCGATGGTCACCGGGCCCATACTCAGAAAGCCGAAGGCAACAAGACCAAAGGCAAAGACCGAAGGGGCAAGCATGACCACCTTGTCAACCCCGATCGTCGCAATACCCTGCATGGCAAGCATCTCAGGTGTCATACCCAACATGCTCAGCCCAAGAGTGCTGATACCGTAAGCGCCAGCCATCAACGAGACAATGGCAAGCCCTAACCAGTAGGCGCTGAAGTTTCCGGCAACCAGACCGGCAAGAATGTTCAGGGCTGCACCACCCTCTTTGGAGCACTGTACGACGTTCCGAACGTGAGCACACTTTGTTGAGGTAAAGTGGTTCACCAATTCAGGAATAAGAGCGCCGGCAAGTGTTCCCAGGGCATTGATTGAAGCAAGTTTCCACCACATGGTACCATCGCCCAGAGTGCCAATCATGTACCAGGATACAATGTAGGTAAGCACGATGGTAAGAATTGAGGTAAGCCACACCAGGGTGAGCAGTGGCTGTTCAAAGTTCATCTCGTCAGCATGGGCATACCGCATTTTCGACCAAGCCGCGTTCAGCCAGTAGGAAATCGAGCTTGCACAAATCATCAAAAGTTGCAGGACAAAGAGCCAGACAAGCAGCTTGATCTGCACCGTAGGGTCCTTGATTGCAATCAGGATAAAGGAGATGAGGGCAACGCCGGTAACACCATAGGTTTCAAAACCATCAGCCGTAGGCCCGACAGAGTCGCCGGCATTGTCACCAGCACAATCCGCAATAACTCCAGGATTACGGGCATCATCTTCCTTGATCTTGAAGACAATCTTCATAAGATCGGAACCGATATCAGCAATTTTGGTAAAAATACCGCCTGCAATACGAAGCACCGAAGCGCCAAGCGACTCACCTATGGCAAACCCGATAAAGCATGGGCCTGCAAAGTCGGCAGGAACAAAGAGAAGAATGCAGAGCATGACAAAGAGCTCAACACTGATAAGGAGCATACCAATACTCATTCCAGCCCTCAGCGGTATGGCATAGGTTGGAAAAGGCTTGCCGCCAAGGCTGGCAAATGCGGTTCGTGAGTTGGCAAAGGTGTTGATCCTCATGCCGAACCAGGCAACAGAATAACTGCCCAGAATACCAAAAAGACTGGCGGCAAGAATAGAGGCAACCTTGATGTTATCGAGGTGTCGAAGCCCTCCAAAATAGGCAAGAATAATGGAACCAATAAGCACCCAGAGAACAAGAATGAATTTACCCTGCGTTATCAGGTAAGTCTTGCAGGTCGCATAGATCAGTTCGCTGATCTCAAGCATGGCGTTGTGAACCGGAAGTTTTCGTATACCCATGTACTGCACAATACCAAAAACCATACCGAAAAGGCAGATAACAAGACCCCACATCAAGAGGGTGTCGCCGGGTATGCCTCCAACAAAAGTTACAGAATGTAAATTCGGCAATACCAAATCAGCCTCGCTTGCCAGCGCATTTGGCGCCTGCAACAAAACCCCAAGGCCACCCAGAACTGATGCAGTTCTGGGCCACCATGATACGTTAAACGGTTTTTTCATTGTTCTTTTTTTTTACTGATTTTTACCAGAATCAAGAAAGAATACTTGCCAACAGAACCTGTGACAAGAAACAATCCTGTCAACCAACCTATGAGATAATTTGCAATTTTTTTTATGAATACTCAATAGCTTTTTATACTCTATCCCACTATTTCTGGCGAAGATGTTTGTTTATTAGAGAGAACAATATGAGCGAATGTTTCTGATTTTGCCATGCCAGACAGTATATTCATCCCATTATCAGCTATCACACAAAAGCCATAACAGCCTATGAAACTTATTGTCGGTCTTGGAAATCCGGAATCGCTCCATATCGGCACTCGGCACAATGCGGGATTCTCTGCTGTTGAACACATTGCGCGATCATATAACGCAGGATTCACCAGGGGAAAGGGAAAATATCTCGCAGCAAAAATATTGCATCGAAGAGAGGCGGTCATCATTATCAAACCCATGACCTACATGAACCTCTCAGGTCATGCTGTGGTTGCCGCCATGAATTTTCATAAAATTGTGCGTAGCGAGATTCTTGTGTTGTGTGATGACCTTAACTTGCCTCTTGGCACCATACGCTTGCGCTCAAAAGGGTCTGCCGGTGGACAAAACGGATTGAAACATATCATCGAATGTCTCGGAAGTGATGAGTTCCCAAGACTGAGGATAGGTATCAGGCCCGATGAACAGACGCTGCACTCCTTTTCATCGTTTGTGCTCGGAAAATTCAGTGAGGATGAGAAAAAAGTGATCGACAAGGTACTCCCTGTCTGCTGTGATGCCGCTCTCGATTTCACCTTAAACGGTATCAATCACGCCATGAACAATTACAACAAACCGATCATTCAGGAGGATGCAAACTGAAGAGCCGTGTTGTTTTGCAAGTGAATTGCGGAGATTTTTTTCAGAAACACTATTGCCCGGGCATTAAACTCCCTCGGTTGATCCACATTACAGACATGCCCTGAATTTTCAATCACCTCCAACCACGAATTGGTATGTTTTGTAACAATGTACCGAACAGCAGGGAGAAACATATGATCTTCATCACCCATCAGGTAAAGCGTGGGGATCGCAGTATCCTTCTCCTCGAAATACTTCAATAAAGGAGTAATTTCGTACGTGAGGGTAAACCAGCGCATAAACTCTTTCTGCGCAACCTTTTTGGCCTCATTGACAAAAAGCAGTCTCGACTTTTTGTGACGTTCACTGGGCATGATAATCCAGGCAAAAAAACTGTACAACCACATGTAAGGTACAACACTTTTGAAGATGTTACCCAAAGCCACAAGAACCTTTGCCCTGATATTAAGCCTTATAATTGCTCCACCCATAATCATGGAAGTCACCCTTTCAGGAGCAAGTTCGCTGAGGTTACGAATCAGAATAGTGCCGAGGGAAATACCTATAAAATGTGCATTCTTAATCTTGAGAGAGTCAAGTACTTCAAGAATATCTCGAGTAATGTCTTCAAAATCATAATGGGAAACCCCTTTGGGAGCGGGGAGCCCTTTTGACTTGCCATGCCCCCGGAGATCAACAAGGAGCACATTGAAGTGCTTGATAAACTCCTTGATTTGCAAAAACCATATTGAAGAGCTCCCACCAGCTCCGTGTACAAAAACAACCCAGGGAGCATCTGAATCACCTAATTCGTATGTCTTATAATGCAGCATTGAAGAACACCGTTTGACTTTTAAACTTCAAGTAAGCAAAACTAAATGAAAAACCAAAAAATTACCCATTTCCACGACTGATACGCACCATTTCAAACAAGGCTACACCAGCAGCAACAGCGACATTAAGCGAGTGTTTGATGCCATACTGAGGTATTTCAAGAACATCGTCACAGCAATCAAGCACCCTCGCCTCAATCCCGTCAACTTCATTACCCACAACAAGGCAGAGAGGGAAATCTGCTGGCTTTACCGCTGTGTATGGTACACTTCCAGTGGTAATCTCCATCGCATATATTTTTACACCACACTTTTTGAGGATAGCTATCGCATCAACAGGATCGGCGTAATATTCCCATGGCACCGTATCCTGGGCACCCAGTGCTGTTTTAGTAATCTCTTTTCTTGGAGGAGTTGCCGTATAGCCACACAGAATCATCTTCTCAATCCCTGCGGCATCTGCTGTTCGAAACATGGAACCAACATTCCACATACTGCGAATATTATGCAACAGCAAAATAACAGGGTGCTTGGGGGCAGAGAGATACTGCTCTGCGGTCAGCCGATTCATTTCGGATCCATGCAACGCTCTGAACTCCTTCATATTACAGCGTAGTGAGCTGTTCAATGAGTCGCCTGTTTTCTTCAGCCAAACCGACATTGAATCTCAGACAATTCTCCATGAGATGATACCCGGAGACATTTCTGACCAAAATACCAGCACTGCGAAGACTCTGAAACATCGAATCAGCATTCTCGACTCTGATAATCAAAAAATTGGTGTCACTCTCAAAAAGCGTCAAGCTTTTATTGGAGCCAAGGGCTGTATAAAGCTTTTCCCGTTCATGAAGTATATACGATACTGCATCTTCGACAAGAGAGTAGTTGGCCAAAACTTTTGTGATCGTTATCTCCGCAAGTCTGCTGGAGGCAAATGGTATTTTCGGCTTTGCAAGCTCACGCATGAGCATAGGATTGGCTATGGCAAAACCAATCCGGATCCCCGCTAGCGCAAGCGCTTTCGACATCGTGCGAAGAACAATCAGATTTGGGAGTTCATCAATAAGCTCAAGAATCGAGCGCTGCCTTGAAAACTCAATATAAGCTTCGTCAACCAGGAGAAGAGCATCAGAAGATTCAGCAATCAGGCGAACGTCCTCAAACGTGAGAGATTTTGAGGTGGGATTATTCGGTGTTGAGATAACAATAAAATCAACAGCCTCATCACGCGCCGTGCGAATAATTGCCTCCGTATCAAAATCAAGGCTGGGAAGCATCGGTACAGCAACAATCTGTGATTGCAACAACAGCGCTATTTTTTCATAGAGAGAAAAGGAGGGATCAGGAATCAGCACTTTTCTGCCCGGGCCCAGAGATGCGAGAAAAATCGTATAGAGCATCTCATTGGAGCCGTTGCTCATCATCACCGAATCAGACGAAATCCCAAGAAATTTCGCAAAAGCCTGCATTCCCCTGTAAGGCAAAATATCAGGATAGCGGTTCCAGGGCTCCTTGATAAACTCACCAACGATCTCCTCCTTCAGCCACATCGGCACATCAAAGGGACTCTCATTCTGGTTTAGTTTTATCTCAGCCTGCTGTCCCCCCTCGACACTGTAGGTTGCAATATTTCTTAAAGCCGGATTAAGAAGAGTGCCAATATCTTTTCTCATGAAGCAATTATCTTATAATTTTATCGTAATAATACGAAGATCCAGAATCTGCTATTCGATTTCTTAAAAAACATCTTTTTATAACAATTTCATTGAAAAAATCTGGATAATCCTCATTTATTTTATACCTTAAAATAGGATAAAAATAATCCAATATAAGGGGTGACACATGAATAACGTAAAAAAAACAGCAGATGATCTTCTTGATGACCTTTATAGTCTGGCCTGTTGGATGACCGGTAATGAGGGTTTATCTCAAGAGCTTGTCAAGAAAACTTACCTCTATGCTTCTCCTGACTTTGAGGAGAATACTCTGTTGCGAATGTTCAGGGATTGCTATGTTGAGCAATTTGGTCAAGAAGAAGAGCTCTGGTTCACTGAAAAAAATTGTCAGGAAAATAGTAGGATAACGGATTCCCTGAAACAATGGGCTGCAGATATCAAGTTCTCAGTTCTCTTGAGTGACATTTCGGAACTTTCCGAGCGACAGATTGCCGAAGTACTCCGAAAACCCCTTGAAACCATAAGAGTATGGCTGTTTTGGGGACGAAAATTTTTTGTAAATCACTATCTTAGCAGTCCATTTGCAGATTCATAGTTGACATCCTCCTCGCCCTA
>SZYA01000104.1 GCA_005843815.1 Chlorobium sp.
ACTCTCAGATACGCTGAAGTGCCTGGCTTGTCCCGTTACAGGGCCGGACGCAGTGGAGAGCGAACCGCATCAACCGCGTAAATCTTTGCCTAACTTTCAGCACTCCCGTGCGCCACAAGACGACCGGGTGCTTCCGTGTTTTGCGGTGCACTGAACTGAAAAAGTTGTACACTTTCACCGGAATACTCAATATTTTGAGGAAACAATGGAAATTATAAACATTTCTCACCTTCAGAAAAATTGCAATGCGATTCTGGAGAAAGTGAATCATTTGGATGAATCTGTGCTGATATGCAGAAAGGGGAAATTCCTGGCAAAAACCGTCCCTCTCTCTTTTTATGAAAAGAAATCATGGCTCGGATGTATGGCTGGAACAGGTCGCATTGTCGGAGATATTACCTCACCAGCCGAAGCTCTATCTGTAGGGGAAGATCTGACACCATGAAATTTCTGCTGGATACTCATATCTGGCTGTGGAGTCTTCTGGAAACACACAGACTTCACTGCAGCATATCGGAAGTGCTTGAAAATGACATCAACGAATTAGTCCGACAGGCTGCTAGTATTTGACAAAACCATTGGAACGGTGTATATTAATTTCAACTGTATTAAATAGAAGGAACAATACCCATGGAAGCTACAGCAAAACTTGAAGCAGAGTCAATTATTCGCAATTTACCTGATGATACCTCATACGAAGATATACATTATCATTTATATGTTGCTGAAAAAATTGGAAATTCCTTAAAGAAACTTGATATGGGGCAAGGTGTAAGCAATGAAGAGGCAAAGAAAAGTTTGGCCAAATGGATCTCGAATTAGAATGGTCGCCGGATGCACTCTCGGATCTTAATGATATTGGTAGCTATATAGAAAAGGACTCCCCTTATTACGCAAAATTTACCATTGAAACGCTATTTGGAAAAGCAAATAATTTGGTAACATTCCCGTATTCAGGTAGAGTTGTGCCAGAAATTAACCATGAAGCGGTTCGTGAATTAATTCACGGAATGTACCGGATTATATACAGAATAAAGCAAAATAAGATCGAGATTGTTGGTGTAATCCACTCCAAAAGAATGTTAGACCTAATATCATAAAAAAGAATTTTTGATATTTTTAACGCCTGACAGGTTGTTTGACCTGACTGGCGATACGTCCGCAGTTGGACTGTGGTGTCAGGCGCAAAGAACAGCAAGCTTCTGGCTCTCGCAGCAGGGCAGTTTGATGACTTTGTAACTGCGGATCATAACCCCTTCAATATCAGCAAAATATTGCTTTGTTCGACACTGCGCCATATCCAATTTTATCCTCACCGCCTCCCCCAAGGCTTGCTCATAATGGCGTTGATATCTTTTTGCGACAGCACCCGGGCGCACTCCTCCCAGCGGTCATCTTCACTTTTGATGGTACTCCCCCAGGTGGTCTCAAAAATATTCGAGAGCTGCTTCCGCGTGTGAAGGTGAGTCTCCGCAATCCGGACAAATCCCTCTATGTTGTCTATCCAGTCATCCTCAATACAATCGGGTAGTCCCCCGAAAATATCGTACCGATCTTTCATCCGCTCGGATATTTTTGCGTATACATCCTCATCGCGTGTGCCGTGATAGGTGAGGTTGAGCATCTCCACGCTTTTGCGAGCCTGTCCAAATCGCTTGATTCGTCCCAATCGCTGCTCAAGCCTGGCCGGGTTCCAGGGAAGATCAATATTGATAAGGGTTCCGAGCGCCTGCAAGTTGAGCCCTTCGCATGCGGCATCGGTGGCGACAACCAAAGAGAGTTCCCGCTCTTTGACCATTTTTTTAATAGTGTCGCGATTGATTGCCACAAATTGATCACCACGATAGAGCCCGCTTTTCCCCGCGCCTGCATAGATGGCAACAACCTGGTCGGGAAAGAGTTTCGCAAGTTCCAGTGCAACCCAATTGACAGTATCATAATATTGCGAAAAAACAATGCAGCCCCACTCTTTCCAGCTCTTCCCTTCACTTTGGAAATATTGCAGAAACCATTTCACCGCCTTAAGCTTGGGATCAACCGCTTC
>SZYA01000081.1 GCA_005843815.1 Chlorobium sp.
GCATTTCGATTAATGACGCAAGTGACCCTCTAAGAATTTTGAGACCAGCCAAGGAGAAGCTTATTTTTTTTATGATATTCATTCTAACTCATTTTTATTTATAACAGAAAGTATAGATCCACAGTTACATAAGCTATCTTGCTAATTCCTACTTACACTGCGATTATAAGCGTATTATTTGGTGCAGAGGTTATCTGTTGACTCTGCGACCGCATCCGATGTAATATTTTCGAGACACCGATAATGCTGATACCTGCAGATACGATCGAAGCAGGGAGCGCATGGCTCTGGAACATTCATCGCAATACTTTTTTTCCCGAGAGGACGTGTCCACACCGGGCTGGTAGAACCAAACAGCCCAATGACAGGAGTGCCGATGTAAGCGGCCAGATGCATCAACCCTGAATCGTTCGAGATGACGACCCGAGCACCTGACATGAGAGCCGCAGCCTCAGTCAGTGAAGTCTTTCCGGTAAGATCCGTAGTCCTTTCAGGTGCCATTCGAGAAATCTCCAGTGCCGACTCCCGATCTGCGTGTGTTCCAAGCACAACGAGGTTATATCGCTCCTGCAATATTGCCAGCGCTGAAAAATGAGGCCATTTTTTGGCAGGCCCATAGGCTGCACCAGGGCAGTAAACAATTGAACCGGAATAGGTTGTATCTGGCTTTACCGTTACACCATTCCACTCTTCAGGAGGAAAAAATGGCGTATCAAGAATTTTGGCATACTCTTTCGTGATGTGGTATGACTTATCCCTGAGACCTCCCGACAACGGATCGGTCAACAGAAATCGCCTCATTTCGCGTGACAACCCTCTTCTGACAGGCACACGGGTTTTAATTGCAAACCATGCCGAAGAGAACGAAAACGGCAACAGGTAGATGGTGTGGAACCCCCCACTACGCACCACATCCACCGTGCGCTTGCGATCAACCGCATCACGACGGCCATACTCGATCACGGGTAAATCGCACAACATCTTGACCAAACCGCTCATCTGCCCGGGAACCAGCAGCGTAGTCTGTGTTCGACGACTTTCAGGCAATCGCATCACAACGGACAGCGCAAGGAGCATATCTCCTATCCAGTTCGGCAATAAAACAATGGAAGAGCTCATAAACACAGTATGTATGGTTTATCGGTGCGCCGATGCCTGAAAAGCGCCCGGACTTCACTGGGTGCTAATATACATTGTAAAGTGGATCTCACTGAACTCTATGCTCTTTGATTTTCCTGTAATCACTCCTTTATAG
This sequence comes from Chlorobium sp., assembly GCA_005843815.1. Lineage (GTDB taxonomy): Bacteria > Bacteroidota > Chlorobiia > Chlorobiales > Chlorobiaceae > Chlorobium. The sequence continues at coordinate 1,256 of SZYA01000081.1, forward strand.
CCGTAAAATGCTTTTTACTCAGCTCCAGCCCGAACCAGCGTTCGAAGCGCAACATGAGCCGATGCTTTTTCTCCCGACGAGTCAGCATATAATCGGGGTTCGCCTGAAAAACGCCCCTCTCTTTCGGAAGCCATTCGCCTATAATTGCGGGATGAGAACCGGTAAACAGACAAATAATCTGCTGGTCGATCTCCTGGTAGTCAATCCGCTTATGGTTCTTATTCCAATACCTCTGCACGTGCTCCGATTTTCGATTCATCTCCTCCTCGCTCCGCACCCACCCATAGTGGAAGATTGATGCCCCGGTGTGTGCTGCATTCGGGTAACGGGCAATCTTGCTTTTGTGAGTAAGTACGTGCCAATACAATCCATCGGGGGCATAGGAGCGTATCGAATTTCGGATAATTCTCGCCTCACGACGATACCATGCGGGTGAATCAAGGTAGCTGTTTGCATTGCCATAAAAATGATAGTAGTCGAACGTCAGCGCTTCGACACGCTCATCCGACAGATGTTTCTGGCAGGCGTCAACAATGTGTTGTAGATCATCCTCATGCACAATCTCATCTCCTTCGAGATAAAAGGCCCAATCGCCGGTACAGTTAAATTGGGCAACCATCTTCTGCTGCCCATACACATAGCCGCCAACCCGCATCTTGTCGTTCCAGTGCGACTGAATGATCCTTATTTTCGGATCGCCTATCTCCTTGATCCGTTCCAATGTATCATCATCACTGTCGCCGACGTTGACGACAAATTCATCGACAATCGGCAGCACGGAACGAATCGATTCCCGGAATGGAAAACCAAGTATCATTCCATTTTTGATAAAGGTAAAGGCACTGATCTTCATAATTATTTATTTTCCAGATACTTGTCGAGGCCATTCCGACATTTGGTCAGCCTGCCAATAATCGCCTGTTCGAGTATTCTGTCATTGTCGGCAAGCGACCGTCTCGGATTTTCACGATGCCCGAGATGACATGCAAGAGCGCTGAACCTGACATTTCGCCGTAAAATACCGCTATTGATAAGCCGAACAGCAAATTCACTATCTTCCCGCCCCCAGCCGACAAAATCCTCATTGAAGCCGTTGACCCGGATACAGTCATCCCTGAAAAACGACATGTTGCAGCCTCTTATTCCATGGTGAGAGCAAGTTTTCAACGACAAAAGTTTTGAAAGCAACGGCAGACGCAGAGTATTCTTGCGGTTTTTAATCCCTTTCCCAAAGAGAGAAAACGAAATATTTTTCGTTTTGAGTCGCTGTGGAGTATTCTCCTGCGAAAGAAGCACTCTTGATCCCTGGATAAACGTACCTTCAATCGCCAGTCGTCTGTGGTCACCGATAAAGTCCCGATGCAGAAGTATATCTCCGTCAACAAGAACTATATAATTCCCCCTCGCCGCCGCAATTGCCCTGTTCCGTGATGCGGCTAGCCGATAACCTAAATCTTCCTGCCACACATGTACCAGCGGTATCGTTGCATCCCTGCGATGAGCATCAATAACCATTTTCGTATCACTCGTGCTGCCATCGTCAGCAATAATGATTTCGCAAGGCAATTCAGACTGCGCAAGTGCACTACGAAAAACCAGATCAAGCACTTCAGGTGAATTGTAGGTCGTAATAACGAGACTACAGGTGACACTCTCTGTCGACTTCATAAAGCTTGATGTATTTATAAAAGACCCCATTCGCATTTGAAACTGAAATCAGCAACCCCTCATAACCGTATCTCCACCCCTGTTTGAGCAGGTAAGATTTCAAAAAAGTAAGCACTCCGTAAAATAATGCCTTGAGAGGCGACGCTTTTTTTCGACCACGCTGATCCTCAGCCCAAAGCGTGGAATAATGCTGCATTTTATGAAGGAGCTGCGACGCGTTGTCGTAGGGGTAATGCTTCAGTCTGCCTGTCAAAAGCTCTGTTTTCAGGTTGCCACTCATGGCAAGTCCTTCATGAACCTGTTTGTCGTTGTATCGAGTGCTCTGCCTGTTAAACAACCGCTCAACCCGATCATTCTCCCAGCCACAGCCACGAATCAGCCTGCGATGATAATAGTTATCGCGCGCCATCATATACACGACGTTGTCATCAAGCTTAAGGCTCAAAAGTTCATCGACCAGCTCTGTCGTCACCACTTCGTCGCTGTCAACCGACAAAATCCAGTCATTAGATGCTCTGTCAACGGCAATGTTCTTCATCGGGCCAAAACCAATGAACGGGTGTTGATAGAGAATAACGTTCCTGAATCCTGAAGCGATGGATATGGTCTCATCGGTCGATCCGGTGTCGACAATCACCACCTCGGAAAACGCTTCAAGCGCAGTCAAACACTCAACAAGAGAGGCGGCGGAGTTTTTTGTAAGGATGGTTACCGATATGTTGTCAGCCACTCTCTGATTTCTTTAAAGATGACATCCGGATCTATACGATTAAGACACTCGCTTGCACCATGATGATCGTCGCAACCCGCCTTGCCACAGGCTACGCAAGGCATATCCGCCTGAAAGATAGTGACATTCCCATAAGTCTGCACTGGCCTGTTCATGCAGGTACCCGTCCGAAGCTCATTGCACCACGGCGACCACATACTGAGCATGGTTGGCCCATAAATGGCAAAAATCCGTTTGTTCTGCGATGCCGCAATGTGCATGGTCAGCGTATCCGCCCCAATATAGGCAATTGATCGGTCACTGAGCGCAATCAGCTCCTCCATGCTCGTCAAACCAATAAAATCGTGGAGATTGGCAAGCTTCGGAAGCCCCCGTTTAATCTCCAGATCAAGCAAGCTTTTCGACCCAGTAACCACCAATGGCACACCAAGGCTGTCAAGCCGTTCGAGCAGCTCATTGCGGAGTTTTTCTGGATAGACCTTGTAATCGTACTGCGCACCAGGATGAACAATGATACATTCACGGATACCTCGATCACTCAGCATCCTGCCGACGCTTTTGTCTGCCGTTTCGGAATAATACGAACGAACCGTCGGCTTGCCAGAGCCAATACCCAGCAGATCAAGAGCTGTAGTATTATTCTCGATGATGTGCCGACGGGAATCGAAATCGTAATGCGCCGACAGAAGCAAGCGCTTCCACCACGATTTTTTACGGTCAGGTTCCACTGCACTGATGGCCTTTCGTGCGGCAGCCAGAGCAAACAGTACAGAACGGTCGCTCGCCGTAAGGTTAATGCTCAAATCGTAACGACGGGCAATTTTTTTGAGCAGGTCTGTAGTCTGGGTTCCGCGACCCTTTCCTGCACTATTGTAGGTAAACTGATGAATATCAACGATATGCGGCAGCGTTCGGGCAATCGGCAGTGTATCGCTATTGACCAAAAGATCAATATACGGGCTGCCATAGGCCCGAAAAAGCCCCTCAATCAGCGGTGAACTTAGAAAAACATCACCGTTGGAGCGCTGTACAATGATGAGGATGCGTTGGGGTGTAGGTTTCATAATTTTTACGAAACGCGCCTATAAAATAGTCATTACATTTTTTATTGTTGTCACCTGTTCATTTGGCATACCTGAAAATCGATCATTGCTCGATATCAAGCTGGAAGCACTGAATGCACACTCTCAGGAATTTACTCTGCTCGTGTGCATTAATTTTTTAACATAAAAGAGGATACGCTTTTTTTTCTCCCGGAGCAATAACCGGACAAATACACCAAAAAGGCATCTCTTATAGGAATATGAGACTAACTTGATAAAGGAATATTTCCGTGTCCATAGTGTTCTTTTTAAGAGCACCTCGGTTCGTTTGCGTTTTATCAAAGGAATCAAATCACCCTCACCAATTGTTTTGAGATCATCGATCCTTTGAGCCAAAACTGCCAAATAGCCCTCCTCACCACGAATTTTACTTTTTATGTATTCTTTATATGTCTGGCTCCGCGAATCGACCCTGGATGTTATGCCTGAATCGTGTCTGTACAGGATCAGTGGTTCGGGAATGTATTCAAGACTTCCGGTCAGGGCACTTCTGAACCCCATAACCAAATCCTCAACACATTTGCTGTAGGTAATCGGACCAAACGTCTCCTCTATTTTCCTGGTAAACGCGGAAGTCGCGCCGATAATCAGCGCTCCGCTGAGCGCCATATCTTCGAGACTCATCCCGTTTATGCCATGTGATATAACCGGAGGATGCCGCGTACCAACCCTGTTACCAGCAATATCAATAAGATAGACGGAGGAGTGCAGTAACGAAGCCTTGCGGTCTGTGGCAAGATATCTTTCAACCAGCTTTGCCGTCCTGTGTGGAAGCGAAATATCATCGCCCGCCGCATAAATAATCAGCTCGCCGGAAGAGAGTTCTGTTATCCGGTTGATGTGGCCGATCAGGCCAAGATTCTCCCTGTTTTGATTGACGACAATTTTATGTTGCCCATCATACTTTTCACACATCTCCTCAATTATCCGGAATGTCCCATCCGTCGAACAGTCGTCGGATATGACAATCTCAAGAGGCGAGTAGGTCTGACTGAAAGCACCCTTAATGGCCTCACGAATATACTTTTCCTGGTTATAGGTAATCAGAAAAAAGGTTGTTACTACCTTTTCATCATGCATCCTGTAATCCATGTTTATCGATATTCGCTGTCAATTAATGGCGCTCTTGAACACCACTTTGTTTATAGAAAAAATAATACCCCTTTTTTTCTTGCGGAGCAATAAGCTTAAAAACAGCCCCAAATACCCCCTTTTGGTCGAATATGACAATAACCGTAAAAAACGATAGTTCCCCATCCAGACTTTTCGCTTCAACAACACCGCAGCTCGCTTGTTTTTCACCAGCGGTTGCAGTTCATCGTTACCTATCCTTTCAAGGTCGACCAATCGCTGAGCCATCACAGCCAGATACATCTCCTGATGACGTATCTCTCTGGCAATTCTCTCGTTGAAGGGCTCGTTTTGGAGAGTGGAACATGCCGATATACCGGATTCATACCTGTACAAAAGCATCGGCTCAGAGATATACTCAAGTGAACCAGCCAAAGCGCTCCTGAACCCCATAACCAGATCCTCAAAACATTTACTGTATTTTATGGTACCGAACATCTCTTCAATTTTTCTGGTATATGCGATGGTTGCTCCAATGAACAAAGCATCGCTCAGCGCTATTTCCTCGATTGTCATCCCTTGAGATATGAGCGGAGGAAGCCTCGTACCAACCCTGTTGCCTTCTCTATCAATAAGATAGACCGACGAGTGAATCAATGATGCCCTGCGACCCGTAGCGAGATACCTCTCTACCACCTTTTCCGTCCTGTGAGGAAGTGAAATGTCGTCACCAGCCGCACAGATAATCAACTCGCCTGAAGAGAGATCGGTTATCCTGTTGATATGTGCAATCACGCCAAGATTCTCAGTGTTGCGATTCACGACAATGTTGTGTGACCCATCATACTTTTCGCACATCTCCTCAATGATGCGAAACGTCCCATCCGTCGAACAGTCGTCGGATATAACAATCTCAAGCGGGGCGTAGGTTTGACTGAAAGCCCCCTCGATTGCCTCACGAATGTATCTTTCCTGGTTATAGGTAATCAGAAAAAATGTCACACTTACCCTGTCGTCGGTGAGCCTGTCTGGCATCTTTATCAATCTGGTTGTCGTTTTGAACTACCTGCAATGGCGGGATTGTCAGCGAATCTCCCATTCACCATCTTTGCGTACCATATGAAGTGAATAACCGGATTTAACTACCTCCTGACCGATCCATTTCCTGAAAACGAACTTCGACAAAAATTTATCTCTCTTTCTTGACCACCATTTTGAACCAACCCTGGAACGAAAATAGTTGAGATCGCCAAGAGATTTCTGACCTGTCTTCTGCTTGATGGCTTTCTGGGTAATCGACCCAAAGTGGTGAAAAACCGAATCACCAACAATACCGACTGAAATGTTTGCACGCCTGCACCGAAAGAGAAATTCGGCATCTTCATATCCGCCAAGATGCCGATCGGTATCTGGATAGCCTATTTTCTCGATAACACTTCGATGAACAGCAAAACATACCCCATGGAATCGGCCGGGGCGAACCGTGCCAGCCATGGATTGCTGATACTTTACCGCAAAAGCATCAAAATCATAGTCGTTCAAACCTTCCAGAAGCGCAGGACTCACCACACCAAGCTTTTCCCGCTCAGCCGCATCCAAAAGAGACCCAATAGCATCAGGGCCAGCAAGAACATCATTATTCAGCAACACGATCCATTCAGCATCCGGGCTGAGCACCACACCCTGAGTCCAGGCACATCCACAACCAAGATTTGTCCGATTACGACGCGAGTTGATCTCAGGTCGCCTTTCCAGCCAAAGCGCTGTATCGTCGCTGCTTGCGTTGTCGATAATAAGGATATGTTCAGGCCTGACGTGCTGGACCAGCAGGCTTTCCACACACTGCGCAGTGTAATGAAGCTGGTTAAAAACCGGGATAACAACAACATATCGATCGTTATGATGTGGCATGGTGTCAATAATAGATCTTTTGAATGCCTCTACCCTTCCGCTTTCCCCGCAAACTGAATATCATAGAGATGCTTGTATAACCCACCCGCATTGAGCAGCTCTTCATGACTACCCGACTCAGCAGTCCTGCCACGATCCATAACAATAATCCTGTCGGCATTTCTGACCGTCGACAGGCGATGCGCTACCACAAGCGCTGTACGATTCTCCATTGCATGATCAATCGCCTGCTGCACCACCTTCTCGGATTCATTATCGAGGGCACTGGTCGCCTCATCAAAAATCAGCAGTTCAGGATTTTTCACCATGGCACGGGCAATGGCCAGCCGCTGGCGTTGTCCACCGGAAAGTTGGACTCCCCTGTCTCCAATCAAGGTCTCATACTGCTCCGGCTTCTCTTCAATAAACTGATGCGCATTTGCCATTGTTGCCGCAGTAATCACCCTGTCATGACCAATAGCTTCATGGGTACCATAGGCAATGTTTGCCTTAATCGTGTCGTTAAACAGAATAACCTCCTGGCTCACCACACCAATCATGCAGCGCAACTGCTTGAAGTCGAACTCACGAATATCTATCCCGTCAATGGTAATTCTGCCTGAATCAACATCGTAGAAACGCAAGAGCAGATCAACCGTTGTTGACTTGCCAGAGCCAGACTGGCCTACAAGCGCAACAGTCTCCCCTTTTTTGATCATGAAAGAGACATGGTCGAGCACATTGGGAGCATCAGCATCCTTGCTGTATTTAAAACAGACATCCTCAAACCTGATATCATGCAAAAAGCCGTTAATCGCATGAGTACCGTTTTCAATATCTGGAACCGTATCAAGAAGTTCAAACAAGCGCTCTGCAGAGACCATCCCGACCGCCAACTGGTTATTCACATCCCCAAATTTTTTAATGGGCCCCATCGCAGAATAAAGAGTAAAAGCAAACAGAATAAGCTCAGAAGAGGTCAACCGCCCCTCGAATACCTGCAATCCACCAAACCAGAGCACAAAGGCAATAGCCGACACCAGCAATGTTTCATTAAGTGGCCCGATAATATTTTGGAGTCTGGCGATCTTTATGTCAAGTTTACGAAAATCGTGAGTAAACACCTGAAATCTTTCAAACTCTACATTTTCAAAAGCACTGGACTTGATAACCTTGATGCCGCTGAATTTCTCCTGTAAAACCGCATTCATATCCCCCATTTTAGTGCGGAAATTTGCCGCATTCTCTTTTACCTGTCCACCAATAGTTCGGATAACAAAAAAAATGAGCAGTGATGTCAGGGAGGCAAACAACGTCAGTTTCCAGCTTAACACAAAAAGCACCGTGACGTAGACAAATATCGCAAACGGGTTCTGCAAAAAATTAACAAACGTCGAATTCACCGCATTGTTCACCGCCTGAACATCATTATATACCAGGTTCATCAAGTTGCCAACCCGGTTTTTATTGAAATAATCAAGGTGCATTTCAATGATATTACTGAACACATCGTCCCGAAGCTTTTTGGCAGTCTTGGTCTGTATCCTGAAGATGAGCTGACCATTCAGATAGACGAAAAGGTTTTTGACCGCAAATGAGGCAATCAAAAAAAGACAGATATTGAGGAGCGTCCGCTCTTTGGTTTCAGCATGAAACCGATCTGCAAACGCCTCAGTCGCTGATGCCTTCAACTTTTCTGTATCGACACCCTTAAAACCAGACAGGCCTGACGTGCTTTTCCTCTCCAGACCCTTTTTATCCAAAACAACAGTCCCGGGAGAGAGTGGTGCTTCAATGCTCCTGTCAGCAGTAAAAACCGCATTGAGAAGAGGAAGCATCGAATAGATCGAAACCACCCCGAGAAGAGAGGAGATGATGCTGACAACAACAACAAGCACAATCTTCCCCTTTGAAGGAAGAAGGTAACGAACCAGCCTTAAAAATAATTTCATCAGAAAAGTTACCTGTTCACCGAACAATTTTTTTGCTCCAATCTACGGTTTCACCCACGTCTTTACAACAGCGAGTGGATATGGCTGGAGAAATCATGGAATGGCTGACCTCTTTCATTGATTTACTGGAGACTACGGACAGGAATTCTCTTCCCTCTTGAGTACATTAGAGGCTTGATGCCAGTATACCTCCTGACAAAACAACAGTACCGATGCCCTTGACCAATGCAGAGTTCCTCTCAACTCATGAGAATAACTCCACAACAAAACCACCCATTGAACTTATCGCCCCCGCTGGCGACATGACCTGTCTGGTAACTGCGCTGAAGGCCGGGGCAGATGCCGTCTACTTCGGCGCTGAGGGGTACAACATGCGGGCCGGAAGCAGCAATTTCACATCAGCAGAGTTCCCTGCCGTCAAAGCCCTCTGCACTGCATACAACGCCAAAGCTTATCTGGCGCTGAACACCATTGTCTATGATGGTGAGCTGAAGAAGATGGCGCAAACCGTTTCGGCAGCCAAAGATGCGTGCCTTGATGCGGTGATCTGCTCGGACATGGCCGTTATCGAGGCTTGCCGGAAAGCGGATATGCCTTTTCATATCTCGACACAGGCATCCGTCAGCAACTACAGCGCCGTCCAGTTCTACGCCTCTCTTGGTGCAAAGATGATTGTGCTGGCTCGGGAGCTGACCCTTGAGCAGGTACGCCATATCACCGGCAAGATAAAACGCGACAGACTCGACGTTCGTCTTGAGTGCTTTGTGCACGGTGCAATGTGTGTTGCCGTTTCCGGGCGCTGCTTTATGTCGCAGGAGCTTTTTGGCCGCTCGGCAAACAGGGGGCAATGTGTGCAACCTTGCCGAAGGCAGTACATTATTACCGATCCAGAGGAGCATGAGGAGCTGGAACTTGGCACCGATTATGTGATGAGCCCGAAAGATCTCTGCGCTGTTGAGTTTCTTGATGTGCTTCTTGATGCGGGAATCAGCGCCTTCAAGATTGAGGGGAGGAGCCGCAGCCCAGAGTATGTTCAGGCAACAACCTCCGCCTACCGCAGTGCGCTCGACCTCTGCACTAACCATCGCTCCGACGAGGAGTTCAGGAGCAGGTACAGCAACCTGACCATAACGCTGAAACATGAGCTGGCACAGGTCTATAACCGTGGCTTCTCGAAAGGGTTTTATTTCGGAAAGCCTCTGGATGGCTGGACAAGGGAGTATGGCTCACTGGCCCAGGAGAAAAAAAACCTATATCGGTGAGATCAAAAAATACTATCCGAAAGCAGGTGTTGCTGAGATGCTCATCCGGGCCCGTGGCCTTAAACGGGGTGAAAAGCTCTCTATTCTGGGGCCAAAAACGGGTGTGGTCACGGTGGTGGCTGAAGGGTTTTTCACCAATGACCTGCCGGATATGGATGCGGTAAAGGGGGATAATGTCACCATCAAATGCGCAACAGTGAGAAAAAACGACAAGGTGTATCTGCTGGAAAAGAGGAGATGAGCAGGCTGTTTCATTCGTGCAGAAGATCGTTATGAATTTTATTGCAGCAGGCTTTTGTGTACCTTTGGTGGCGAGGTATAGTGTTACGGCAACTGTCGGCAAGAGATGAACAGAGGAATGTGAGCCATGATCTATAAAGTCATTTCCAAAAAGGAGTTCAGGCGGTTCGTTGACCTGCTTGTCAAGAGTAACAGCTCTTTTGGGCCTCAGCAGGTTGACACGGACAGCCGGGGAAATCCCGTGTACCAGTTCAAACCTGTGCAGACGGTTGATGAGATCGCCTTCGACTACACCGCAACCGCCTCATCAGCCAAACACTTCTTTCTCCCCTTTCGTGAAGAGCTGTCGAGCTTTACCTTTCACAAGGATGGCTGGGAGCAGAAGATCAGCTACGACGCAGAGCCTGTGGTGCTTGTCGGACTCAGAGCGTGCGACATCAGCGCCCTCAATATTCTCGACGATGTGTTGCTCAACGGCCATTTTCCATCGCCTTACTATCTGGCAAAACGGAAGAACAGCTTTGTGATCGGCATGGATCATCTGCCGCTGCCCGACTGTTTCTGCAAATCGATGAGCCACCACACGGTCACCACCGGCTTCAACCTCTTCTGCTCCGATATCGGCGACAACTATTATCTCTCTATCAACTCATCAAAGGCCTTTAACTTTCTCAAGGAGTTTGAGACCCGTGATCCGCTTTACGAAGACAACTGCCTGCTTGTCGAGCGGCGCAAACTCATTCAACATGGCTTTACAACCGAGATTGACGTTACGGCGCTCCCGAGTATTCTTGATATTGAGTTCGACTCCCCCGTATGGGAAAAATGGGGCCAGAAATGCCTCAACTGCGGTACCTGCGCTATGGTCTGCCCTTCATGCTACTGCTATTCGCTCACCGAGTCGTTTGAGACCAATCTGAAGGGGGCCAAACGAGAGAAAAGGCTCTACTCCTGTAACCTTGTCGATTTTGCCGTGGTGGCGGGCGGCCACAATTTTCGTCCGAAAAACGGCGACCGACTGAAGTATCGCTATTACCATCAGCACCGGGGATTCGCTGAAAACGACAACCAGCAGATTTGCGTTGGTTGCAACCGCTGCGGAAGAGCCTGCCTTGCCGGGATTAACCCAAAAGATGTTATCAACGACCTCAGAATGGAGAAGGAGTCATGCCTGACCTGCGTTTCGTCATCCCCCGCCAGAACATAAACCGCGAAGATTTCGCTTCATCGTCGCCTGATTTCAACCACCGCTCAGAGATGATGAACACTGACAGGGGGTTCAAATGCCGGATCACCAATATTGTCCAGCTCACTGAGCAGGAGAAGCTCTTTCAGCTCCGTATTGTCGACCCTCTGGAGCGGGCGCGCTTCAGGTTTAAGCCCGGGCAGTTCCTGATGCTCGAACTGCCCGGCTACGGTGATGTGCCGATCTCAATTTCAAGCTCCAGCGCCAACCATGAGTTTCTGGAACTCTGTATCCGCAAGGCTGGCCACGTCACCTCGGCGCTTTTCACCATTGAAGAGGGTGCTTATGTCGCTATACGGGGGCCATTCGGCTCGTTGTTCCCGATGGATGAGATGGCTGGCCACAATGTTTTTCTCATTGCCGGAGGACTTGGCATTGCCCCCCTCCGTGCCCCGCTCTTCTGGATCAACGAGCATCGCGACCGATTTCTTGATGTCAATCTGCTCTACGGCGCAAAAGAGCCGTCGCAGTTGCTCTTCACCTGGCAGTTTGAGGAGTGGGAGAAGATCAACCATATCCGGCTGCACACCATTGTGGAGCATGGCGATGCAGCATGGAGAGGCAAAAGAGGCATGATCACCGATCTCTTCAATGATATCTCTGTCGATGTGAAGAAGAGTTACGCCATCGTCTGCGGGCCACCAATCATGTTCAAATTTGTCTGCGGCTATCTCGACAAGCTTGGCATACCAATGAACCGTATGTTTGTTTCACTGGAGAGGCGGATGCACTGCGGCATGGGCAAGTGCTGCCGCTGCATGGTAGGCTCCACCTTCACCTGCATTGACGGCCCGGTGTTTGATTACTGGTCGGTGATGAATTTGAAGGAGGCGATTTAGAACGGATGTGTAAAAAAACAGGAATAAATAATTTCTGGATTGTTACCATTTTTGGTAACTTCGTTCTATGGCATATCAACTTGACTATTTTAACCCTCGGATACTGAAAGAGATTGAGGCTTGGCCAGAGTCAATCAAGACGGATTACGCACGCATTGTTGAATTGCTTATAGATTACGGCCA
>SZYA01000063.1 GCA_005843815.1 Chlorobium sp.
ATCCGTCGAGGTGAGGGTGCCGCCAGTACTCAGGTTAGTCGCCAGGTTGCCCTCCGTCACGCTCGCGCTGCTCGTACCGCTGATCACGGCTGCATCATTCGTGCCGGTCATCGTCACCGTCACCACCTGTGTCGTGCCGTCTGCCGCTGCTGCCGTGATGCTGTCGGTGTAGCTCGTGCCGCCGACAAACTCGTTGTGCGCATTGTCTGCTGTGTAGCTCCAGGCTCCTGCCGTGTCGATGCTGAACGTCCCGTAGCCATTACTGCCGGCAACGTTCGTCTGCGCGGTAAAGAGGTTCGCTGTGCCATCAACATCCGTCGAGGTGAGGGTGCCGCTGGCACTGAGGCTGGCAGCCACATTACCCTCCGTCACGCTTGCCGTGCTTGTGCCGCTGATCACCGCAGCATCGTTCGTGCCCGTGATGCTGAACACTGCGGCAACCGTCTGCGTGGCGCTGCCATCCGTCACCTGTACCGTGAAGCTGTCGCTCACGCTGCTGCTGGCGGTAAGTGCCTGGGTATCCGTATCGCTGTCGTTCAGCGCGTAGCTCACGATGTCTGTCGAGATCGTCAGCGTGGCCGTGCCATAAGTCCCGGTTTTCGTGTAGGTGAGGCCGGTGTCCCTGGTTGCCCAGCCTGCCGTCACCATGGGTGCTGTATCGTAACTCGCCGTACCGTCCACGTCGCCTTTCGTCAGTGTGATGCTACTCGATGCAGTGCCTGTCGTTGCGTTCGACACGCCGCCTGCCTCCACCAGTGTTGCTGTCGCCGTCCCTGCTGTTATGGTGGGCGCTGCATTTGTGGTAAAATTCAGCGTTATAGCATCGATTATGCCAGCAAACACATTGGGTGTACTCGCTTTGTCGGCGAGAACGCCACTGGCCATCTGCACAGAATAGGTTGTGCCAACATGAAGGTCATTCGTCGGATTAATGGTAACAGTGTTTCCGCTGATTGTTACCTGAGAATCACCTACAGGAATAGTACGTGTATCGCTGGCGCCATCAGTGATAACTATATTCCCGGTACCAGCCTGAACATCTTCGCTGAACACCAATGCAATGTTACCGCCTGGAGCAATCGCTGTGGCATTATCGGCAGGAGTGGAGCTGGAGAGCGTCGGAGGAGTGATATCAGGCATACGCAAAACGACATCATTACCCGTGCCTCCTTTGTAGGAAATTTCACGAGATCTCCCACCTATGACAACCGTTGCCCCTTCTGCCAGACCGGTAAAGGTGCCAACAATTACATCGGTGCCATCATTAGCAATAATGGTAAAGGAATCTGTTGCACCAGGAACAAAACTATTGAACGTCGTGATACTGAGCGTTGCTCCTGTCAGAGTGACTGTTCCGTTAACAATGGTTTGATCGTATTGGGTACCAGCAGTCGCACCACCAATTTCGACGGAATAGATTGCGCCAGAAGAGAGAACAAGATTGTCGTCAATGGTAAAGGTATTTGCTGCACTCTCTATGCCCAGCTTGCCGCCGCTTTGTACCGTCGTTGCCCCACCAAATGCGCCACTGCCACCAAAGGCTGCGCCACTGGCAATGGTTGCCGAAGCGGCATTATTGAGAGCACCCGTAATGTTAAAGGCACCAGCCTCCACGATCAATACACCACTGGCGTAGTTACTGGTGCCGGAAAGGGTTAAAACTCCGGTACCTGTTTTGTATAATTTGGTAGGCACACTGTTAACTCCACTAATTGTGCCTGACAGGGTGACTGCATAGCTATTTTTGATCGTTCCACCGCCATTATAAGCATTCAGGACAATGTTGTTATCAATGGTAACCCCGGAACCAGTGATCTCCAGCACATTGCTTGTACTTACAAGACTCGAGTTACGGCTTAGATAAATAGCGCCAGAGCCAAGGTTGTTATCCCCCGCAATTATCAGGGTCGAATCCATCCCGGTAGCGCCAATGTTCGTTGTCGTATAAGTATTATTGGTGCCATTATTGGTGCCCGATAATGTCACGATTCCTCGTTCTACACTTAACGCGCCATTACTTATCGCACCGCTCAGCGTAAGTAATGGTCCAGAAACATAAAATACTCCTTTCGAATTAGGTCCTCCCAAATCAACATTACCACTCAGGGTGAAATCATTCGAACCACCGACGTACAACCGAGTGTTCGGCTCAAACCGAATGTTATTGGCTATCGTCGGCGCATTATTGTTTTTGTTAATACCTATGGAGTAACTACTGGTACTCGTGGCCACTAACGTTGCATTACCAAAGGAGGTACTTGACTCCGCTTCGATAAAGCTGCCAAACATCCTGATATCACCAGTGAAACCAGTGTTTGACGTTGAGGTAAATAACAAACTGCTACCACTCAAATTAGCAACTATGGTACCCGAACCCGCCAAAGGCGGCATGAGGTACAAACCTTTTCCACTGGCACCTGTAAACGTCATGGTCAAGCCACTGCCCACCGTCAACGTCTTGTTTCCGCCTAAAGCTAATTGACCTTCCTGACGAATCGTCAGATTCTCTGTCAATGACAGATTGGCAGACAAATTGGATGAAGTATTGGTGAGAGAACTGTCGAATACCAGTGTTTGTGAACCTGTTATATCTGCCGCAGCAATTGCCACCGCCTCGCTGAAACTCACGCCGTCGTTTACATTTATCGTGGCTGTATCAGTTACATTGGTCACGTAGATGAAGTCGGAGGCAACCGTCACATCCGCTGTGACAGGTGCCCCATCACTCAAAGTAAAGCGAATGCTCGTGTCGCCCGAAGGTTTGGCATTTTTATAGGTGATATGCTTCATCACATCTTCTACCAGTGCTTTGGTAGCCACTGTGCCGCCACTGGTAAAATTTACAGACAAGAGTCCGCCTGCATTGGTGAACGTTGCAAAAATACTCCCATTCGAGAGCAGATTGCCACTACTGACAGTAAAAAGCGCACCTGTGGTATTCAAGGCAAAAATATCGTCGCTCTTGGCGGTGCCCACACGCTGCACCGTCAAGCTCGCACCGGTCCACGTATCACCATAATCGGCATCGGAAATGGTCAGATCAGATCCCACATCCAGCGTCAGGGCTGTCGCTGCTGCTGTCCAGGTGACAGAACCGCCAGAAAGGTTATTAATGATTATGTTGGCCATGGAATATTGTGAGATAATTGTGCATTGAAATCGGTCAGAAACAGCAAAAGCTTATGCTCATGCTCCAGCAGAACTGAAGTATGGGGATGTGTAAATTCATCGCTATATCATAAGCAGCGGAGTGGTCAAAAAACGAATCGCAAAAAGTCACAAAACATCACAAAACATCACATTAAGATGATTTTTTGTGATGTTTTGTGATAGAGATCGTGTGTGATGTTTTTTTGACACAAAAACGACGTATTGCGGAACATCAGATGCTGATAATATCAGCGGATAAACAGTACCCTTCACCATGGGATGTTTTGACGGGGAACTCACAGCCAGCCTCTTCGATCTTTTTGCGCAGACGGTAGATCATGGATTCAAGGGCGTGGCTCGCCTGTTCGGTCGAAGGGTAGTCAAGGATTTTCATGATATCCTGGCGGGCTACAATAGTGTTGCTGCGTGAGCTGAGTGAGGCAAGAAACTCAAACTCCTTGGAGGTCAGTTTAATGGAGTCGCCCTGGGGAGGGGTCAGTCTCCACCCCTTGCGTTCAAGTTTCCACAGCGCCAAAGTATCGGCCTCTCTCAGCAATTCCTGCTCAACAACCTCAGGCATCTCATCAAGACGCGCAGCAAGATTGGCAATGGTTGCAGCAAGCTCGCTGCAATCGACCGGTTTGACCAGATAGAAATCAGCTCCGCATTTCAACCCTGCAAGCTTGTCGTCAAGTGTTGAGCGTGCCGTCAGCATGATAATCCACATACTGGTATTCTTTCGTACATATTCGGCAAGCACCAGACCGCTCTGGTCAGGAAGCCCGATATCGAGTACAGCAAGCAGGTATGTTTGCTGCGAGAGATGATAGTAAAACTCACCGGCCGAGGCAGCTCCGGTCACCTCATATCCGAGGAGTGTCAGGTATTCCACCATATTTTCAAGCAGATCCCTGTCATCTTCAACAATAATAATGCGTATTTGTTTCATTGAGCATCACTGTTAACCTGTTTCATCGTTCGTACTTTTCTCTACCGTATCGGCAAGGGGAAGGCGAACCGTCACCACCATAAGGTCGCCGCTTTTTTCAAGCCTAACAGAGCCATGATGCCGTTGAATGATCTCCTGCACCAGCCACAAGCCGAGGCCGGAGCCGTTGGTATGACGGCTGTTGCTGCCGCGCTGGTATTTTTTGAAAAGTTGTTCTGTCTCATTCGTCAAAATGTCGTTGCTTTGATTTTGTACCCTGATAACCACCTCTCCTCCCTCTCCGTGGCAATCAACCTCAATCGGAGAATCTGGCGGAGAGTATTTCTGCGCATTATCAAGCAGATTAAACAACGCGGTGGCAAGATAGTGTTTTTCAGCATTGATGGCATGGCTGGTGAGCGATATGGCAAAGGTAAAGGTACGTTTCGGCCAGAGAGCGCGAACATCCTCAATTTCTGATGCCATGAATGGCGCTAAAAGAGTACGCACGCGTCCCTCCTTTTCCCGGGAATCAGAAAGCCGGCTTTTTTCAAGCGAAACCTCCATCACCTCAACCAGACGACGAACCGCACGTTTCATTTTATCAAGATCACTACTTTTTTCAGGGTATTGGCGGTTCACCCTCAGTTCCATGACATCAAGGGAGCTCCGAATAATGGAGAGAGGAGTTCGATATTCGTGCGACACCATAGTCAGAAATCGCTGCTGCCGTTCCGTTGCCACTCGCTCCATTGCAAGCTCCACACTTTTCAGCTCAGACTCCCTGAGTGCAGCCATTGCCCGTTTTTCCGTTTCCCGAAGCCTTTCTGCGAGAGCGAGTGTCATGAGTATAACATTGAGCAGAGAGGCATACTGGACATTATTGATGTTCCACAATTCAAGGGGAACCAGGCCAATCAGTTGCAGGAAACGCATAACAAAACCAAAATTGCTGATGCCGAATGCCAGAAAAAAAATTACGCCTTCGGGTTTATTGTTTTTTACAGCTTTATAACTCAGCCAACTGACCACAAAAAAGAGAAAAAGCACTCCCAGAGAGGTGAGGGGAGCTATCTCTACAGAAAATCCGAGAGGATTGGCAAGTACCGTAAGAGCGCCAATAACCGCCATGAGCCGGAGGTAATGGCTGATTAATGGTGTAAGCTCTTCGGCAAACAGGCGGATTAAAAAAACTGAAAAGAGGAGTATTCCTCCACCCTTTCCAGTATCAGCGAGATAGTCGGAGATGAGATGGGCTGAGTTTGGCAGGATCAGAGTGAGAATACCACTTATTGAGATATAACTGACACAGACCGCCAAAGCATAGAGCGCGAAGTAAAGGAAAAGTCTATCCCGAATACGAAGAAAATAGATAAAGTTCAGCAGCGAGATCACGATAAAAATGGCCAGATAGCCGCCCTGAAACAGCATGTTGGTTTCAGTTTCACGAATCATATCCCTCGGCGTATGAACAGAGACCCCAAAATGCTGGGAACTGGTCGTCTGAACCCTGACGTAAATGGTGACAGGCGTTTCGAGAGGCAGTGACAAGGGAGCAAAAAAATTGAGTGTTGGCACAGGACGATCAGCGACGGGAATGTGGTCGCCAAGTTGTATCTGGCGCCAGGATGATGGCCTGGATGGGTCGATGCCTGACTGAATATAAACGGTTACATGATCGAGGTATAACGGGTAAAACCGCAACCATGCCTCTGCGGGAAATCGGGAGGTACGAGTCAGCGTAAAGCGCAGCCAGACCGCTTTGTGGCTGTACCCATCGTTGAGATTACCCTTGAGTCGCTTGAAGCCGATGGCATTTTTTGGATCAAGAATGTCGGCAAGCGTCAATTTTCCTGAGAAATCATCGTACTTGGCAAAGTGTCCGGAAAGTTCAAGAGAGGGTTCACGGTCAAGAATGACGACGGTTTGGGCCGCATGGGCCCGGAAACTGAAAAGAGAGAACACAACCATGGCAAGCAACAGCCTGGCTACCAAAATGGTCGTAACAAGTTTTTTTGGCATCCCCAAATACATGAGTGCAGTGAGATTCATATTGCACATTCTCCTCCTGAACAGAAGAGGAGTTGCCGCTTGAAAAAGTGGTCGTATCGCCCGTAATTTATGATAACAAAGAAGAAGTCCCCACTTTTCTGTAACAATTAACTACCCCGCAGCAGAGCTACGGGGTATACATTCATGTATAAGATTTTCTTCCCGAAGCAAAGCTCCGAGGAATATGTCCTATAGCCATTTAAAACCATGGCGGGAGCTGCACCTATACCAATATCGATTCTTCGGGCTTCAAAGTACAAAAATCGGGGGGGGACTACTGATTTCTGTCAGGTAAAGGCTGTATGTGCCGGAAAAATCAAATACTTATAATATCTGCGGATAAACAGTACCCTGTGCCATGGGAGGTTTTGACGGGAAACTCACAACCTGCCTCTTCAATTTTTTTGCGCAGGCGGGAGACCATCGATTCGAGTGCATGGCTCGCCTGTTCCGTCGAAGGATAATCAAGAATTTTCAGGAGATCCCGGCGGGCCACAATGGTTTTTTTTCGGACATCGAGAGATGCAATAAATTCAAACTCTTTTGAGGTCAGTTTAATGGAGTCGCCCTTGGGAGTGATCAGTATCCACCCGCTACGCTCAAGTTTCCATGGTGCAGATGCCGGTTCCCATCTCTCCTCATCCTCTTCAGGAAACGCAGGCTTCTCATCAAAACGCGCAAAAACATTGGCAATGGTAGCGGCGAGTTCGCTGCAGTCAATCGGCTTGACCAGATAGAAATCAGCTCCGCATTTCAGCCCTGCAAGTTTGTCGTCAAGTGTTGAGCGTGCCGTCAGCATGATAATCCACATACTGGTATTTTTTCGTAAATATTCGGCAAGCACCAGACCGCTCTGGTCGGGAAGGCCGATATCGAGTACAGCCAGCAGGTATGTTTGCCGCGAGAGATGATAGTAAAATTCACCAGCAGAGGCCGCTCCTGTCACCTCATAGCCGGCAAGCGTCAGGTACTTCACCATGTTTTCGAGCAAGTCCCTGTCATCTTCGACAATGATTATTCGTTTCTGTTTCATTGAGCATCTCTGTTAACCTGTTTCATCTTTTGTGTATTTCTCTACAGTATCGGCAAGGGGGAGGCGAACCGTTACCACGACATGGTGGCCGCTTTTTTCAAGCGTAACAGTGCCATTGTGTCGCTGGATGATCTCCCGTACCAGCCACAGACCGAGACCGGATCCATTGGTATTATTGCTGTTGCTGCCACGCTGGTATTTCTTGAAAAGCTCTTCTGTCTCATTCGTCAAAATATCATTGCTCTGATTTCTTATCCTGATAACGACCTCTTCTCCCTCCCCGTGGCAATCAATCTCAATCGGAGAGTCTGGCAGAGAGTATTTTTGGGCATTATCGAACAGGTTAAACAAAGCAGTTGTAAGATAATGTTGTTCAGCATCAATTGCATGGTCAGTGAGCAATATGGTAAAGATAAAGGTACGTTTTGGCCAGAGCGCACGAACCTCTTCAATTTCTGAGGCCATGAATGGCGCTACAAGAGTACGCTCGGCTCCCTCCTTTTCCCTGGAATCAGAGAGACGGCTTTTTTCGAGCGAAACATCCATCACCTCAACCAGACGACGAACGGAACGCTTCATTTTATCGAGTTCACTCCTGTTCTCAGGGTATTGATCGCTCCTCTGAAGCTCCATAATATCAAGGGAGCTTCGGATAATGGAGAGAGGAGTTCGATATTCGTGAGAGATAGTGGCAAGAAAGCGCTTCTGCCGTTCTGTTGCCAACCGCTCTATCTGAACCTCCATGAAACGTTGCTCCGATTCACGGAGAGCTTCCCTGGTACGTATTTCGGTTTCGCGCATACGCTCGACAAGTGCCAAGGTTATAAGCAGGATATTGAGCAGCAAAGAGAACGGGAGGTAATTGATGTTCCACCAGTCGAAGGGCATCAATCCCAGCATTTTGACAAAGTGCAGAAAGTACCCAAGATTGCTGATCGCGAATGCAACAAAGAGGATTTTTCTCCCCGGTAGTTGCTTTCGGACTGCCTGAATGCTCAACCAGATAACAACAAAAAACAGGCAGAGCACTCCCAGTGAGGTAATCGGAGCTATCTCGACGTAGTACCCGATTGGATCGGCAAGAGTAGTCAGTATGGCCATGACGGCCATGAACTCCAGATACCATCGGATAGGAGTTGTCATCACTGGCGCAAAAAGGCGTTGTAAAAATATACAAAACAGAAGTATCGACCCGCTCATACCGATGTCGCCGAAATAATCGGAAACAAGGTGCACCGAACCAGGCATGATGAGGATCAGAATACCGCTTATGGAGAGGTAGTTGATGAAAAGAGCTATGGCAAAGAGCGAAAAATACAGGAACAATTGATCGCCGATACGAAAGAAAAATATGAGGTTCAGCATAGCGATCACCAGAATGATAGTGAGATAGCTACCCTGAGTCAAAATGTTTTTATTAGTAGAGCTTACCTGATCAGCCTCAGTCTGGACCGTTGCGGTCAGGCTGAGGGGGGTAATGGATTGTACTCGAACATACACCGTGACAGTCCGGCCTTCAGGCAGAAAAACAGGAGCCAGGAAGTCCGGATCCAAAACAGGACGTTCTGCGGCTGGTATGTGGTCACCAAGGCGAACCCTGCTATACGAAGAGGCCACGGAGGGATTGGGGGCGGTCTGAATGTATGCGGTAACATAATCCAAATAAGGCGGGCCAAACCGAACCCATGCCTCTGCGGGAAAGCTTAAGGTACGAGTCAGCGTAAAACGGAGCCAGACCGCTTTGTGGCTATACCCATCGTTGAGATTGCCCTTGAGTGGCTTGAATGCCACTCTATTTTCAGGATGCAGCATCTCTTCGAAAGTCATCCTCGCCGACAGATCGTCAAAGCGCTCTATATGCCCCGCAAGCTCGTATGAGGGGGCTCTGTCGAGAACGAGAGGAACTGCGGCACAAACCACCGGTGAAAACATGCCGGGCACAAACAACAAAACGTACAACAGCACCGCAACGAATGCGAGAAGCTTTCCGATGTTTCGCTTATGGGGGGCCGATGCTGCATTCATGAACTACTCCGTCATACTCGGTATAAATCGCTTCGTCTACTGTAGTAATCCAGCCGATTAACGTATAAAGCAATCATCGTTCATGCAGAAACAATTACCAACTCAGAACCCAAAGCCGCGCTCCGCAGATGAGCTCTTTTCAAAGGTAAAACAATTTCAGCTTTTATTGCTAAACAGTATTCACGGCATCCAAGCCGACGAATGAGAGACTCAATTCATTGAGCTTCTCTATTAATGGTGTTTCATCTTTTGTGGATTTCTCTACCGTATCGGCAAGAGGAAGGCGAACTGTCACCTCGACATGGTCGCCGCTCTTTTCAAGCGTAACAGTGCCATTGTGTCGCTGGATGATCTCCTGCACCAGCCACAGACCGAGACCAGAGCCATTGGTATTATTGCTGTTGCTGCCACGCTGGTATTTCTTGAAAAGCTCTTCTGTCTCATTCGTCAAGATGCCATCGCTCTGATTTTTTATCCTGATAACGACCTCATCTCCCTCTCCGTGGCAATCAATCTCAATCGGAGAGTCTGGCAGAGAGTATTTTTGGGCATTATCGAACAGGTTAAACAAAGCAGTCGTAAGGTAATGTTTTTCAGCATCAATTGCATGGTCAGTGAGCGATATGGTAAAGATAAAGGTACGTTTCGGCCAGAGCGCACGAACTTCTTCAATTTCTGAGGCCATGAATGGCGCTACAAGAGTACGCTCGGCTCCCTCCTTTTCCCTGGAATCAGAGAGACGGCTTTTTTCGAGCGAAACATCCATCACCTCCACCAGACGACGAACCGCACGCTTCATTTTATCAAGCTCACTCCTGTTTTCGGGATATTGGTCGCTCATTTGAAGGTTCATGATATCAAGGGAGCTTCGGATAATGGAGAGAGGAGTTCGATATTCGTGAGAGACCATCGTCAGGAATCGCTGCTGCCGCTCCGTTGCCACTCGTTCCGTTGCCAGTTCCACACTCCTGAGCTCCGACTCCCTGAGTGCAGCCATTGCCCGTTGTTCAGTCTCCCGAAGACGCTCGGCGAGAGCGAAGGTCATGAGGACAATATTGAGCAGAGAGGCATACTGGATATTGTTGATGTTCCACCATCCAAGGGGAACCAGACCGAGTAGTTGCAGAAAATGGATAAAATAACCAAGATTGCTGATGCCGAATGCTATAAAGAAAAGCTGGCCTCCGGGTTTATTGTTTTTTACAGCTTTATAGCTCAGCCAACTGACAACAAAAAAGAGAAAAAGCATTCCAAGAGAGGTGACAGGGGCCATCTCAATATAAAAGCCGAGTGGATCAGCAAGTATGGTGAGAGCACCAATAACCACCATGAGCTTGAGGTATCGGCGGGTAAAGGGGGTAAGCTCTGTAGCAAAAAGGCGGATTAAAAAAACTGAAACGAGGAGTATGCCTCCACCCTTTCCAATATCAGCGAGATAGTCGGAGACAAGATGGGCCGAGCCAGGCAGAATCAGGCTGAGAATACCGCTTATGGAGAAATAATTGATGGAGACAGCCAGGGCGTAGAGCGCAAAGTAGAGGAAAAGTCGATCCTTAATGCGCATAAAATAGATAAAGTTCAGTAGCGAGATAACGATGACAATGGCCAGATAGCCGCCCTGAAAGAGGATGCTGGTACTCGTTTGGCGGTTCATGTCTGTCGGGGTATGCACAGAAGCCCCAAAATTCAGGGAGCTGATAGCCTGTACCCGAACGTAAATGGTGACAGGCGTTTCGAGAGGCAGCAACAAGGGGGCTAAAAAGTCGGCGTTCGGCACCGGACGATCAGCAACGGGAGTGTGGTCGCCGAGGAGTATCTTGCGCCAGGAAGAGGCGCTGGATTGATCATGGCCTGTCTGAATGAAAACGGTGACGTGATCCAGGTAGGGCGGGTAAAGCCGTAACCATGCCTCTGCAGGAAACCTGGAGGTGCGAGAGAGGGTAAAGCGCAGCCAGACCGCTTTGTGGCTGTACCCATCGTTGAGGTTCCCCTTGAGCTGCGTGAAGCCAATGGCATTTTTGGGGTTAATTATGTCGGCAAGCGTCAGTTTTTCAGTGTGGTCGTCATAACGCTCCATAAATCCCGACAGCTCAACGCGGGGGGCGCGGTCGAGGATAACCGGCATTACAGCGCCTGCCTGCAATGGAGACAAAAGAGATGTCAGGAGAACAAGCAGCATCACTACCACAACGGAGATGGAATGTTTCCCGAATCTTCGCCGGTGGGCGGATGCCTTTTCCGCTCTCGCCATGCTTTTCACAAGTACATTGATCTATCTTGCAAAGAGAATTGTTGTTTTACCCCTAAAAGGTAATCATCCAGCAAGCAGAACCCAAAAAGAAGCCATCTTTCTGTGGTGAATAGGTTAGGGATGCGCGACCGCAAGACTCTTCACCCACTCAAGCTGAAGGGGCAAACAGACCGTTTTGAGATCATAATGGCTTTGTGCAAAGGCACGGGCGTTGGCTCCCAGCCGTGCCCGACCGGCAGGGTCGTCGAGCAGTGAGCAGACCTCATCGGTCAGGGCTGCAACATCAAAAAAATTCACCAATCGTCCGGTCTCATCGTTCAGGACTGCCTCGTGCACCGGCTTTGTATCGCTGGCCACGATGGCGCACGCGGCGCTCATGGCCTCAAGCAGGCTCCATGAAAGAACAAACGGATAGGTCAGGTAAACGTGAACGGTTGAGAGTTGCAGAAGCAGCATAAACTGTGGATAAGGAATAGTGCCGAGAAAATGAACCCTCGCCCAGTCCGCATCGCTGATTTGCGGGCGCACTTCGGCGGCAAAAATCTCCTTCCAGGTTCGTTCTCCCTCAGGTTTTGCCCCATAGCTCACCCTGTCGCCACCAACAATGAGCACCCGAGCCTTTGGCCTGCGCCGCAGCATCTCTGGCAGCGCACGCATGAAAATATGGTACCCACGGTATGGCTCAAGGTTACGATTCACAAAGGTGATCACCTCATCCTGCCTTGTCAGCGTCACCTTGCCATTGAGGGTGAGGGTGACCGTCGAATTTGGCGCAACCATGGCGGTATCAATGCCATCGTGTGCCACCGTAATCTTTGAACGAAATGGCTCCGGGAAGGTGCTTGCCTGCCACTCTGTGGGCGAAAGTCCGGCATCGGCTATCTGGAAGTGCAAAAGATTATTAAGGTTTTTCAGACGCAGACGACAGGCATCCCCACCCTCGTCCCTTGGAGGAAACTCCGGATCGAAACCCACATCAGCGCCCTGGGCATGGTAGTAAAACTCGCAGTAGATACCCAGCTTTGCCGTCGGCCAAACATCTTTAAGAAACAGGCTCTCTCCCCATCCGGGATGGGCAACAATCACCCCAGGAGTAAACCCGCCCGCTTTCAACTGTTGCGCCGCCCGAAAACAGGCCTCTCCCCGAATGGTCTTGGTCTCCAAATCGCTCACCCACGGATGCACACCCTTTGTTGTGCCACGGGTAGCCGCATAGGAGAGCAGTTTGACACCCTGCCATTCTTTCGCCTGCACCTGCTTCATGGTCATGGCCACAACGCTGTTTGCCGGGTCGGCAGCCAAAGCAGGAGCAAGAAACTTGAACTGCCCCGGAAAATTCTGATGAACAAAAAGAATATGCACGAATTAAAAAGAGTGAGGTTGTACTTGTACGCTTACCGTAACAAAACGGAACAGATCTGCTCAATCTCCTCCTCCTTGAGATACGGATGCATGGGAAGCGCAAAAATCCTTCCGCTCAGATCCTCCGACACCGGAAAATCGCCTGCGACATACCCGAGGTTGTGATAGGCTTTCTGAAGATGGAGTGGAATTTTGTAATAGATCATTGAGGGAATACCCGCCTGCTGTAACGCCTGCATAAGATGGTCACGCTCTTCGGTTGAAGCGGCAAGCACCGAGTATTGCGCCCATGCCGAGCGATACCCTTTGGGAATCCGGGGAACCACCAGCCTGCCCTGAAGCCTTTCGCTGTAGGCTTCAGCAATGCGCTGACGAGTGGCGAGCTCCTCCTCAAAAATTGCAAGCTTTTCGAGAAGCACTGCGGCCTGAAACGAGTCGAGGCGACCATTGATACCGATACGGTCGTTGCTGTATTTATCCTCGCCACTGCCATGCACCCTTATTGAGCGGAGCAGTGCATAGAGCTCATCATCATCGGTAAATATCGCTCCCCCGTCGCCATAAGCGCCAAGCGGTTTGGCCGGAAAAAATGAGGTTGCGCCGACCAAACCAAAACTGCCTGCCTTGCGTCCACCAATGCTGCCACCAAAACTCTGCGCCGCATCTTCAAGCATCCAGAGCCGGTAATCGCTGGCAACGGCATCAAGGAGCTCATAGTCGGCAGGCAGACCAAACAGGTCAACCGGAATAATTGCCTTGGGCTTCAGCCCTTGCTGCACTGCCTGATCAACAGCATGGCCAACAAGATCGGGATTGATATTAAAGGTGTCGGGAGAGACATCCACAAACACCGGGGTTGCACCAACAAGGCTGATCACTTCGGCCGTAGCGACAAAGGTAAATGGCGTGGTAAAAACCGCATCACCCGGACCGATCCCCTTTGCCATCAAAGGCATGAGCAGGGCATCCGTTCCTGAAGAGCAGGAGACGCAGTGGCGCGTGCCGACATACGCTGCAAGACGTGATTCAAGTTCGGTCACCTCAGGCCCCATAATAAACTGGCCACTGTCCAGAATCCGCTCGATACGCTTGAGGAGCGATGCACGTATCCGATCTTTTTGTGAAAGCAGGTCGATAAATTGCATAATTGCGTCACCGTTTTAATCCATAAAAACTGTAACCATCAAAGTACAGATTCATTTCATTCTTTTACAGCATCATGCCGATTCTTTTACTCAAAAGAGCAGAGCACCCGCTGAACGCCCCGCTCTTTTGCTCACTCCCCCTTTTTTATGTACTATAAGCCTCAACATTCCAGACACACTACTCCTGAAAAAGATAACCACAGCACGATGAGCTCCTTTTACTTTCTTGGTATCGGTGGTACCGCCATGGCCTCGGTTGCCGTAGCGCTTTCACACGCCGGTCATGCCGTTACCGGCTCTGACAGCCAGCTCTATCCGCCCATGAGCAGCTTTCTTGACGAGCACAATATTCGCTACTGCAACGGTTTTTCAGAAAAGAATGTAGAGCGTGTTTCGCCCGACACCGCCATCGTGGTCGGCAATGCCATAAGCAGGGGAAATGTTGAACTTGAGTACGCCCTTCAGCAGCGCCTTGAGCTGGCGGCTATGCCCGACCTCGTTCGGCACCACCTGATCGGCAAGAACACCTCGATTGTAGTTGCCGGCACCCACGGCAAAACAACCACTACATCGCTGGTTGCATGGATCCTTGAAGATGGTGGCCTCAAGCCCGGATTTCTGGTTGGCGGCATCCCCGAAAACTTCTCTCTCGGCTGCCGTGCTTCAGGACGAATCGAAGAGGGGTTCTTTGTGACTGAGGGCGATGAATATGATACCGCCTTTTTTGACAAGCGCAGCAAGTTTCTCCTCTACCGCCCCGACATTGCCATTATCAATAATATCGAGTTTGACCATGCCGATATTTTCGACTCCCTTGAGGATATCAAACGCAGTTTCCGCCTCTTTGTCAACCTTCTCCCCCGTAACGGCCTGCTGCTCGTCAACGGTGACGATCCCGTCGCCCTCGACATTGCCTCACGGGCATACTGCAAGGTTGAGCGGTTCGGCCTGAACAGTGCGTGCGAATGGAGCGCCACCAACATCCGCTCAGACCGTGAGACCTCAACCTTTGACCTGCTCCGTCACGGTGCCATTATCGGCACTCTCCAGGTTCCGCTCTTCGGCAACTACAATATCATGAATGCGCTTGCCGCCATTGCCGCAGCAACCCGCAGCGGCCTCTCTCTTGATGCTATCACACACGCCATGCCCCTGTTCAAACGGCCAAAGCGACGGATGGAGATTATCGGCACCTACGCTCACAATATCACCCTGATTGAAGATTTCGCTCACCACCCGACCGCCATCCGGGTAACGCTTGAGGCGCTTGCACAGCGTTACCAGGGACAAAGAGTTATCGCCTGCTTTGAGCCCCGTTCAAATACCACGACCAGGAACATCTTCCAACAAGAGCTGTCGGAATGTTTCGCCCCAGCCTCCATTGTTGTTATGGGCAAGGTGCACCGCCCTGATCGCTACGCGCCCGACAAATCTCTCA
The DNA here is from genome assembly GCA_005843815.1 of Chlorobium sp. Taxonomy (GTDB): domain Bacteria; phylum Bacteroidota; class Chlorobiia; order Chlorobiales; family Chlorobiaceae; genus Chlorobium. The sequence goes on from SZYA01000063.1 coordinate 15,385, forward strand.
ACACGGAACGGCTGAAAGATGAGCTTGAAAAACAGGGCAAAACCCTCTTTCTTGCCGGTCAAAATGCGCCAGACTACCCTGCTGATATTGTAGAGTTTTTGCAACCCCAACTGCAAGAGGGCGATGTAATTGCACTGCTCAGCAACGGCAACTTCGGAGGGTTGAAGCAGTTGCTGGTGGAGAGCCTGGGGCGCCTCGATACGCGCTTCGCGCTACTCGGCGACCGGCTGTAGTGGCTTGCCCACGTCGCCGGTCGCTGAGTAGGCCGCAGGCCGTATCGAAGCGTATCGAAGCGCGGGGAGCGGATTTTGTGGAATTCTGTCAGATAGGAAGAATTGAGGTTTCATATTATCTTTTTATGTAGTATTTTCGGAATTGACCATGGCACATCGCGAAATTTTTTCGTGACAGCAACGCTAACTCATATACAACACCGGAACGACATTATGGCAAAAGTGAAAGTAGGCATTAATGGATTTGGCCGCATCGGGCGTCTGGTTTTTCGCCAGGCACTGGACAATCCGAACTACGAAATTGTTGCAATCAACGATTTGTGTGACCCCAAGACCCTCGCTCACCTTCTCAAGTACGACTCTACCCACAAAAAATTCAGAGGTGATGTCAGTGTCGATGGCAGCAATCTCGTTGTCAACGGCAAAGTTATCACCATCACAGCACAGCGTGACCCGGCCTCTCTTCCCTGGAAAGAGCTGGGATGTGATCTGGTTGTTGAGTCAACCGGTATCTTTACCTCACGTGAAGGCGCTTCCAAGCATCTGGCCGCAGGTGCAAAAAAAGTTATCATCTCTGCTCCGGCAAAAGATAAAATTGATGCCACAATTGTTCTCGGCGTTAATGGCGACAGCATCACCGGCAAAGAGGAGATTGTTTCAAACGCAAGCTGCACCACCAACTGTCTTGCTCCGATGATGAAGGTGTTGCAGGATAATTTCGGCATCGAAAAAGGGTTTATGACCACCGTTCATGCCTACACCAACGACCAGAACATCCTCGATCTTCCACACTCCGATCTCCGCCGTGCCCGTTCAGCCGCCATGTCAATCATCCCGACCAGCACCGGCGCTGCAAAGGCTATCGGCGAGGTTATTCCTGAACTGATTGGCAGGCTTGACGGTTTTGCCATGAGAGTTCCTGTGCCAGATGGCTCCGTCACCGATGTTACCGCCATTCTCACCAAAGCTGCAACAAAAGCAGAGATCAATGCCGCAATGAAAGTTGCCGCAGATGGCCCGATGAAGGGATTCCTCGAATACTGCGAAGATCCAATCGTTTCACAGGACATCGTCGGTAACCCGCACTCTTGCGTCTTCGATTCACTCTTGACCATGAGCTCAGGTAATCTGGTGAAGGTTGTCGGCTGGTACGATAACGAACTTGGCTACTCAACCAGAGTAACCGATCTTCTCGACATCTACTCAAAGTTTGTATAAAAACCACTCTTCAGAGAGGTTTATCAAAAAAGGCGCTCTCACGGGGCGCCTTTTTTTTCTACTTTTACAACAGAGCAGAATCAGGGAGGTGAGCGATTCGACCTCTTCGATGTTCCGTCGAACAAATCCGCTCGATGTGGACAATGCAGACAATGCGGATAAAACGAAAAACAGATTATGATCTTTATTCGTTACTTTGTAACTGTTCCAGCCAGATCTTTTAACACAACTCTTTACTCTTATGACACACTCTGCCACCACACCAATGAGAGCAATTATCCTGTTCGACAGCAAAACGTCGGGCGGATCAACCGATAAACTCATCGATTCGATTGGTCGTAAACTTGCCGAATCGGGAGCTTATGTCGAAAAAGCAAAATGTAAAAGCACAGGAGATTACAGCTTTGTCAAAGATTTTGATGTCGTCATCATGGGTGCCCCGATTTACTATTTGATGGTATCCTCAGAACTGCTTGGCGCTCTGTTGCAAAGCAACCTGAAAAGCTCCCTTCAGAACAAAAAAATTGCACTTTTCCTCACCTGCGGCAGCCCTGAACTGATGGCCAACCTGCTCTACCTTCCACAATTGAAACTTAACCTGATCGGCAGCACCATTATCGCAGAAAAGATCTTCGCGCCGGATCAGCTTTCTGACCAATCCGTTATTTCGCACTATGTCGATGAGCTGATTACAGCCTGCAAGAGAGGAGAAGAATAATCCGGCACCATGGGCAAGCCACCAAATCCGGTTGCCGAGTAGCGAAAAGCGCGTATCGAGGCACATTGTCATTAAGCTTTGACCAAATCGCTGACGTAATAATTTCAGCTATGGGATATGTGTCACCAGAAATCTTTTGCTTTTTCACACTTATGAACTAAAAAAGCATATATTATGGCGTTCTTACATAACCTTGTCCTGTTGTAAAACCTTTTGGAATCATGAACAATGTCCACCAGGGTATGCCGCCTGACAAGCTAATTTCATACCTTAACGATCAAGGTCGTTGACAAAAGCATCAGCATTACTTACATGGATTATTCAAAGCAGTCAATAGAATTACATCGCAGGACCCGTGGAAAAATTGAGATCAAATCAAAGGTTGAGGTCGCTACAAAAAATGACTTGTCACTGGCATATACGCCCGGAGTCGCTGCAGTCTGCCTGGAGATCGGCCTCGACAAGCAGCAATCCTACACCCTGACCAATCGGGGAAACCAGGTTGCTATCGTTTCCGATGGAACGGCCATTCTGGGACTCGGTGACCTTGGCCCCGAAGCAGCAATGCCTGTTATGGAGGGAAAGTCAATAATTTTCAAGGAATTTGCTGATATTGATGCTATTCCCCTCTGCATTAACTCCACCGACGTGGAGGATATCATAAAATTCTGCAAAATGATTGAACCAAGTTTTGCCGGAATCAACCTTGAAGATATTTCAGCGCCAAGATGCTTTGAAATTTTTGAGCGTCTCGAAAATGAGCTCTCCATTCCTGTCTTTCACGACGACCAGGATGGCACCGCCATTGTAACGTTAGCCGCTATCATCAACGCCTGCCGCGTTACAGGTCGCGACCTGAAAGAGTTAGTTGTTGTTATTAACGGCGCTGGCGCTGCGGGTATCGCCATCGCACGCCTGCTGATTTATGCAAAGGTCAAGGAGGTCATCCTGGTTGATACGCAGGGCGCAATCTATGATGGCCGCCCAGGCATGAACCCCATGAAACAAAAGATCGCTGAACTCAGCAACAAAGCGAAGCATAAGGGTGATTTGGAGAGTACGATGGTCGGCACAGATGTCTTTGTCGGCGTCTCTGTAGGCGATATCGTCACGACCGGGATGATTGAGGCCATGAACCCGTCACCGTTTATTTTTGCGATGGCCAACCCGACTCCCGAAATCATGCCCGATCTCGCCTATCAAGCTGGTGCAAGTGTGGTAGGCACAGGTCGATCGGATCTGCCGAACCAGGTGAACAATGCCCTTGTCTTTCCTGGCCTCTTCAGGGGAATCTTGACAAGTGGTATTAAAAAAGTAACTGCGGAGATCAAAATGGCTGTAGCGGTCTCCATTGCCTACTCAATTGAACCAACCCGCGACAAGCTCATGCCAACCATGTTCAACAAGGATGTTGTACGCAATATCGTGAACGTGATTGCTCAAACGGTGAAGGGTGAACACTGTATCGGTGATGAGTGTGAGCTGGAAGAGATGCTGGCTGAAATTGTTGATTAACAGGTTACCCTCCCTATTTCAAAGAGAAGGCTGGCGATAAAACCGCCTTCTCTCTGTTATCATAAAATCATAAACCGTTAACTGAAGATACCACGAGCTTTTTCAAAAAAGCCTTTGGCCTCCTTGTCGTTATGGGCTGTTGGTGAAAGCCCTGGAGATTTTTGGATATCCTTCAAAAGCTCCTTGTCGTGGTGCGAAATATCTTTCGGCACATAAACATTGACTTTGACATACTGGTCGCCCTTCCCCGTCCCCTTGAGATGGCCTATGCCAAGACCGGGAATCCTGAGCATGGTCTCCGGCTGTGTGGATGGAGGAATCGTGAGCTTGACCGCCCCCTCCAGGGTCGGTACATCAACTTTCGTCCCAAGCACCAGATCGGCAAAACTGACCGCAAGCGCATAAACCACATCGTTGCCATTGCGCGAAAAGAGCTCATGCGGTATCTCCTCAAGCACAACAATCAGATTTCCTGCAGCGCCCCCTCTTGGACCAGCATTTCCCTGGGAACGAAGAGTGAGATAATTTCCATCCTCAACACCGGAGGGAACCGTTATCTTGACCGTCACCTCACCAAGCTTGATACCCTCGCCATAACAGCTCGTGCACCGCTCCTTGATAGTCCTGCCTTCACCACCACAGGTTGGACATGCCGCAATATTGACAAACTGACCAAACATTGTTTTGGACACCTGCCGCACCTCACCAGTTCCATGGCAAGTCTGGCAAGTCTCGGTTGCACCTGTTTTTGAACCGGTGCCATTACACACCGTACAGGTCACCTGTTTTTTAATCTTGAGGGTCTTCTCAACGCCCTTGGCAATCTCCTCAAGGGTCAATTTGAGACGGATTTTCAGATCGGTTCCAGGAATTCCCACGGGGGTACGACCCCTTCTTGCGCCGCCGCCACCAAAAGCATCTTCAAACCCGAAAGGTGAGCCCCCTCCCCTTCGATTACCGGAGAACATGTCACTGAATGCGCTGAAAATATCGTTGATATCGGCACCGCCTGCCTGCTGTCCTCCACCAGAGGCGGCTGACGAGCCAACACCTGCATGGCCAAACTGGTCGTAGCGACGTCGCTTGTCGTCATTACTCAACACCTCATAAGCCTCATTCACCTCCTTGAAGTGCTCCTCCGCATCCTTGTTGTCAGGATTTTTATCGGGATGAAACTGCAATGCCAGCTTCCTGTATGCCTTTTTGATTTCGTCCTTGGTTGCCGAGCGGCCAACACCAAGAACCTCATAGTACTCTTTCTTCATATTTGGATATCAGTTCAATAGTATAAAAAGCTTCCTGCTACCTGGCAACAATCACCTTCGCGTGCCTGATAACTTTCTCCCCCAGCAGATAACCGGTCTGGTACTCTTCAATGATGGTCTCCGGCTCCACTTCCGGGTGATCAACCTGCGAAATAGCCTCATGAAAGTCCACATCAAGCTTGGCACCAAGTGACTCTATGGCACTAACCCCCTTTTCGGCAAACCATTTCTCAAGATTTTTCTTCACCAGCTCCACTCCCTCAATATAGGGGCGGGCTTCACTGGAGAGCTCCAAATTTCCGGGGACATGTTGCAGAAGCCGCTTGATATCATCAACAACCGGAAGCAGCTCCCGGATGATATTTTCAAGAGATCTAGATGATGCCATCATTGCCTCACGCTCTTTCTGCCGACGAAAATTTTCAAAATCTGCTGCTCTGCGCAGCACCTCGTCACGAAACTTGGTAACCAGCTCCTTCTGCTCCTCCAGCTCAGCCTGGAGCTCGGCAATTCTGGCCTGAGCCGGATCCACTGCCGGTGATGGGTTGCCTTGAGACAACTCCCCTTCCAGCGCCGTCATATCAAGAAGATCACCCATATCGAAAACTTCCTCCTGATGCTCCTCTGCTTTCTTTGTCATAACATTCATTACTTTATTAGTTAACACCCGACAGGGTCGAAGAAAGGCTGTCCGCCATATAGTTGAGAACACGGACTGCATATTCATAATCCATTCTTTTAGGCCCGAGAATTCCCACTTTTCCTACCATATTGCCAACATAATAGGGAGCAGAAACAATCGTCAGACCCTCTGCATGACGTTCGCAGTTCTCCTTTCCTATACTGATGGTAATATCCATTCGCGACGGGCCACTGTTTTCAACAAGCTTTGCAACACTGAACTTGTCCTCAATCATGGTAATCAGCTCTCGTACCTTGTCAGGCTGCTTGAACTCCGGCTGATCAACAATATACTCTGTGCCGGATATATAGAGCCGTTCAAAAAGCGGAGTCTCATCGAAAAGAGTTCCGGCTGAAGCTATAATAAGATTTTTCAGAGCACTGTCGCAGCCACAGTCTGAAAGACGCTGGCCAATCGAACGGCGAATTTCGGCAAGGGTCAATCCCGAAAGCCGCTGGTTCAGCACATCAACAACCTCATCCAGCGTCTGACGGGAGACCTCTACGTCGAGCTCCATGACAATGGTCTTGACAAACAACGACTGAATAGAGAGAATAACCATCATCCTTGTTGAGCTCAGCAAGACCAGATCAAGCTTCTCAAAAATAGCATTGGAGAGTGTCGGCGAGAGCACAACGCTGAGTTGGCGTGAAATGGTGCCAAGCACCTTCACGGCCGAGAGAAGGACATCGGAGGAGGTGCCTTTGCGATCGATACTGATTTGACCAACATTCTCCTCGATTTTCTTTTTCTCCCTTTCGTCAAGAGACTGAAAGGTCATAATCAGGTCAACATAGTAGCGATACCCTTTATCGGTCGGAACTCTGCCCGCTGAGGTATGGGGTTGACTGATATAGCCCTTGTGTTCAAGTTCCGCCATAACGTTGCGGATCGTGGCATCTGAAAAACCAAGATTATAATTCTGGCCAATATACCTTGAACCCACCGGAGCGGCTGTCACAAGGTACGACTGGATAATGATACCCAGCACCTGACGCTCCCTTATATTGAGTTCACGAGATTCCATCAACGTACAAACCTGAACATAGTGACAATAAACAGTGATGAATGTAAGAAAATCAATCGCTTTTACACCTTTTAAACAATACAACAATAAAACGCATTAATACCATTCTCACAAGAAAAACGGTACGCCCTTCTCACCCGCGAGTACCCGATATAATTCTGTCAATCGCCGAATAATCCTTCAAAACCTTTATTTCCTTAAACCCTTGAACAGCCATAAACCCCGACACCTCGGCGGCACCATCAGCATGCAGTTCAAACATGAGCGCTCCTCCCGAAACAAGAAGTGATGGGGCCAATGATGCAATCGCCCGGTAACACTCGCTCCCCTGGGGGGTGGTGAGCGCCACTTCCGGTTCAAACTGTCGCACCTCCCGCTGAAGCCCCTCCCATTCAGCACGTGGAATATAGGGCGGATTGGAGATAATCAGCTCATAAGGTGCTGCTGGCAATTTGGCCGTAAAATAAGGTTCAAAAAGATCAGCCTGGATGAACGTCACCTGCGACAAAACTCCATGCCTTTCAGCATTGATCCGGGCAACAGCAAGGGCATCGGGCGAACAGTCAACAGCAACCACACGGAGCGACGGGCAGAGCTTCGCCATAGTCACGGCAATGCAGCCACTTCCTGTCCCGATATCAAGCACCGTCGCCGTTACATTACCTCCGCGGGCTGTCATGCCAAGAGATTCAAGGGCATGCTCTACCAGCAGTTCAGTCTCCGGACGAGGAATGAGCACCCGCTCATCCACCAAAAATTGCAATCCAAAAAAAAACTGTTCCCCGATAATATACTGTACCGGACACCCCTCCAGCCTCTGGCGACAAAGGCTTCTGAATCGGTCGAGCTCTTCCCCGGAGACGGGGCAATCATGATGCAGGTAGAGCTGAAGCCTGCTCCGGGAGAGAACATACCCAAGAAGGAGCTCGGAACTGATTCGAGGCTCATCAACCTGTTTTGAGACAAAATAATCTGTCGTTGCCTTGAGCAGATCAACAACATGCCACTCCTTCAGCTCTCCCATCCCTCTCCGTTACACAAAAAAATTATACCACAGGCATCCAGCACAACAAATTGCCCGGCAAAATTTGGTAATATACATCCGATAAACCATTTTTTAAAAGATCATGGACAAGTTACCCGGCAAAGAGTACATTCCCCTGTAGAGACAAGACTCTGGCGAACGCTCAACAATTACTGACAACCTCTATACATGACATCTCCAATGAACAAAGTGCTGCTCACTCTTTTTTTGCTGCTTATCGCTCTCAGCGGTGGGCACACAGCCTCAGCCGCATCAAAATTTACCGGAACCATGGATATGGCCCTTACCATGCCAAACGGCTCCGCCACCGTCACCTATTTTTTCGCTGAAAAAACACAGCGCATGGATATGGTCATGCAGATTGAAAAGATACCCGATCCACTCAAAACAACGGTCATAACAAAAGCTGCCCAGCCAGATATCGCCTGTATCATCAACCATCAGGAGAAAAATTATTCCATCATCAACCTGAGAACTGCTGCCGAAAATGCCCTGCTGCTTGATTTTGACAGTAACTACACCGTTGCCCGGGCTGGCCGGCAAACCATCAAAGGGTACACCTGCGAACACATTATTGTGACCAGCAGCACCGAAAGACTTGAACTCTGGGTGACCCGCGATCTGGGAAATTTCTCCACCTTCAGCATTCTGCAGACACAGAATCCACGCCTCTCCAACACGCAACTTGCCAGGGCACTCAGCGCTGCAGGCATTGAGGGGTTCCCCGTCAAGCTTGTACAGCATAACAATAATCATCCCTACGTCATGGAACTCACCCGTATCTCGGAAAAGAAAGTTCCCCCATCGCTCTTTATCGTGCCTGCAGGGTACCAGAAAGTAACAAACGACCAGAAACCTCTCGGAAGCCAGCAGAAGGAGCATCTGAAAAGCCTGATGGAGAAGATGAAAAAGTTTGAGTAGTGGATGATGGGGGTGCTGACGAAGTACGAGCGTTGCCCAGAAGCAACAGACCTTGAGATATACCACCATTCGATGTCTATTGAAGCGATTATTTATTACGGAGAGGATTACATACGCTTTGCTACAGCCATGGCACTCAATGCCATTCTCGTCACGCGAGATAGAGCGTTGAGTCGAGTCACGGTCGATCACTGCAGTCCCAACATTCCCCATGCAAGAGTGAAGTGTATGAATCCTGATTAACCGGAGGGTCGCTTTGGTTCCTTGCAATCAGGGTTTTGCTGCTTAAACATCAATTCTGAATATGATAGAAGTAACTATAGTGGACCAGAGCAAGGGGGGCTGTGAAGAGTCAGAGCGCATCGTCACAATCATTTGTCTCTGGATTTCATGATACGCTGGGTGATTCTTTATTGTCAATCATTCATCACTGTTGTATTTTGCGATTCCAGATCGGTATTGTCACAGAAAGAACAAAACAAGGCACCCCAATGAAGAAAACCCGATTTTTTCAGGCAAAGAGGCTCACTCTTTTTCTGCTTCTCTCCTGCCTTTTTTCAGCCTGTGCCCTCCAGAGCCCGGCGCTTTATCAGGCTGACCTGCAGAAGGCCTATCACAGCGCCATCTTTGATGCCGCAACAGCCGATCCTGCGGAGATATCGAACACTCTTGTTGCCATTGTGCCCTCAAACGACAACCTGGTGTGGAAGAGCCGTAATGATGCCAAAAATGCCATGCTGTTGGTTGTCACCTGGACAAACTATGATGGTTATGATAATAAAATTGGACAATCTGTCGAGCTATCGAGAGAGATTTGGGTAACGACCGCACCGGAAGTGAAGAATTTTTGTAAAAAAACGAATGGCAACCGAGCGCTGCGACTGGAACAGCTTTTGGGGCTCCCTGCCAATGCCGGAAAAACAAAGTTTGTGGAGATGTGGGTAAAGCCGGGCGATCTCTTCAGGCCAAGTGCAGATCCGGAGATTAGTGACAGTGAGGCAGAGACAGAGTTTCGAACAGCCAATAAATTTGTGATGGTGAGCGATGACTATGCCAAATGGTACAATGAGTTGAAGATGAAATCTTATGGCTCCAATGGATATCCATGGACCAGACTGGGTTATACATACGACTGGGGAGATAACCGTCGTCACATCGGATTAAGTGAATTTGTTATTATGCCAGGCGCTACAGTTGAAATTCATTCCATTTCATCTACAGCAGATTATTAAGCGATTCAAACTGCGTCAACTGTTCATAACGATATCTCCCGATGAAAAAAAGTCCACCGCAAAGCATCATCATCGTATTACTGAAAATTGCTCCTTCGCACTGCTGCCCCGTGCTTTTTTTGCCTCCATGAACCAGCTTTTTTGTATGTTCACCGACAGGTATTTCTGCTCATCTTGATCTTTGTACGAACATAAGGGCTATAACCCGTCATGATCCAGAACTCTCTTCTTAACACCTTCTAAATTATACAGGTAACGTGGCTGAAAAAATAACTTCACGAAGCGAGGACTACTCCCAGTGGTATATTGATCTCGTGCGATCGGCTAAACTGGCCGACTATGCCGATGTCAAGGGGTGTATGGTCATACGTCCAAACGGCTATGCAATATGGGAAAAGATGCAGGCCGCCCTTGACCGGATGTTCAAGGAGACGGGGCACGTCAACGCCTACTTTCCGCTCTTTATTCCCGAAAGTTTTATCGCAAAAGAGGCTCAACATATTGAGGGATTTGCACCGGAGTGCGCTGTGGTCACCCACGGTGGAGGCCAGGAGCTTACCGAAAAGCTCTATGTCCGCCCGACCTCTGAGACCATTATCTGGTCATCCTATAAAAAGTGGATCCAGTCTTATCGGGATCTTCCCATACTGATCAACCAGTGGGCCAATGTGGTGCGTTGGGAGATGAGAACCCGTCTCTTTTTGAGAACCACGGAGTTTCTCTGGCAGGAGGGTCATACGGCCCATGAAACCCCTGAAGAGTCGCAGGAGGAGGTGCTTCGCATGATCAATGTCTACAAGAGCTTCGCTGAAGAGTATATGGCAATGCCGGTCATTATGGGGAAAAAAAGCGACAGTGAAAAGTTTGCCGGAGCTGTTGAAACCTACTGCATTGAAGCGATGATGCAGGATACCAAAGCGCTGCAGGCTGGCACCTCCCACAACCTCGGCCAGAATTTTGCCAAGGCGTTCGACTGCCAGTTCCAGACAAAAGAGAGCACCCTCGAATACGTCTGGGCTACAAGCTGGGGGGTATCGACCAGGCTGATTGGTGCCCTCATCATGGCTCACTCGGACGATCGCGGGCTGGTTCTTCCACCAAAACTTGCCACCCGTCAGGTGGTGATCATCCCTATTCTCAAGGGAGACAAAACCGCAGTCATTGCAAAGGCCAATGCCATTGCCGATACGCTGAACAACGGTGGCATCTCAGCCTTTGTTGACAGCAGCGAACAGAACTCTCCCGGCTGGAAGTTTGCCGAATATGAGCTGCAGGGCATTCCAATCCGTATAGAAATAGGCCCGAGAGATATCCAGAACAGCATCTGCATTGCTGCACGCCGCGATACCTTTGAGAAAACTGAGGTTGCGCTTGACGATTTACTGGCTGTTCATATCAGCGAGATCCTTAACGACATCCAGCAGAGCATGTTCGACAAAGCCTTGCGGTTCCGCAATGACAACACTTATGAAGTTCAAAATTATGAGGAGTTCAAGAGCGCTGTTGAGAAGGGATTTGTGATCGCCCACTGGGATGGAACAGCAGAGAGTGAGGCAAAAATCAAGGAGGAGACCAAAGCCACCATCAGGGTTCTGCCCCAGGAGGATGACTATATCGCGCAGTATCGCATTGATGAACCCGGCACCTGTATCTATTCAGGAAAACCCGCTGCCCGTAAAGTGGTGTTTGCAAAAGCCTATTGACAGAAAAACGCAGGGGCGTATTGGAAACGCCCCTGCCATACAAAAACGTACATGTCTGAACAGATCCGATCAAATCATGACCGTCAGGCGAATCTGATGAATCACGGCTCAATGACAAATACCAACGCCGTCGCCCTTGCCTGCCAATCAGGTCTCTTTGAAAAATTCCTTCAGCCCCTCTTCATTCGGCTTCATCGACTTGTCGCCCTTGTTCCAGTTAGCCGGGCACACCTCGCCATACTCTTCGGTAAACTGAAGCGCATCTACCATACGGAGCACCTCATCCACATTGCGACCAAGTGCAAGATGGTTCACCACCTGATGCTGCACAACACCCGCTTTATCAATCAGGAACAATCCTCTCAGCGCAATTCCTGCGCCCTCAAGCAACACATCGTAATCGGCGGCAACACTTTTGTTAAGATCCGAAAGCAGCGTGTAGGTAACGCCCTCAATACCACCCTGGTTTCTTGGCGTGCGGAGCCAGGCATAATGGGAAAACTTGGAATCCACTGAGCAGCCAATCAACTCAACATTTCTGCTGCGGAACTCCTCCAGCTTCTCCTGAAAGGCATGAAGCTCGGTCGGGCAGACAAAGGTGAAATCAAGCGGATAAAAAAAGAGCACCACATACTTTCCCCTGAAATCGGAAAGCTTGCAGGAATCAACAAACTGCGAGCCGTTAACAACGGCTGGAAGATCAAAATCCGGAGCCTTGCGGCCGACAAGTACACTCATGGTATTTTTTTGGTTTTGGTTACGGAAGAGTAGTGAAAAAAACAGGACAATTTTTATCCATTATAACAAATTTTCATACATTTCGCAAACGCTTTCCTCACTTTCGGCTGTACAGCCTCTCCAGCATTTTTTTTACTCCTTCAAAACTTCCCATCATTTTCTTGACAGGCTGCACCGGGACATCATCGCAGGTGTCGTCGGGAATGCCGGTCTGCACAGGATAGATAAGAATAAAACTGTTTTTCTGAAAATACCTGTTGAGATATGATGGAATCCTGGCCATCTTGGGATGGTAGGAGTGGTGATGTTTGCGGCTCATCACAAGAATGAGATTATCATCATTTTTTATCTCGCTCGAAAGCACGAGAAAATCATCCCACCCCCTGAACACCTTGTACTCAGCATTGGAAATAACTTTGGCATAGCTCTCCTTCAGGCACCAAATGGTCTGCTTTGAGGCGTAAACCACCAGCTTGCTGCCGGTGTTTATTATCAAACTGACCACGCGTTGCAGCCAGAGCGCAAACCCAACCTCATTTTCTGCACCCTCAGGAATAACCATAATCGTTCGCCTGATCGTGGAAAGCGGCTGAAACGACTTGTAGATAAAGGTTGTGATGTTACTCCGGCCAAGAATACTCTCCGGCGAACTGCTGAGCAAACTCTCCGTAAGGGATAGTTTGTGATGCAGTCCCAAAATAAGGTCAGTTATTTTTTGCTCTCTGATAACACTGGAGATACCATTGGCTATATCGCTGTCGTAACGAAGCAGCCCCTTGAGAACATTATCGGTCGAAGAGGCTGCGATTGCAGCTTTTTCAAGAATTTTGCCTGCATTCCTCTCTGCAGTTTCATCGGGCAAGATGTTATCCGCAACATGCATGGCATAAATACCATTACGGCTCTTCCCTGATTTCACGGTCATACTGAGATTGACCAATTCGTCAACCGTGGCTATATCATCAGTATGAATCAATATGCGCTCTTCTGTTACCATAACTCCAGGTGCAGCAACATCATCAGCCACTTCGGCAAGGGCAATATTGTGCGCCCCCTTCTCCCCGATAACGGTTGCCAGTGTGCAGGTGACCAGAATAAACAGAATGGTTCCATTCAGCACGCTCTCGTCAAGCAATCTGACTGGAGCGCCAGTGAGGGTATAACCAGTGACCGTATTATAACCAATAAGCACTGTGGCCAGTGCCACAGCCGCATGGGCGCTGATAAGCCCGAAGATCAGCCGCCTCTGGTCGAGGGAAAAACCATATATTTTCTGGGTTATCCACGCTGATAGATATTTTGCCACCGTTGCAGCCACCGTAATAATCACAGCAACCTTTATAGTTTCGAAATCCTTGAAAAGTGCACGAATATCGATAAGCATACCAACACCGATCAGAAAAAAGGGAATAAAGATAGCGTTGCCAACAAACTTTATCCTGTTCATGAGCGGCGATGTCCGTGGAATCTGGCGGTTCAGGGCCAGCCCTCCAAGGAATGCGCCAATAATAGCCTCAACACCTGCCGCTTCCGCAAGAAAGCCACTGAAAAAGACCATGGCCAATACAAAAAGGTATTGCAGCACACTGTCATCAAAGCGCTTGAAAAACCATCGGGCTATAAGCGGAAAGAGCAGAAGAACAACCAGACTGAAGAGCGTGAGACCAACAACAAGCCTGATCCAGAAACCACTCATCACCTCTCCTGTCGAAATCCCGGCAACAATCGCCAGCACCAGAAGTGCAAGGGTGTCGGTAATAATGGTTCCGCCAATAGCAATATTCACCGCCTTGTTCTTTGCAATACCAAGCTTGCTGACAACGGGATAGATGATAAGCGTGTGAGAGGCAAAAATACTGCCGACAAGAATTGAGGAAAGTAGTGGAAACTGGAGAATATAGATGCCCACAAGAATACCGAGTGAAATTGATAACACAAAGGTATAGAGCCCAAAAAGAATACTTTTTGAACTGTTTTTGCGAAAATCGGCAACATCAATCTCCAAACCCGCAAGAAACATGATGTAGAGAAGCCCCACTGTTCCAAAAAGAATAATACTGCTGTCGCGCAGCATCATATTCAATCCATAAGGGCCAATCACCGCTCCGGCAATAATCAGACTGACCAGACTGGGGATTTTTAGCCGGCCAAGCAGAACTGGAGCAAACAGAATGATGAGGAGTAACAGGGAAAACTGTAACACCGGATTTTTCAGAGGTAAAGAGAGATCAAGCAGGCTCATCAACAGCATCGCGCACAGTATTTTATTTCGCCAGATACCTTTAAGTAAAAAAAGCCAGCCAAGGAAACACTCAGGGCATTATTCCCGCAAATATGCATATCTTTTCAGTGGAACACAAACCGGGGGAATTCAGGTATCATAACTGGTACCGTTTCTGAAAAAGCTGATAGATATACCGGCTCCATTGTACGAACAGTGCTTCTGGCTCAAGGCTGAAGCGAATGTTTCCGGGACGGCCATGCAGCAGATGAACACGGGAATGTCTCTCCAGCAGTGCCGTATTCGAAAAAAAACCCTGAAAAGCAACGCAGTTCGAGATCTACATCTTTGCTTTGGATGCTGCCTGCTTCCATGAAGCCACACACTTTCAGAAAACCGGCAGGCATGCTCCTTTTCATGCCTTGCTGTTGAACATCTGCTTGAGCCACGATCCGGTTTTTTGGCCAGCCTCTCTTTTGAGTGGCAGCCCATCCCGTTCCCATCCAACAATCCCGTGCTGCATATTAACCGCTTTGCTGTACCCGTGATCTGTCAGAAAACGAGTCGCAATCCCGCTGCGACCACCACTGCGACACGCAAGAACAACCTTTCGGTTTACAGGAATTTCCTGGTAGCGTTGCTCAAGTTGGCGCAAAGGAATCATCATAATATCGGGAACATCGAATGATTTTTTGGCTATTTCAGAGGGTTCACGAACATCGACCAACAATGCCCCCTTTTGCATGAGTGCAAAAGATGCTGTAGGACTAACTTCACGAATATTGCTCATAGTCTCTTTTTATCTGCTTATTTCTGTTTGTCATGCCCGGGTGCGATAACAGGGCATTATCACGATATCATCAATGACCAAGCGGGGATTGAATGGGTAGAGTTTGCTTAATGCGCTCCAGCTTGAACCGAAAAGATAAATCCGTAACCGATACCTATACCCGGTATGGGTATATATACAAAATATCAGAATAAAGAACAAGCAATGATCTTCCGTTAGCATTGCCGTACAGCATATTCTATGCAATTTGGTTCAGTCCAGGAGGTGGGGGGAGCGCATCGTGCAATACGCAACAGTAGCGGACCTCTACGCCATCAGCCCCGCCAGCCGCTCCAACCCGGTAGGTTCATCCTTCAATAACGGCACAACAGCGTATCGCTTTGCATGGTGGTGAGCCACAGCCTCAATCTCTTTGAGTTCATTCTGTGCCCGTTGGCGCAACAGCGTGGAGGTGGTCGAGGCTGCCGCAACGCTGTTATTGATAATCCATGCCCAGGGTTCAATGGCTGCCCGCCGCAGCTCCTGCTGGAGATTGGCTGCCTCCAGCACCGGCGTTGTTTCGGCGAGCGTGACCAGCAGCACCTTGGTCAGTGCCGGATTCTGCATCTGCATCATCGGCGTTACCTCAGTCAATCCATCACTCCGCGTCTGGCGGGCAAATTCGCGATGATAGGCTCCGGTGGCATCAAGCAGCAGAAGCGTATGGCCGGTTGGTGCTGTGTCCATCACCACAAACTTTTGATCGGCCTCACTGATAATGCGGGAAAAGGCCTGAAACACAGCGATCTCTTCGGTGCAGGGCGAACGCAAATCCTCTTCGAGCAGGGCACGCCCTTCGGCATCAAGCGCCATCCCCTTGCTCTTCAGCACCTCCGTGCGGTAGCGTTCAGTCTCGGCCTCTGGGTCAATACGGCTCACGGTAAGATTCTCCACGGATTCCGTTAAGGTCTCGGCAAGATGCGCCGCCGGGTCAGAGGTGCTGAGATGAACCGGCAGACCCCGACGCGCCAGTTCAACAGCAAATGCAGCCGCAAGTGTTGTTTTGCCAACACCACCCTTTCCCATAAACATCACCAGACCACGCCCCTCAGCAGCAAGAGCATCAACCAGTGATAAAAGTGGTGGCGCATGACAAGAGACCGCCTCCGTTCTCTCTTGAGACAATGAGGAGGTTACGCCAGAAAAAAGTTGGTGCAAAGCATCCAGCCCGACAAGGTTAAAGGGTTTGAGCAAAACCTCATCGGTTGGCAACCGCTTGAGCTGAAGAGGTAGTGCAGCCAAAACAGCCTGTTCACGGGCCAGAATGGCTGATGCCAGCGGATCAGAGGCAGCCTCAGTATCGGGAAAAACTCCGTTAATCACCAGATACTGCCGGGCAATGCCGATAGCCGCAAGCTCCTCACTGGTTCGGGCAACCTCATGCAGGGCTGCCTGCTGGGCACGAGCTACAAGCACCAGACGGGTACGCTCCGGGTCAGCCAGCGCATCAACCGCAGCCTTGTACTGGTCGCGCTGCTTCTGCAGACCTGCCAACGGGCCAAGGCAGGAGCTGTCACCTTTTCCAGTTTCAAGAAAGCCGCTCCAGGCACCAGGCAATTGCAGCATCCGTATGGTGTGGCCGGTGGGCGCCGTATCAAAAATGATGTGGTCGAAATCTGCGGTGAGCGCTGTATCAGTCAGCAGTGAGGTGAACTCGTCAAAGGCTGCAATCTCGGTGGTACATGCTCCCGAGAGCTGCTCCTCAATACTTCGAACAACCGCATCGGGCAGGAGGCCGCGCACCGGTTCGACAAGACGATCACGATATTTCCGGGCGGCATCCTGCGGATCAATCTCAAGGGCCGAAAGAGAAGGTACCGAAGGGAGAGCTGTTATCTGATTGCCAATGGTAACACTAAAAACCTGGCCAACATTGGAGGCCGGATCAGTACTGACAAGCAGCACCCGCCTCCCCGACTCAGCAAGGGAGATCGCGGTGGCACAGGCAATTGAGGTCTTTCCAACGCCGCCTTTTCCGGTGAAAAAGAGAAAGCGCGGTGGCTCTGCAAGAAATTTCATGATTCTGTTGTGTAGAGATTAGCAGCAGCAACCGGTTGAACAGCAGCTCTTTGAAGGTTTTGAACCATCACTTGCGGCATCAATGCCTGACCAGCGGATCAGCTCATCGCGGGTTGGATAGCGGCCCGTCAAGATGACTGCGCCATCAAGAAGAATCAACGGCAACCCCTCCTGCCCGGCATGTTCGAGAAATGTTTTCACCTCAGAATTTTCAGCGAAAGCCATAGGCTGATGAGCAAGATTAAAACGATCAATCGCAACACCATTCTGCCTGGCCCAATCGACATCAGCCGCAAAAGTGACCAGCGCCTGATCAACCTCAACACCACACACTCCTGTAGAGCAACAGAGTGCAGGATCAAAAACTTGAATCTGTTTCATGGTACATCTCCTTTAATTGTAAATAATTAAAAAATCACACTGCGGCTTCACCCGAACCCGGAGAGAGACCGTTTTTCAGGAGCAGCAACCACCATGACTCTTCTCCTTGCTGCCATGAGTTCCGCAGCAACAGCCCGATGATGAGGCGGTAAGCAACTCTTTGAGCTCATCATAGGAGGGAATACGCCCTTTGCAGACCACTTTTTCATCAACCACAAGCGCCGGAGTGGTCATCACATTGTAGGCCATGATCTTCTGCAGATCCTCAACCTTTTCCACAACAGCATTAAGACCCTCTTTTGAGATGACAGATTTGACAGCATCAACAAGCTGATTGCAGGTTGAACAACCACTGCCAAGAACTTTTATCTTTTTCATTGTATTACTATTTATAGTGTTATAGACAACAGACAACAATCAGGAACAGACTCAACAACTACTCAACGGCACATATCTTCCTGTGCTCCCTCTGAAATCGGGCAACCACACTCAAAGACTCGCTCCGGGGCAAAAAAAACTGCAAAAACAGTGTTAGCCTTCAGCCAGCTCTCCTGATTGATGCAGTAACGAACTTTGGGAGGATTTATCTCACCCTGTATCAACCCTGCTTCAAGAAGAGCCTTCAGATGCTGTGAAATGGTTGACTGAGCCATAGGTATAAGTTCCGTCAACTCCCCGGTAAAACAGCATTGCTGACTGGCAAGAAGCTGTAAAATTTTTACCCTCACCGGATGGCTCAGGGCCTTTGCAAACACGGCAACAGCCGACTCCTCACCGCTATACTCTACTGCCAACAGGGTTCTTTTCATAACTCAGCATCTTTGTTTATCGCAAATATACGATTAATTCAACAAGATCAAAACAGGGAGAGTGAAACGTCCGGCAATCCTCTCCATCACCCCGCACGACGACTCAAAATCCGCTTCCGAAAAGATCTCCATGGTAAAAACACGGCTGACCAGTGGCTGAAGGGCAAGTTCACCCATCAGCAGCTCAAGCGCCTCCGGTTTCAGATAGCTCAGAGAGTTGTGATCCTTCCCGTCAACAGTGCCGTGAACGTGCAGCACCTTTGCTTTGGGCAGATAGCGTTTGAGATAGTCGGCCGTCGGGAATCCGTAGTATTCGAGGTGGCCAACATCAAGTGCCACGGAGAGGCCGAACTCCTCGACGACCGGCCAGACAAGCTCAAAGGGGTAGTTGAGATTTTCGGCACAGAAAGATGACGCTGGTTCATCAGTACCTTTCAGCAGCATCGCCAGAGAATCGCGCAGGGCATCGGTAAAGCGCTGTTGCTCATCCGCAGAAAATCCGTTGATATCCACACCCGGCCCTGCCTCAAAGTGCATGACGTAGGCAGATTTCGGCAGGTCACGGGTCAACTCAATAATCCGCAGGCATTTACCGACGGATCGCTCCCGCTCTGCGCGGTCGGGATGGCCAAGATAGACGTCAAGTGGCAGGTGAACGGAATAGGTGAGCGACCACTCATTGGCCAAATCCATGAGCCTCTGAATGTCCGCTGGTGAGGGCAAGTTGCTGAATTCGTCGGATTCAAAGAGTACCAGTTCAATGTCATCAATCTTCTCCTTGAGATACTCCACATTGGGAATGATGTCGGCAGGGATGATGTAGGAACTTGTCCCGAAGCGAAAAGGAAAGCGCTGCTTGAGGGTCATGGTGGTCATCGGTTTATGGTTATCAACGTGCTCCCGAATGTAAGCATTACTGATGTTAATTGCTGAGAACTGTGTTTGCGTCTACAATCAAAAAGCAACCGCCAGATGACGTTCGCTCAGTATGACTCTTGCTGTTGTCGGTGGTTACCGAAACATTTTGGCACGCAGCTCGTCGGCATCGGACGCTGAGTAGGCCGAAGGCCGTATCGAAGCGTGCTTTCCATGAACAAGTTCAAGGTCCGTGTGCGGTAACCGGTCGGATACGGAAGGCTCAAAAGGAAAAGCGGAAGGAGCTGCCAACCGACTACGGGACAAACGCCAGGCGGAAGCCAACATCTTTCTGACAATAGTTGGAAGGTGGAAATAAAAGAATCGCTGATCTGCAATCACCCGCACCCATCCTCCAACTCCCGCCACGAAGCACACGGCCCGGACTCACCGAGGCACTGCACCATTCCCAGACATTACCAGCCATATCGTAAAGTCCCCACTCATTCGGCTTTTTCTGACCTACAGGATGAATCTTGCCCGCCGAGTTGCTATTATACCAGGCATACTCTCCCAAACGGGTTTGATCATCACCAAAGTAGTATGGTGAAATGGAACCTGCCCGGCACGCATATTCCCATTCATCCTCTGTTGGCAAACGGTATAACTGCTTGCTTGAAAGAGTATTTAGCGTTTTAATAAAGGTGTGACAATCATCATAAGAAACGGTTTCGACCGGCAGACGCTCACCCTTGAAATGGCTTGGGTTATTTCCCATGACTGCCTCCCACTGCTGCTGTGTCACCGGGTACCTTCCCAGATAGAAATCTTTTTCATTTGTTCCCATCATGAAAGAGCCCGCAGAAACAGGACAAAACTCAAAGAGTATCTCTATGACTGACGAACTTTTCGTGACACTCCTTGTTTTCGTGACCATACGCGTTTTCTGTTGTTTCTCGGTAACAGACTTTTTAAAGAAGCCGCCTGGTTTGACCACCACATCTTCGTAATAGCTCTCTTGTTCTGTATAGGTTTCCCTGTCATCGAATGACCGGCATGGTGCCTTGATTCTCATAACAATCGGAAGGCTTTTGAA
The DNA here is from genome assembly GCA_005843815.1 of Chlorobium sp. GTDB lineage: Bacteria > Bacteroidota > Chlorobiia > Chlorobiales > Chlorobiaceae > Chlorobium. Next base: position 35,892 of record SZYA01000063.1, read on the forward strand.
GCTATCGAGAAACACATCACGAGTGTTGTCGAGATTATGCACCACGTTCAACATATCTAAAAGCGGCCAATTCGCACCTTCAGACAAAAAAGCTCGCATCAATCGCAGCTCATTATTATCTGCGACATCAGGAGCAAGCTCAAATTTGGTGAGTTTATCAAGAACGGCTTTCACTTTTTGCACGGACTGGCTGTATTTCTCTTTACGCAATGCTTCAACAAAACCCCGCAACTTTTCATTATATGGCTGAAAATCGCCGTCTCCGGCGGCTTTTAGTGCGTAAAAGCTGTCGCGATCTATCGCTTTGGCAAGCATGGGAAGCGCACTCTCCACGTCACCAAGAGCCATTTGTATTTTGGATGCCTGAAAGAATCCTTCACCCATTGCCGGATGTAATATTTTAGCCTTCTTTGTATGGGCAAGAGCTTCTTTCATCTTGCCCTGACAGTAAGCCGCCCAGCCTGCGGAGAGAAAAGCAAGACCTGCGTCGTGAGGATAATCGGTCTTGCCATAGCGAGCGGCAGTGAGGAATGATTCTTCAGCTTTTGCAAGGTCGTACAACGACGTATCGCAGTCAGCAAAGCCAAGCTGAAGGATACCCTTAAGCTGATGAAAGCGCCATTCGCGCTTATACCCGGCGGAAGTATGATCCCCCGAAATCGCCCTGTCGAGCTCTTCAAGACTTTCGCGATACCGCCCTTGGTGAAATGCGTTGCGTGCTATCTCGAAATGGTTAAACGCAGCCGTCTGTACTGGAGTTTTGGCAATTTTAACCAGTTCTGACAGCATGTCATTGATATGGCCAATCGAGGCCAGAACAGCACCGAAACCC
>SZYA01000042.1 GCA_005843815.1 Chlorobium sp.
TAAGTCCGACAGACTGCTAGCTCAGCCACCCCATGCTCCGGAAAGAGATCAGCAAAAAGAAGAGCGCTGCCAAACCGGGTGCAAAGCTCGGCTATATCACGCGAGAGCGAGAGCGCTGCAGGGCCACTATAGCCTCTGTGGGTGAAAAGAATATCACCCCGACGCTCAACACGTCGCCCGTCAGCAACTGCGGCAAATCCTGCTGAACGGAGGGAGATACCTGAAAGGAGGGCTGGAGGAGGCTTTACGGTGTACACTGGAGCCAAGGCTGCGGAAGAGTCTTTGAGTGAGTGACCATAGGAACGGGCAATCGCCAGACCATCACCTGTTGTGCCAGTTCGGGAGTAGGAAACGCCACCCGTGGCAAGGATAACAACCTCTGAGGAGAAAAATGCCTCATCTGTGGTAACATAAAACAGCTCACCCTTTCGTTCAACACGCCGAACCCGGCTGGAAAAGAGCTGCTGCACCGAGGAGGCTCGCAACAGCGCTTCAAAGGCAACAGCAACCGAGGAAGCTTCACCACTTATGGGAAAGAGCTTTCCATCAGCTCTTTCAAGAGTCTCAACTCCTTGTGAGAGGAGCAGGGTGAGAAGATCACTGTTTGAAAAGCCATACAGAGCGTGACGCAGAAACCTCCGTTCATTCACCCGAAGAAACCCTTTTTCAAGGAGTTCCTGGGGAGTGCCCCGATGAGTCACATTGCATTTGCCGCCACCGGAAATTCTGATTTTTGTGCCTGGACGAGCATTCCGCTCAAGGAGGGTTATAGAGCAACTCCTCCCTGAGCACGCAGCACTTCGCCGGGCTGCGATGGCCGCCGCCATACCTGCCGCACCCGCGCCGATGACAAGAATAGTTCGGTGCTGCACCTTGGTATTCATCATGATAAAGAGAGAGTTATCGCACCAGCAACCCAGACAAGCGCTTCGGTCACCTCACTTCCGGCACCGAGCACATCACCCGTCACTCCGCCAATTTTTCGGTAGCTTAAGAGAGCGATCATCACACCGGCAACACCTGCTGCCGAGATGACAAAGACAAGAGCAATGATATCTGGATAAAAAAGAGGGAGGAGAAAACAGAACGTCAGTATCGAAGCAACAGCGCTATGAGATGCTCCTGCCCCACTTACAAATGCTTGGGCGGTACCACCCTCGCTTCGGGCATAAGGCAGTGATGAGGCAAGCAGAACCTGCACCCACCGGGCAAGCAAAACTCCCGAAACAATAACAGGAAATGCCCCCTGCTCAATGAGCTTGAGCATCGCAATCCATTTGAGCAGCAGAAGAGCAAAAAGAGCAATCGCGCCAAAAGAGCCGACATTGGGATCCTTCATAATCCTCAGCGCAGCCTCTTTCCCCTTGCCTCCCCAAAAGCCATCAGCCATATCAGCAAGGCCGTCCGCGTGCATGCCCCTGGTCAACGCCATACCTGCAAACACCACAAGTGCGGCCGCCAGCTCATTCCATGCCAGGAGATGGCCATAGTACGCAAGGGTGGCCTGCATGAGCCCGAGCAACAGCCCAACCATCGGAAACCAGAAGAGCGATCTGCTGAAACTCTCCGTATCCTTGCCCGGAACGGTGAACACCGTCAAGGTTCTTATGGCTGTGACAAGCCCACTCAGCATGAGCGCTTACTCCGCACTTTTTTCACTGACCTTTGCGGCGCTGAAGGTGGCCATTTCGTTATAGATTTTTACCGATCCCTCAATAAGCTGCATGGCCAGAGCAGCCCCGGTTCCCTCACCAAGACGAAGATCAAGATCAAGAATTGGTCGAGCCCCAAGTTTCTGCATGACCACCCGGTGTCCCTGTTCATTGGAAAGATGACTGAAAAAGAGGTAATCTTCAACGGCGGGGCAGAGCTTGAGCGCGGCCACAGCTCCTGCGGATGAGATAAAACCATCAACCACAACAGGAATCCGGCATGAGGCTGCGCCAAGAATAAAGCCGGTTATAGCGGCAATTTCGTAACCACCAAGTGCGGCAAGCGTACCAAATACGGTGGTGCACCGTGCGGCATTAACCTCAACGGCTCTCTTGATAACCCCGATTTTGTGCTGCAAGCGCTCATCATCAATGCCGGTGCCCCGGCCGGTGATGCTCTCAATCGGTACCTCCAGCAGCACAGAATAGAGCGCTGTCGCGGGAGTTGTATTGGCAATCCCCATCTCTCCGGTACCGAGCAGATGATAGCCTGCCTCATGAGCCCCCGCTGCAAGTTCAGCGCCTGCAAGAAGAGCCTGAAGAGTCTCCACTTCACTCATGGCTGGACCAATGGTCATATTACTGCTTCCCGGGCGCACCTTTCTTTTGATGAGACCCGGCATATCGGGAAAATCATGGTTCACACCCATATCCACCACATCAAGGTCAACTCCGGCATGACGAGTCAGTACATTGATGGCTGCCCCTCCGCTGAGCATGTTATAGACCATCTGGGGTGTCACCTCTGCCGGAAATGCCGACACACCCTCTGCCGCAACTCCATGGTCAGCCGCAAAACAGCAGATTTTCTTTTTGGAAAGCACCGGTTTCAGCAATCCGGTTGAGAGAATATAGGTGAGTGCAATCTCCTCAAGTCGTCCAAGACTTCCCCTCGGTTTGGTAAGATCATCAAGATGAGCCTGTGCTGTCGCCAGTATTGAGCGATCCGCTGGCTGAATGCGATTCAGGAGCTGTTGTAGCTGTAATGGCATCATTCGCTTATTCGTAATAAGTTATTGGATTATCCGCTTCCCGGGTTTCTACTTCAGCCTGATCGGCAAACCACTGCAAAGCAGATAGGCCTCCGTTGCTCTTGCTGCAGCTCGCTGATTAATCAATCCCGCCAAATCCCGAAACCTTCTGGCCATGGCATTTTCAGGGACGATGCCCATACCAACCTCATTGGAGACAAGAATAATATCACAAGGTGGCTGGCGAAGAGCCTCAAAAAAAAGCTCAATCTGCCGATCAATCTCCCCTTCGCCCACCCCTTCGGCATAGTGCATAAGGTTTCCCGCCCAGACCGTCAAACAGTCGAGCAGCACAACGTCAGTGGCTGCGGGAATCTGCCGAAGGGCCTGGCCAAGAGAGAGTGGCTCCTCAATAGTGGTAAAATGCCCACGCCGCTCCTCTTGATGTTTGTCGATGCGGCTCCGCATTTCATCATCAAACGGCTCGGCAGTAGCCAGAAATACCTTGTTCTTGTATGATGCAGCCAGTTGCAAGGCAAAAGAGCTCTTCCCGCTTCGCGCACCCCCGGTTACATAGTAAATTATCCTCATGTTTTCAGGGAGAGCTCAGGAATAGACCCAGACAGAGGCAGGTGGAATATTTTTCACCACAAACCTCTTGCGAGCCTTGCTCTGAAAATTAACCTCCCCAAGCGGATCATTGAAGCCATACGTGTACATAACACACCATTGCAGAAGCCCTCTGCTGTAAAGGGATTCAATAATGGGAATAAATGATGTTTTGAACGGGTTGTTGATGAGCGGAATTGAAAGCACAAGCCCGAACCGCTCGTCAACCTGCTGCAACTGCTCAAGCGCACAGCCATTAATCGTGGTCAAGTTCGGATAATTCTGCCTGAGAAGAGCACAAAACTCTTTGTCAATTTCCACCAACAGTGGATTAAGGCTTGAAATATGTTTGGTTATTGCGCCGGTTCCCGCTCCAATCTCAATAATATTGACCTTATCAAGCTCTTTAATTGAACGAAACATTGCCTTGGCCAAAAACTCTGAAGAGGGTATGACTGAACCGATACTTTGAGGGTCTTGTAAATATTTTTTTAAAAAAAGAATCTTTTTATGCATCTACTTGGCTGAATAGTTAAGTGTTTAGTTCAACGAAGGCGAAAGTCTGGTGACGGTTTGCCGTTGTACCGTTTTGAGCTCTGCCAGATAAGAAACAACTGCTGCCGACTGGTAGAGAAGTACATCCTTGTTGATATTTTTTGTTGAGTCCTGATCATGCACCCACAACCCCTCAATCTTTTTTATTGTCTCAATTTCTGATTTGAAAGTGGAATCTTGAAGCAATACCACTTTCTTCTTGCGAATCTGGTTCAGGGTATTCAGATCTGCAAGGTAGGCTTGGTACTGCCGGTTCTTCGACGATCTCTCCTGCTGTTTCTGGCGAAGCAGGGCAATATCTTCCTGGGTCACCTCGCCAGTGGGGCGATAAAATGACCGGGAGAGGGTGCTCCATGGAAGACTGCTCGTATAGGTATCCTCACCAACAGCAGAGGTATCAATCATCGAAGGCATGAAAATATCAGGTATAACCCCCTTATGTTGGGTACTTCCGCCAGAAATTCGGTAAAACTTGGCAATAGTAAGCTTCAACTGACCAAACTCCGGTTTTTTCCCAAAAAAAGAGAACGGGCGGTCAAGTTTAACAATACTCTGAACAGTCCCTTTGCCAAACGTTCTCTCCCCCATAATCACCCCACGTCCAAAATCCTGGATTGCCGCAGCAAAAATTTCAGATGCTGAAGCGCTGTAGCGGTTGACAAGCACTGCAAGGGGACCGCTGTACTGCACCTGCCGATCCTCATCTCTCAGTACCATTTTTCCACCTGCGGCATCACTTATCTGTACCACTGGTCCAGATGAAATAAAGAGACCAGTAACATTAACCGCCTCGTCAAGCGATCCACCCCCATCGTCGCGAAGATCAATAACGACTCCATCAACATGGTCAGCATTCAGCTCGTTCAAAATCCTGGTGACATCGCGCGAGGTACTGGTATAATTTCCCGTATTACGCTGTTGCCCCTCAAAATCGAGGTAAAATGAGGGAATGGTAATGACACCAATTTTCTGACCATTCTGCTGGATAATACTTTTCTTCGCTGCCTGCTCCTCAAGATCAATTTTTTCGCGCTGGAGCTGAACTATTTTTGCTGGTCCCCTGCCACCCTGGCTTGCAGGATAGATTTTCAGGCGAACAATAGTGCCCTTTTTGCCACGAATCAGTTTTACCACATCATTGATTCTTAGCCCTGAAACATCAACTATCTCAGTAGTTTTTCCCTGACCAACACCCATAATTTTATCCCCTTTTTTCAGCAAGCTACTCTTGAACGCAGGGCCTCCGGGAATAATTTCATTAACCACAGTAAACTCACCTTCCGTCTGAAGCTTGGCACCAATTCCCTCAAGAGAACGACTCATATCGATCTGAAAGTTTTGAAACTCCGCAGGAGAAAAGTAGCTGGTGTGGGGATCAAACGATGTGGTCAACGCATACGTGTAGGCCTGAAAAGCATCATCCGATTTCTGCCGGTTCAGGAGATTCAGCCTGTTCGTAAAGCTTTTGGCAAGCGACTCCCTTATCGTTCTCTTCTGTTCTCCAGAATATTTGAGGTTCAACCATTGGTATTTCAGCTCTTTTCTCCAGAGATCAGCAAGCTGATGCCTGTCAGCAGGCCAAGGGTCGGACTTGCGATCAAGATCAAGAAGCTCTTGTGTTGCAAAATTAAACTGCACGGTATCAACGGTGGCCTTCATAAAGCGCATTTTCTCTTTTGCCCGTTTCAAAAAGAAGTTGTAAATGGCAAAACCCGACGTTGATTTACCTTCCAGAAACTCGTCATCGAGACGGGTTCCATAAATTTTGCGAAGACTCTCCACCTCACTGGCTACAAAATAGCTTTTGGTGGCATCAAGATTGTCAATGTAGCGATTCAGTATCTGCTGGGAAAGTGAGTCATTCACCGATATCTTTCTGTAGTGGTTCTGTCGGAGTGACTGAGTGATGTACTTCCCCGCCTCCTCCTGGAGTGAGGTCGGCACAAGCCTTACCACTGCCTCCGGCTGAGAAGATTTTTCTGCGTTTTTGGCATACGCCGAAAGAGTGCTTCCCATAAGCACAACAATGAAAAGCAGACTTTTTCTATACATAGGAGGTTTTAAGGGCTGATATTAAAAGCTGATGTTGAACGCTGATGTTGAACGAGAAAACAAATAATACTATATTTGCAGGATAGATGATAATACAAAGGACATCTGTCGTTCCTGAAAATCAGGACGAATAATAACAATAAACGGAGAGCTTTTCAATGCCAAAGAAAAAAATCAGTTATAAAGAACTCGGCCTTGTCAACAGCCGGGAACTTTTCAGTAAAGCTGTCTCAGGAGGTTATGCTATTCCTGCTTACAATTTCAATAATCTTGAGCAGATGCAGGCGATCGTACAGGCCTGTGTTGAGACCAAATCTCCCGTTATTCTCCAGGTTTCAAAAGGTGCCAGAAGCTATGCCAACGAAACCCTGCTTCGCTTTCTTGCCCAGGGCGCTGTTGCCTACGCGGCCGAACTCGGTTCACCAGTCCCGATTGTCCTTCACCTCGATCACGGCGACAGTTTTGAACTCTGTGTGGACTGCATTGAGTCCGGCTTCTCTTCGGTTATGATTGATGGTTCTCATCTCCCTTACGAAGAGAACGTCGCACTGACCAAAAAAGTTGTGGAGTATGCCCACCAATTTGATGTTACTGTTGAGGGTGAACTCGGAGTGCTTGCCGGCATTGAAGATGAAGTTTCTGCCGCACACCACACCTATACGCAGCCTGAAGAGGTCGAGGATTTTGTCGCCAAAACTGGTGTAGACAGCCTTGCCATCTCCATTGGCACCTCGCATGGTGCCTTCAAGTTCAAACCCGGCGAAGATCCGAAAATCCGCCTTGATATTCTGACCGAGATTGAAAAGCGCATTCCAGGATTTCCCATTGTGCTGCACGGCTCCTCTTCCGTCCCTCAAGAGTTAATAAAGATGATCAATGAACATGGTGGAAAACTGAAGGATGCTATAGGAATCAGTGAAGATCAGCTTCGTCTTGCCGCCAAGTCTGCTGTCTGTAAAATCAATATTGATTCCGATGGCCGCCTTGCCATGACCGCCGCAATCCGCAAAGTATTTGACGATAAACCTGAAGAGTTTGATCCAAGAAAATATCTTGGTCCAGCCCGTGATGCTCTTAAAAAGCTTTACGCCCACAAGATCATTAATGTACTCGGATCTGACGGAAAGGCATGATTTCCGCAGGGAGGTGCCATGGCACCTCCCTGCACTATTTCATTCGTGACAACCACTGCTATTGCTGATCTACCCGATACAAACTCACTTTACAGGTCTCACTGTTGCCTTAAAAATGATTACTGACCGCAGTGTCGAAATACTCTACGGATTATAAGCTATCGGGTTAGCTCTTTTTATACATTGAGAACAGGTATATCGTTAAATATCCCAGCGTTCCAAGGGTGCCAAAGGCCATGGGGTCGGGAGGCGCATCGCTTCTGCCTTTTTTCTTTATTTTCTTTGAAGCAGCATTGCGCGACTGTCTACCAGAGACCCGAGTTCCACTTGAAAAAGAGACCTTATCCGGGCTGGAAACTACTTCCGCAAGGCTGCTTTCGGTAAAATTGCTGGTAGTAAGGCTGCTGGCCGCAAAACTGCCAGCCGCAATAACATTACCAATAACCTGATCGGGCGGTCTGAAATTGACTCCAAAGCCTGGCATGGCACCTGGTAAACCTGGTCTCATGGATCCGGCAGCCATTCGCGCACTGTTGGCTGCGGCACTTAAACCTGCTTTATTACCAGTGCTCGCAGTTGTTACAGTGCTTCCAGAGCTGCTCTCGGCTGCTCCTGCAGTTGTTGTTGAGCTGCTGGCCGCCGAACTGCTCTCTGCCGCTGCTGGTGTTGTGGTGGAAGCCGAGCTACTCTCTGCCGCTGCTGGTGTTGTGGCGGAAGCCGAGCTACTCTCTGCCGCTGCTGGTGTTGCCATTGTCGAGCTGCTCTTCTGGGCGACAGTTCCTGTACTGGTTTGGGTGGCGGTGGAATTGACTGAGCCTTCAGAAGCGCTTTGTTTATTTGTTGTCGACACCAGTGGAGCTGCCACCGCCAGCGGCACTGTAGCGGCAAGCGGGGCTGGTTTAATAATCACCGGGACGTTACTGCTGGTCAGTGGAGGCAGTTGATAGTTGCTCGCCAGGCCCGAACCATCAGCAAGCGTGATTGTACTGATGGATGTAGTCACTGTGGAAGCACTGGCATCCGTCGCCTGGGCATTCGTGTAGGTCAAGGTCTCATTGCCGACACCGGTCACAATGGTCACCGCACCGGCCAGACTTGTTGTGCCATCATAAGTTTTGCTTGCTGAGAGCGTTACCAGCTTTGGGGCTATAGTCACAGGGGCAGTAGCATCACTTAACGTCGGCAGTTGGTAGTTGCTCGTCACACCACCATGAGTTCCATCAGCAAGCGTGATTGTG
>SZYA01000096.1 GCA_005843815.1 Chlorobium sp.
AGGGCGGAGGAGGATGTCAAAAACTTCTATACCGAGAGATAAAAAAGTATAAATACTGCCCATTTTCAGACATAACACCATGAGCAAAGCTGGCAGCGCTTTTCAGCGCCACAGGCAATGATGATGCAGACTTTAATCGATTGGTCGTATCACCGAAACAATGCCTCTCACCTGATTAATCTCATACCCTGTTGCCAAATCTTTTGGGTATACCTCTTTAAGCTTTGCGTTGACTTCTGGTGAAATGTTTTCCACTTTGCCGTGGCAGAGCAAGCACTCCTTAACAGTCTTTAAGCCCTTGGCATATCTGAAGTACTGTTTTTTATTGATCTTTACAATCTCACCTTTTTCCATGAGTGCATCCGTATTGGCGGCTAACTCTTTTTCAAAGCCGTTAATTGCCTTGGCCTCCCATTTGTCAGCTTTAGCTTCAGGGTTTCTGTATTTGAGACTGACTCTTTTGATATTCCAGCCGGTTTTCTGACTTGCAGTCTTTGCCATAGCAGGGGCCAGGGTACTGCACACCTCGATTGCCTTGATCGGGCCGTTGTTTGTAATTTCATCCACCAGCAAGGTCTTTAATTTCCCTGGCATCGGGTCAACAACCTCTTTGGTTGTCTTTAATAAATCAGGGAGTCGGTCACTTTCACTCTTCTCAACACCGGCGTAGGTGGTCAAGGGGAAGAGGGTTAATGCAATCAATACTATTTTTTTCATGGTTATTTATTCCTGGATTGTGAGGCTTTTGAAATTTTTTTGTGCTGCATAGTACTTATTTCCTGGTATAAGCCCAATGATATAATTAATTCAGAAGTTCATACGTTTTTCGTGTCATCATCAAGGTGATAAATAATCATGCTGGTTTGCTGTCGTATGACGTGACTATACTTTATGGCTGTTGTTTCAATCCACGCGCCCGCAGGGGGCGCGACAATAGTCCAGCACGAAGCCAGCTACAAAAACCCCTATGGCTCCGGCCTGCTCGATGAAGCCTACTGGTACAGCAAAGGACTTGCCGCAAACTTCGAATACCACCTCGGATTCCTTGAAGACGATGGCCGTGACCCCTGGATGGGCTTTGTACCACCCGGCAGCAGCAACGACTACAAAGACAAAGTAGAAGCCGCCCTGCGCCCTGCTCCGCAACGCCGCCGTTGCCGTCATCGAAGAAGGCACCCGCGTTGAAAAGGTTGTCAACAATGGCCGCCAAAGCACCTCCGACGCTTACGAAATCTTCAAAAAGAGCTGCCGCAGCACCATCAATATGCTCTGGCTTGGCAGCGACCTCGCCGCATCCAATACCGGATCAGGAGCCTACGCCAGCAGCAAAAGCGGTCAAGAGATAACCGACGAAGCCATCGAATCAGGCAAAAAACTTGCCGAACACGCCATCAACACCGCCATCCGCTGGATGAGCGAAGTAAACCCCGTTCCCGGCAAAGACAACGAAGAAATAGAATTTTACCTCTTCAAATCCCCAAAGAACGACAAAGAACAAGCCGAAATAGACGAAATCTACTGCCGCGCCACTGGCCGAAAACCAAGCTGGCAGCTTATGGCCAAACGAGGCTACGAAGAAGGCGACTTCGACGAAGCCGCGCCGATCACCGCCCAAGGACTGACGCAACCCCTCGACCCCCGGTCGCCGAGTAGCACCACCGGCGCGGATCAAGGCGCAACCTTCGAAAGCGGCTACAACCTCAAACCCCTGCTCAGTGCAGCCGAGGCATTAAAAAAAAAGCACTGACCGCCACCAAAGAAGAGATTCTCAACCCCAAGCCAGATAAAGCCTTCATTACTGCCTGGTCACTGGCCATTGAAGCGTTAAACGAAGCCTGGAGCAAAGGAGCCAAAAGCGTTGAGGAGTGGATAAACAAAAATGACCGGTGGCTGAGCGGAGCCGAAGCCACCTTCGAAGACCTCACCCTCCGCTTCGGCAACAAAGACGCAGCCGCCTTTCACCGATTCAAAGGCTTTGCCAGTGCAGTCATTACCGATCAAGAACTATCAGACGCCGTCAAAGAGAGCCTTGCCCAATCACTCGAACAAGGGAAAAGCCTCGCCGAATGGCGTAAAGACGTTGGCAACGTCTTTGACAAACAGGGAGTTACAAAACTGAACTCATTCAAAAGCGAACTGATTTACCGAACAGAAACATCCCTCGCCTATGGCGCAGGGCAATTCGCCAAACTGCAAGCCGTCTCCGACCGCTTCCCCTTCTGGCAGTATAGCACCGCCAAAGACGAACGAGTCCGCGACAGCCACCGAGCCCTCGAAGGAAAAGTTTTCAAAACCTCCGACAGCCAGTATTACCCGCCACTCGGGTTCCGCTGCCGCTGCACCGCCATCCCGATCAGCAAGCTGCAAGCCGATAAACGAGGCATTACCAAGCCCGATACCGTCACACCAGAAATGCGAGGTAACTTGCAAAACGCTGAATTTATTGGCGATAAGGTAGGAAACTTCAGCGACTGGCTCAACGTGAAGATCAAGGAGATGCCCGAAGCCTACAAAGCACTGATCATCGAGAAGCTGGCAGAGATTGAAGCAACCATGACAATAAAACCTGAAAACCCGTCCGTTGCATTAACGCCAATCGAAAAAATTCAGACCGCTGAAGCTGAAATTGTGGTGAACAACTTTGAAACCGGTATTATTTTTGATACTCATGGTAATGAGATTGGGCGTGTCGTTGGTGAAGAAAGTTCCTTTACTCTTCCGCTGGAACTCCTTAAAAAATTAAAAGGCAACCATATTAACCCATAACCACCCCAGAGGACACTCGTTTTCACCTTCTGACGCAGAACTGTTACAGTACTGGAAACCATCTGAATCGCGAGCAGTAACAACAACGTCAATACACTCAATGTCATTAACAAAAAAAGGTGAACAATCAGGGCGTATGAGCTTTAAAAACTCACTGACGAGAAGTATTAATAAAATCCACATCGAACTACAAGACTTGGTCGATAATGGAGAGCTGTCAAGTATGGATGCCAACAAATTACACTGGCACCGAATATTTGAGGACTTCGCAAAGAAAGGATACATAACCTATTCAAAAACAGATAGATGAAAGAGGTAACACTTGATATTGGACACGAAATACCAGCTTATAGCGAAATCTGCACATCTTGCGCTTACCGTCCAACGGGTATAGAGCGAACGTGCAAAGCATTTCCTGATGGGATACCCATTGATATCTGGATGGGGAATAACGACCACAAACAACCATACCAAGGTGATAACGGTATAATGTTTGCACCAAGAACGAAAACAACAAAATAAATGACCGACATCACCGCCACACTGCGCCAGCGAAGCTCCGAACAAGCAGCAATGACCGCCCTCATGCTTAAAATCAAAGCAAAAGAAATTCGCTACATCGCCGTCGAAACCATCGGCAAAAAGAACGAAAAAGAGGCGTTAACCGAATCGGCCCGATACCTCACCAAGGCAAGCAGTACCGAAATCACCGAGGCACTGCGAGAGCTGGAGAGTATTAAAGGCAAGAAATACACCGGGGAACCACCCTTTGCAGGCATAGTCGAAACGCTCCAGCAGGGAGGTATCACCAAGGCTGAACTCCCCGAATGGCTCTCCCACTGCAAAAAAACAACCTTCTGCAGCGGCCACCGCTATCAGCCTCTGCCCAGTCACGACGAAGCCTGGCAAGCCTACAGCAAAGTACACGCCGTTTCAATCCACGCGCCCGCAGGGGGCGCGACGGAGTACCTCAAGCAAAAACAATCATAGCAATGATGTTTCAAGAAAATGCTGATCTGAACGC
>SZYA01000067.1 GCA_005843815.1 Chlorobium sp.
GTTTCACCAAACCAGCAATTGCGTTGAGAAAAGTTGATTTGCCACAACCGGAGAGCCCGACAATAGTCACAAATTCACCTTCCCGGATGTCAAGGCTCACCTTGTCTACCGCCACCATGGTATGGCCGCTCTGCTTGTCGAGGTAGCCAATCACCAGATCCTTGACTGAAAGCTTTACTGTGCGCTTAACGTTTGCTGCAACTGTCATATCCATCTTTGGTTGATTATTCTATCCTTTTTCCATGGTACGCCTGTCATACTCAAATAATACATAGTGTAATTCATGGATTGTTTTAAGGTTTTCAGTTTCAATATTCAGACAAACAAAAAGCCGACTCTTTGACAATCAGAATCGGCTTCCTTATGAACTTGGTTATGTAATCAAGTACTACACTGGCGCGAAAACTTTGATGTCAGAATGCTTGTGCAAACAACAACAACAGGCGATAAATGATGTGAAGCTTGATTTCATGGCGGTCTCTGAATGACAAGAACTTTTTTCCATTTGATGTGACCAAAATCGTCAATAAAGAGAACTTTGTAAATCCCGTTTAAACGGCATATTGTATACCATAAAAAAGCGACACTCCAGATTGCGACCCATAATCCTCATGGATGTGAGGAATGTTATTCCGCACCTCAACCAGCCAGAAACTGAACTGACAACAAAAAAATGGACACATTAAAAAGCCATTGTATTTTGGAGGAAACGAATAAAATAACGATTATCTCTGAGTTCATTTTTCCAGGAAAGTTGTAAATAGATTTTATGCACTTTGAAACCCTTGCCATACATGACGGACAAGTGCCTGACCCCCATACTGGATCAGTAACTGTTCCTGTCTATCAGACCTCAACCTTCGGACGCGACAGCCTCGACGAACGGAGCGAGTTCTTTTATTCACGAATCGGCAACCCGACGCGAAAAGCGCTCGAATCGGCCCTTGCGCTGCTTGAAAACGGCAAGTATGGTCTCGCCTTTGCCTCTGGGGTCGCCGCAACAATGGCCGCTTTGCAGGTGCTGAGACCCGGAGACCACATTGTGGCAGGCAACGATATTTACGGTGGAAGCTATCGGATTTTCGAGCAGCTTCTGCGCCCTTGGGGTGTGACCACCAACTATACCGACAGCGAATCCATTGAGAGTTACAAAGCCTGTATCACACCAGCAACAAAGCTGATCTGGATAGAGACACCAAGCAATCCGCTGCTTCAGCTTTGCGATATACGGGCGCTGGCCTCGCTGGCCAAAGAGCGCGGCATTCTACTGGCGGTGGACAACACCTTTGCCAGCCCCTATTTCCAGCGTCCGCTTGAACTTGGTGCCGATATTGTTGTCCACAGCACCACCAAATACCTCGGTGGCCACAGCGATGTTATCGGCGGCGCCGTGGTGACGTCAGCCCCGGCGATTCACACCGCCATCAAAAACTATCAGGGGGCTGCCGGAGCGGTGCCCGGTCCATGGGATTGCTGGCTCATTCTGCGCGGCCTCAAAACGCTGAAGATCCGCATGAAGGAGCACGAAGCAACCGCTCTGCACCTGGCTAAAATACTTGAACAACACCCGGCAGTGGAACGGGTCTTTTATCCCGGACTCGCCTCGCACCCGCAGCATGAACTGGCAAAAGAGCAGATGAGCGGTTTTGGCGGGATGGTAACATTTTCCCTGAAAGAGGGGCTTCCGGCGGTAAAAAAACTGCTCGCCACCATCAAGCTCTTCGTGCTGGCCGACAGCCTGGGCGGTGTCGAATCGCTCATCTCTTCACCGGCAAAAATGACGCTTTGGGCACTCTCACAGGCAGAACGTGATCGGCGAAAATGCACCGACAACCTGGTGCGTCTCTCCATCGGTCTTGAAAATGCCGAGGATCTGGAGGCTGATCTGCTCAACGCGCTGGGAACCCCGTAAGGGCACGACATGTCGTGCCCCTATATGCACGGCA
>SZYA01000014.1 GCA_005843815.1 Chlorobium sp.
GAATTCCCTTGAGGCGCAGGAATGAAGGGTGCGAGAGGATTTTTTTCAGTGGCCCACTGAGGGGGATGTGGCCCCAGATAGGGATACGGATAAATCCGCCGTCAGATTGAAAAAGCAGGTGTTCGGCTATCATGGGGGGGGCTCAGGTTTTATGGGGTTGAAGCGGAAGATACGCAAGAAAGTGGGGGGCGGCAAACGGTGAGCCACTTGTCGAACCACACCTGATGGGGACGAAAAGTGGCTCACATTTTCTATTTAATAGTTTTGCATGAGCTTGTAAAAAACCATGAGCCCTATAAGCAGGACGAGTGCCACAATACCAATACCAAAACGCAAAAACCTTTTGATCCAGCTCTTGCATCTTATTCGTTCAATAAGATTAACCAGGGTTTGTCGTGCCACCCATACAACAATATCCAGGCACAGGAGAGCTGCTCCAAAGTTTATTAACGAGCCTCCCAGTGTGGTAAAACGGCCTGAGGTGATGTTAAGAAAAATACCCATACCGATCACTATTGCAGATACCAAAACCAATAACTGCAGCCAGTAGCCAAAAATAACGCTCTTCATTGTTTTTGGCGTGGAAAAATCCAGTAAACCAAGCAGAATCCAATTGAGTTTTTTCAGGTAACCGCCTACTTTTTGTGTTACTCCTTTTCCTGTATCCAGCCTGTCGATCATTGAGGAGAGAACTCCTGAGGTGCGGCCAAGACGTCGCAGATTGGGTGCGGGTTCAAGTTCTCTGTGAAAATCGTAGCCCTTCATGAACGTTTGCTTCCATGCCGGTTCACCGTTTACAGTTTTGTTGTGAACAGAGATATTAATACTCTTTTTGATGCACAGCAGTCGCTGGTACTGCTCTTCATCTTTTGTAGAGGTGAATCGAGTCGAGTCAAGCTCAGCGAGCCACTCCTGCAGAGTTTCTCTGATAATTATTTCCTGGGCTTTTAAGATAAACTCTTTTCTTTTATTATGATATAGGGTGTTATCTTCGTTGTTTATTGCCGGTGATTTGTCGGGCAGCAACGCGGTGATAACTCTTTCAGCGGCATCCAGTCTCCCCCACATGATATCGTTTCTGCGCCACTCCCGGTCAAGAAATCCTCCAAACGCACTGAGAGCCGTGCCAGCAAGTTTTGATCTCTTTTTCTCGGTCTCATTCCACAGACTGGGAGCATCTGTGGGACTTATCCTCAAAATATCGACAACATTTCCTTCGCCATATTCACCTCCAGCAAGTAACTGAAACGTCGTTGCGTCATAGAGATCGTAGCCATAATCGTACATGAATCGGAATCGTCCGGCTATTTCAGGATAGTTTTCACCAAGCTTGTTGAAAGCCCTGTGAAGTAATTCGGATCCCTGTGTGGTACCATGTTGATGATGGTTTTCTTGATCTGCAATAAAGTCATGCAGAGCATTCATCAGTGCATCAAACGTATTTTTGCATTCATTCTCTTCTTGGAGTGGATCGTATTTTTTACTGAAAAAAACTTTTGTTTTTTCGTTAAGAACATTGATGGATGTTTCGGAAGTTGAATGAATTCCTGTGTTATGCAGTACTGCCTCTTTAAGCTTTTGAAACAGATGATTCTCTTTTCCAAAGGAGGTCAACTGCTCCCTGAGCAGGTAACAGGACTTGAGATTTGTGCCTATTATCTCATATAAATCATTGATGGCGATTGTAAAGTCCTTACTCCATTTATTATTGGAATCATCGATGCTGGTAGCTTGGTTGAGGAGACCAAAGCAGAGGTATTCGACATTTTCATGAGTAATAGCTTTTTCAAGGGTTTTTCTGAAATAACTGAGTCTGCGGATCCTGAAATCGATATCGAATTCCCGGAAGAACATGTTTTCCGTTTTCATGTCGCCATTATCAGGTATATCTTCCTCGACAGAGTGGTAATGAGCTGAGCGCCATTGCTTCAGATTGTCACGGATGTTTTGAAAAAGAGCAGAATTTTCATCCACCATTCCTGCCATGGCAATCATCAACGCTAGCTGGTCAGTCAAGAGATCCAGCCGGGTATAATGATATGCGGGATAAGCATCCCCCAGGGCATCCAGCATACTGTAGAAATCTTTTTTTTCAGTGTCAGGGCCCTCTCTCTTGGTCGGATTGATGAAGTATTTCCAGAACTTTTTGACAGCACTTCTCTCAGGGGTAATCCTCTGTTCAGCAAATTCTGATATTGCCGCGACCGGTATCGAAAAAAGTTGTTCCGATAAGCCTCTGGAAACAGGTGTTGTGAAAAATTCATGCTCTAAACGCCTCTTGAGATGTTCTCTATTGTGGTTGATCAGTTTATCCTCGAGAATGTGGCGAACTTTTTTAATCCATTCGTTTCGTTTTTGTAAAGCCTTGAGCTCCTCGCGGATAGTTTCATAGCTCGGAAGGGTCAGGCCAAGAGAGAGATTTTTTACAAAAGAGATCTCTTTTTTGCTTTCCTGGCCATCCTTCTGTTCAGGTGATGGGTCGATATAGAGAAGTTTTCGTTCAATTGGGCAATCGGCCTGACGTGCATGAATGGCATTGATGGCGTGGCCAAAAGGTCGGTTGTCGAGATAACCCCCATCAGAAAATTCCCTCTCATTCAGTGTGATTCCGTTGCGTTCACTCTCATCGGTACAGATGTATTTTTGAAAAAAACAGGAGCCCCATTTATCGACGTTCGATGTAAATATTTTATAATCTTTAGAGTGATTCTCTTTCAGGAGGGTGAGTATTTCACTCATTTTTACTGGCTCAAAGGCGGGTGGGATAGAGGAGGTGCTGCGGGCAGCAAACGCAAGCATGGGATCGAACTCCCCGAGAAAGTGATTGAGCGAGCTGGTACGGATTGATGCCTCTTCACGATATCTGAAGGGGAAAACATGTTTGTGGATATGTTCATAAGCCTCTCCATCACTTAAACGCAGGGTTGTCTGTATCCCCCTTAAATCGGTTGCTGTGACAAACAGATCCATGGAAGAGATATGAGGCGTGGCGGTTGTATTTGCCTCTTTCTCCATATCCTTGAATGCGCCCAGTAATTTGGCATACATTCTCTGGCTGTTGAAAAGGGAACTTTTTGGTGCCTTAGATGGGTAACGGTCGAGGTCAGATTCTCTGTCGTTGAGCAGCGTATCAATATTTCCCTCATCAAGCCAGATTTTTTCAAGGACTTTCAGGTTATCAAGGCCACGAACAAGCCCTTTGGCCAGGCAGATGCCGTTTATTCCTCCGGCCGAAGTACCGGATATAATGTCAATAACAAACTTATGGTTGAATGCAGGGGTCAGCTCCGACAGATATTCTGCAATCTCCTTATAGACCGATGCGGTACCTTTTTTTTCTGCATCGTTAGCCGTTGAAGTAACAAGACTCATCAACTCCTGGGCAATACCATTCATGTAGATTGCCAGCGATATGCCTCCGTACATCACAACAGCAAAACGGATCTCCTTGGTTATTTCGCGAGAATTCGGTGAGGTTTTGTTCATGATGATTGATTATTAAAGTGTTTTAAAGATTGAGTATAAAACATACCTTATTGCCCGGATTCCAGCGCAGAGGCATCCTTGATAATTTGAAGGTGCAGGGGAATCCGCACTTCAGGGATGCGGTGAGGTGGATAAAAACCAGCGTCAAAGAGCTCATGGTTGATGGTTATTGCATCATCGTCCACCATCACCCGGTAAGCCACAACAAGGAGTGAGCCATACATTTCGACCTCCCTGTGGTAAATGCCTATCAGTCGATCAATGGTGCCATTAAGTGAAGTCTCTTCCATCAGTTCACGCAGACACCCTTCGTAGGGTTCTTCGCCTGCTTCAAGAAAGCCGCCCGGAAGAGCCCATTCATTGAGCGCAGGTTCGTGAGCTCGCCGAATCACAAGCAGCTCATTGTTTTTATTGACCGTATAGGCAACCGCGACAGGCAGTGGGTTGATGTAGTGCACCCAGGAGCACTGTGGGCAGAACATCCGGTTGCGCCCATCAATCATGGCCTTGTCCAGTTTTGTAGTGCAGAGTGGACAGAATGAATAGTATCTCATGGTTGCGTCAAGAAACTTTTTGCGGTAGCATTTGATTTATTGAAAAGAGAAGTATAAAAAGAACACTTTCAACAACAGAATAAGTTTCATTCATGTCAATAGCAATTTTAAAAGAGGGTGTTCCGGCCCCGCCAATTTCAGCCAAAGATCAGGATGGCAAGTCCGTTACTCTTGAAGAGTACCGTGGCAAAAAGGTTGTACTCTATTTTTATCCAAAAGATGATACTCTTGGCTGTACCAAAGAGGCTTGTGCTTTTCGTGATAATTTGCCTAAATTTAACACCGTTGGGGTAGAGGTGCTTGGTGTCAGTGTTGATGACGAACGCAAGCATAAAAAGTTTGCGGAAAAATATACTCTGCCCTTCAGGCTGGTTTCAGATGTTGACAAGAGTATTGTTGAAGCTTATGGGGTCTGGGGTCTGAAAAAATTTATGGGTCGTGAGTATATGGGGACGAGTCGGGTGACCTATCTTATTGATGAACAAGGGGTGATCGAACATGTGTGGCCGAAAGTCAGTCCTGAAAAACATGCAGAGGAGTTGCTCGATTATTTGCAGCAAAAAATTTGAGAGAAGATGATAGTAAACGAATTTGAAAAGCTTAAGAGCGGTAAACTTCTGCTTGCTTCAGCCAATATGCTGGAGTCAAATTTCAAGCGGACGGTTTTGGTTATGTGTGAGCATAACGAGAAGGGTTCTTTGGGTTTTATTCTGAATCGTCCATTGGAATTCAAGGTCAGTGAGGCTGTTGCCGGCTTTGAGGAGATTGAAGAGGTGCTGCACAAGGGTGGGCCTGTGCAGGGTGATACCGTACACTTTCTTCATTCGAGAGGAGATTTGATTGAGGATTCCCTTGAGATTCTTCCGGGAGTATTCTGGGGCGGAGATAAAGATGAATTGAGTTTTCTGATCAATACGGGTGTGATGCGGCCATCCGAAATCCGCTTTTTTCTCGGGTATTCGGGTTGGAGTGCCGGGCAGCTTGAGGCTGAGTTTGAAGAGGGTGCCTGGTATATTGCAGAAGGGTCGATCGGCATTGTCTTTGGAGATGCTTATGAGAGGATGTGGAGCCGTTCGGTACGCTCAAAAGGAGGGGAGTATCAGCTTGTTGCCAACGCCCCTGAGCTGCCGGGGTTGAACTGATCCTGTTTTGTGGGCAAGTGTACCGCTTCCATAGCTCTCTCGTGAAGTGCAACGTCTCCTTGTGTTGTGAGTAGTTCAAGGCCCCGCAAGGGGCGAAATATTGGCAGCAAGGATCAGCAAGGATGAAAGGGTGGCTTGAGAAATGAATCTTGTTATTGAGATTTCGAAACAAATTATCAAAGAACCCCGGAACTTGTGGAATTATTGTTGAACTATTTCCTGAAAAAAAGTATATACAGAGAATTGTTCTTTGGTACTCTGGGGATGACAGGCTTTCGACAGGGCAGGTGTAAGATGGAGTTGCACTCCGAG
>SZYA01000027.1 GCA_005843815.1 Chlorobium sp.
GCCGATCGACTTAACCCTTTTTTATTAGTGTTGAGTCTCTTTTTTGACCATGGCAGGAAAGTTTATAAGTTTACAAAGTATGCTTACTCTGAAGTATTGCTTCCTTTGTCGTCCGTTTCTACGGCGACTTTTTCCCAGGTGATCACCTCTTCCCATTCCGAACAGAGTCGTTAAGCCCTGGAGAGCCGATGGTACTGCCTAAAAGCGGGAGAGTAGGTCGTCGCCGAGTTTTTATCACCATTAAGCCCTCCCTCATACGGAGGGCTTTGTGGTTTCTTTAAAAATGAATTTTTTTCCCCGCCATGTACTCATTTACCCTTGAGATGAGTGTCCGAGATTATGAGTGCGATATGCAGGGCATTGTCAATAACAGTGTCTACCAGAACTACATTGAGCATGTCAGGCACGAATATCTGAAGCAGGTTGGTATTGATTTCAGTGAGTATACGCGTCAGGGTATCAATCTCGTTGTGGTACGGGCTGAACTCGACTACAAATTACCTCTTACTTCAGGTGATACATTTGTTGTTGGGCTCAACCTCCAGAGAGAGTCACCCCTGAAGTTTGCATTTTACCAGGATATTTTCCGGCTTCCTGACCATAAATCTGTTCTTAAGGCCAAAATCATCGGAACAGCGTTGAACAGGAAGGGGCGTCCTGAAATCCCACCACAGCTTGATGCTCTTTTGACGACAACTAAATCAACGAACGTATGAAGCCATTGAAACAGGTCGGTCAATCCTACCTCGCTCTGATCGATGGAGAAAGACAATTGCAGCAAAGCCTTTTTGAGGATGCCGCGGCTACATATCGACGAGCAATGGAAGTTTCTCGCACTATACCCCAGGATGAAGCCTTTGATTATGATGGCTTTGATGCCATTGCTCACACTGGTCTCTCTTGTGCACTGGTGAAACTGGAGCGTTATCCAGAAACTCTTGAATCCACAGAAATTGCGTTACGCTATTTCAATCGCCGGGGTGAACTGAACCAGGATGAAGGTAAACAGTGGATCGATGCTGTTTACAGTCGTGCCGTAGCACTTGATGGGGTTGGCCGATTTGATGAGTCGCTTAAGGCATTTCGTATGGTGGGTGAGATGATTGCTGAAAGAAAAGGAGACATGAAGAACAAAGAGGAGTTGCAGCAGGCAGTGGTTCAATTCATCAATAAAGTCGAGAGTGCATTGTCGGGAAAAAAACCTGCCGATTACAAGGCATGGTGGGAATTTTGGGCATAATTTTATGACGGTGCTCAACAAGATACTGGTCATCAGGCTGAGCTCAATTGGCGATATCACTCTTACCACTCCACTGGTTCGTCATCTCGCTACGGCATATCCCGATGCTCAGATTGATTACTGTACAAAGTCTCCCTTTGTCTCCCTTCTTGTTTCGAATCCTCGCATCTCAACGACGTACACAACAGACCATCCACCAGTGGGCAACTATGATCTTGTGGTTGACCTGCAAAACAATTTTCGTTCAAAGGCCATTGTCAGATCCCTGAATTCCGTTCGTACCGTCCGATACCGTAAAGAGAATTGGAAAAAGTGGTTACTGGTACACTTTAAACTTGACTTTTACGGTTTTTATCGGAGTGTTGTGGAGCGCTATGGTGACTCTTTGCCTGAAATTTGTATCTCTCCAGGCGATCAACAGGGATGCGAACTTTATCTCTCTTCTGAGGAGCTCTCTTATGCCGCCCCCTATTTTCAAATACCTCAAAAAACTCTTGCGCTCTGTTTTGGCGCAAAACATTTTACAAAACGTTATCCCCCAAAGCTTTTTGCCGCTCTTGTCTCCATTTTGCTCAAAAATGAGTTGTTGCAGATCGTCCTTCTCGGAGGCATAGAGGATGCCCCTCAAGCGACTGAACTCATGAACAGCTTGCCGGACACTTGTCGCAGTCGTGTTGTCAATCTTGCCGGGAGCTGTACACTCATGCAGAGTGCTGCTATCCTCTCTCGTTCTGATGCCGTACTTTGTAATGATACAGGTCTCATGCACATAGCATCATCCTTCGGCAAAAAGCTTTTTGTCCTCTTTGGCTCATCCTCTCAGGCTTTCGGCTTTCTCCCCTGGAACACCCCTTACGAGCTTTTCGAGATTGAGGGTCTCCATTGCAAACCCTGTTCACATATTGGCCGCGATCATTGTCCCAAAGCCCATTTCCGATGTATGAACGATCTTCTCCCCGGAGCTATTGCCGAGCATATTCACAGTTACCTGAAGCTGATTCCATAACACGACTCTATTCCCGGCTGCTTTTGCGCTTTGGTTGGAAAAATGGTGTGAATAGCTTACCTTGAGGGTTCAAATTTGCCTATGGTGTTCAAAGGGAGACCTTGAAGCCGTGGGGCTGGCTTGCGCAATGCCGGACCCTCGCCTGTGGCAAGCAATCGAAGGTGGCTAATAATTCAGCTTATGCGCTATGGAAACAAACAAACTTTATGAATGCACACTCATCATTGACGGAGGGCTTCAGGATGAAGTTATTGCCGCAGCCATGGCGATGGTGCAGAGAGTCATTACTGAAAAAGGGGGAAGTATCTCCAGTGTTCTTGAGATCGGCAGACGCAAGACGGCTTATCTTGTGAAGAAGAAGAGCATTGGCTACTACGCTCACATTGAATTTACTGCTGCTACAGCCGTTATTGCCGAGATAGAAAAAGTGCTTCGTTACGAGGAAGAGCTGTTGCGTTACCTGATTATTCACCTCACCGGTGCTCTTCTTGAAATGCGCAAGCGAGTTGAGAAGTACAGTGTGGTGATAGGGAGTCCGGAAGATGCCGCCCTTGCAGAGGCTGCAGCTTCCGATGTCGCCAGGAAATGATCAGGATTGTTGTGAATGCAGCTAGTGAGGTGATTCCTTTTGAGAACAAAACGGAGACGATGTTATGGCTGAATTAAAAATGCCTGAGATTAACAGTGTCGTCATAGCAGGAAATCTTACCAAAGATCCTGTTTTCAGGCAAACAAATTCAGGCGGAACACCTGTCGTAAATTTCTCAATTGCATGCAACAGAAGATTTCGTGACAGCAACCATGTGTGGCAGGAGGATGTCTGTTACGTTGGAGTTGTTGCATGGAACAAGCTTGCCGAAAGCTGTCGTGACAACCTCAGGAAAAGCTCAGCAGTTCTTGTTGATGGAGAGTTACAGAGCCGAACATGGAAGGCTCAGGATGGCTCGTCAAGAACGGTTGTTGAAATAAAGGCCCGAAGAATTCAATTCCTCAACAAACGCCAAAAAAATGGCGAAGAGGATGAGGAGGGCTTCATTGAGGATGATTGCCATGGCAATCATCACGATGAGATTCACGATGAGGAACAAGGTCATATTTATGAATACAAATACCTTTCTTCTGATTGAGAGGCAGGGTAAGTAAAATTTTGTCATGAACTTATGAAACAAAAATACACACCATCACAAGGTCCGAAATCTCAGGGCAACAAGTCGTTGAGCAATGCCCTTGCGTCCAAGAAAAAAGTGTCGAAAAACCAGGTCGTTTTTTTTGATTACAGGGACGAGCGTAAGCTGAAAAGATTTATCAACGATCAGGGAAAAATCATTCCCCGTCGCATCACAGGACTCTCCGCCAAAGAGCAGAATCTTCTTACCCATTCAGTAAAATGGGCAAGGTTCCTGGCAGTAATTCCTTATGTTGTTGATGAATACAAATAACCAATTTTGCAATCTATTGAACGAGGAAGCTAAGCAGTGAAAGTCATTTTAAGAAAAGATGTGGCTACCCTTGGCGATGCAGGTGAAGTTGTTGCCGTAAAGAACGGTTACGCAAACAACTTTCTGATTCCGCAGGGTATAGCAATAAGAGCTACTGAGGGCACGCTGAAAGCCCTTGAAACAGAGAAAAAACAGCAGGCCAAGAAGGTTGAGTTGCAGCGCAAAAATGCTCGTGAACATGCCCAGAAAATTGAGCAATTGTCACTGAAAGTTTTTGCTAAAGCAGGCGAATCAGGTAAGCTGTTTGGTACGGTCACCTCCGCCGATATTGCCGATGCACTTAAAGTGCACGGCATTGAGATTGACCGCAGGAAAATCACCATAGAAGCCCCGATCAAATTGCTCGGCAAGTACGAAGCCGCTGCAAAAATCTTTATGGATATCACGGTAAAGATTCAATTTGAAGTGGAGGCAGAGGGCGCTGAGGCCTGATATTCCTTAAAAAAGCTCCGTGCACTCTATCAGTTCACGGAGCTTTTTTTTTCTCTACTCCTCTTCCTCAGAGAGATCCCCGTCTCCATGCCAAAATGAGTGGATGCAAATGACTGACTCTGCAACAGATTCAGTGAGTTCAGCAATTTCCTTGTCAGTCAGGTGGTCGAAGTCGTCCGAAACTTTACTGAGCATGAAGATAGACATCGATAGCACAGCGGCCTCTTCATCATCAAAAAGTGGCCTCCAGGCATCGTATGCCAATTCCATCCCGATAATAAATCCCATTGCCCACTCTTCAACGGCGAGCTTTCTCACCTCATCACTCTCATACCCGACGCGGTCAAAGAGTGGCTGATACTCCTCCGGTTCATCCTCGAAAAGCACCGTAATCGAATTATTATGCCGGACAATCAGTTCACTAATTACGGTAGCCTCTTCCGGAGAGGAAAATTTCGGGGTCAATTCTTTTTCCTGATCCCACATTGACGCATACCAGTCGTCCACTTCAAATACCTGAGGCCCGACAGCCGCAGCCGTCATATAACCATCAAGCATTTCAAGAGAAGAGAGCGCATCTGGAGGGGTCTGTTCTGAAACAAGAAACTGTTCAAGAGTGCTGAGCTCATCAAGAGAGAGCGGTTGCATTGAGGGGTCTGAAGAATTCATGGGTCACCATTCCGGTAAAATGTTAAAAAGAGAGTTAGTCCTGTTTGCCTGAAGTTATGAAGATATTTCTTATGTTCAGAGAGCGAAGGGAAAATTATGTTTGACCAACAGGGGGTTCATGAAACAATCATCGCCTATTTCACTCCAATTCCCTTTACTCGGCACTCTATTGCTCCTTGCTCTTTTGTGCGGTTGCAGTGGGTCGCAGCAATATGTAGCTTTCGCTCGTGACGGAGCATCTTGCGCAGCCTCTGTGGCGGCTTTGGCGGACAGGTCGAGCGCTCTCAGGATTGAATCATCCTCCTTTACCCTTCTTCAGCAGCGTCGGGAGTTATTCACAACATATAAAGGTATGGCGTTAAAAAATGCACTGAGGGCTTCGCTTCAGGAGAGGAACCGCTCAGACATGAAGGCCATTGAAAATAATCGATACACAAAAGAGTTGGCTACCTCTCTGCGTGGCTATTTCATTGCCCTGGAGGAGTTGGCAGCATCAACGGCTCCGACTGAAACAGGAGCGAAAACCAGCGAGATAATTGGGAGGCTTGATGCTCTTCTGACGGCGAAATACAGCACACACCTCTCATTACCTCCTCCAGTTGCTCCAGTAATGGTTACCAGTGTCACCAACAGGGGGCTTCGACATGAGATTGTCAGCAGGAAAGAGAGTCTCCTGAAGGCTCTTGATATTTTGGATGCTCTCCTCATCACGATGAGCCAGGATATGGATGGAGATGCAAAGAGCATCCGCAATGCCCGCGTGGCGCTTCTTCTTCAGCCTGCCTGGCAGGATACAACGGCGGCCTCATTGCTCTCTCTTTCCGACAGGGAACTCTGGATCACTCTTCGACAGAAAGAGCTGCTGGGTTCGGCAATAGAGAGTGAAGACAAACGCTCAATAATGGATGCAAAGCAGAGCACCAGCACCTTCAGGGGTTTATTGATGAAGATGACAGCAGAATAGGAGATAATAATGATGCAGGTCAGCAAAGAGCCGTTGTGTCAGTTGTCGGCATTTGTCGAGAGCCTTCCCCCTTCAATTATTGAGGAGCTTTTGGCAACATCGTCCATGAGGGAGGATGAGATAACGGCATTTCGTGAACAGTATCAAAACATGCTGGCGACTCTGTCCCAGGTACAGCAAGCATATCAGCACTACGAGGAGATCGTGCGGCCTCCAGTCAAAGCTGCGTTGGAAGAGTATCTGCGCTTGTTGAAGAGTGGGCCGGAAGCAAGTGATGAGTTGATTTGCCAACTTGCTCTCCTTCTCGATCATGCGGCCAAGATCAATTTTCTGGATGTCGAGTTGCAGGATCTCCTGAAAGAGATTTGGCCTGAAGTGCAATGGCCAGAGACGTTGCCTGCCTTTGCGGAGAGCGAGGTGCCGGATGACTCCCGATGGCCGAGATGCCGGCTGAAAGATATTTTTGAAGAGAACAACCGTAAAGCGCAGGAGTTCTGGAACAACTCATGGCTGTTGGTCAAGCTCGACATTGAGGCGGCAACAGAAGAGCTGAAAAAGGAGAAGGTGCAGGTAACTGCAATTGCAAAGGTTATAGGCCACTGCTCCCAAATAGCCGGGTTTCTGTGTAAAATCTTTTTGTGACAATGCGGCCTGCCGGCTCTTTATGAGAGAGATCATTCAGGCCAATTGAACTCTCGACTCGCTCTCGATCTTTTTCAGCAGTTCCGTGTACCGCTCAATCAGCATGGCCGGGGTGGTGTCAGTGCCTGATGGGTGGTGCAGTACCAGCTTCATCTTTTTCTCAATCTTGAATCCCGGTCGGTACTCCTGCATCCATGGCTCCTGAACGGAAATAAAGAGGTACTGCAGGAATTCTCGGTTAGCCAGGTGTTCATTATCCTGCTCTGGAAGAAAAATGGTTGTGCCCTGCAACTGGATGTCGATCTTTTCCAGGCCGAGAGCAGTCCCGGTGAGCTTGAGTTTTGACAGAAGCAGCAGGTTCGACACCTCTTCGGGCAGGGCACCAAATCTGTCCCTCAGCTCTGTCGCAAGGGCTTCAAGGTGGCTCTCCGACGCGGCTTTTGATATTTTATCATAAAAAGCAAAGCGCTCATGAATTGCCGTGAGATAGTAATCAGGGATGAGTGCGTCAAAAAAGAAGACGAGGTCACAGGGTTTCGATTTTCTGGCGGCTTTGGTACCTTCGTCAGTAAACATGTGGCTGAACTCCGTTGATTTCAGCTCCGCCACGGTCTCTTCAAGCATTTTCTGGTAGAGATCGAAACCAAGGTCGTGGATGTAGCCCGACTGCTCCGCTCCCAGCAGATTTCCGGCACCACGGATATCAAGGTCTCGCAGGGCGATGTTGAACCCTGAGCCAAGTTCGGTAAAGCTTTCAATAACCGCCAGCCGCTGCATGGCATCCTTTTTCAGCGTTTTCAGTGGAGGAGTGACCAGGTAACAGTAGGCTTTTCGTTCGCTTCGTCCCACTCTGCCGCGCAACTGGTAGAGGTCGGAGAGGCCGAACATGTCGGCGCGGTTGATGATGATGGTGTTGGCGTTGGAGATGTCGAGCCCGGAGCCTATGATGGTGGTGGAGATGAGCACATCAACCTCCTTCTGCATGAAGTCCATCATGATTTTTTCAAGCTCTTTGGCTGGCAGTTGGCCATGAGCAAAGACAATTCTGGCCGAGGGCACAAGCTCCCTGAGGGTTTGGAGAATATCGTCCAGCGATGAAATGCGGTTGTGCAGAAAGAAGACCTGCCCCTCCCGCTTGATCTCCCGCAGGATGGCCGACTGAATCAGCACAGGATCATAGTCGGTGATGAGGGTCTCCACCGGTTGGCGATTTTTTGGCGGGGTGGAGACAATGGAGAGGTCCCGCGCCCCAAGCATTGAAAATTGAAGCGTCCTTGGAATAGGGGTGGCCGACATGGTCAGCGTATCGACACCTGGAAACTGTTCGCGCAGCTTCTCTTTTACCTCAACGCCAAAGTGCTGCTCCTCATCAATAACGAGCAGACCGAGATCCTTGAAGAGTACATCTTTCGAGACCAGTCGATGGGTGCCGATAACAATATCAATCTGCCCTTTTGCAATCTTTTTCAGTATCTCCTGCTGCTCCTTGCGTGTGACGAAACGGCTCAGCACGGCTATTGAAATCGGGAAATTCTCAAATCGTCTGGTAAACGATTCAGCATGCTGGTGGGCGAGAATGGTTGTGGGGGTCAGGACGGCAACCTGTTTTTGTGACTCCACCGCCTTGAATGCCGAGCGCATGGCAATTTCTGTCTTTCCAAAACCGGCGTCACCGCAGATCAGCCGATCCATGGGGTGTGGCTCCTGCATATCTTTTTTAACCTCATTGATTGCGCGCAGTTGATCCGGGGTTTCATCAAAGATAAATGACGCTTCAAATTCCCGCATGAAGATGGAGTCGTGAGCAAAGGCAAAGCCGGGCTGCATTTTTCGCTGGGCATAGACCTTGATCAGGTTGATGGCTATGTCGCGGATATTTTTTCGGACTTTATCCTTTTTTGCCGCCCATTTTGAGCTTCCCAGCTTTGAGAGTGAGGGGAGAGAGCTTTCGGAAGCGGTATATTTCGAGAGCAGGTTGATATTTTGCACATTGACAAAAAGCTGATCCCCACCCGCATATTCAACCAGCACAGACTCCTGCTCGGAATGGCCTACCGTAATGGTTTCAAGCGACTTGAAGATGCCGACTCCGTAATCCTCATGAACCACATAGTCGCCCACCTTGAGCTTTTGGAGATCCTTGAGTGAGATGCCTCGTATCTTTCTCCTGCGGTGCGCCTTGTGCGAGTGCAGTTTGCCGAAAATGTCGGATTCGGTATAAAGGTCAAGCTCTCCAAAGATAAAGCCGGTATGCAGATTGACCGGAATCCAGCTTGCATCAAGCAGGGTGGCGCTGTTCGAGCTTGCCATCTCCTCTGCAAGAAAGTCGGTCAACCCTGCTATTTCACGCCGAGAACTGGTAGCAAAGAGCGGTTTGCGGTGTTGAGCACTCTCCTGTTGCAGCAGGGTGGCAAGAATGCGGAAATTGGCGTTCAGCTTTTTCTGGGCGACAGCGCCGAAATCGATGGCGCAAGCCGAGAACGGCATGATGCTGATACATCGGAATCGTGAAAGCGCAGCCGAGAGCGCCTCATGGTTGTCTCGCGACTCAAATTCAGCCGTATCATCAATAATAATAATGGTCGTCGGATCAAGATAGTCGAGAATGGTGGTTTCAGAACCGGTGGCACCGGGGGTTTCATCCGAAAAACTTGCTGTCAGATCGGCAGCCTGAACAGTTTTGCCTGATAACTGGCTGTTGATATCGAACACCCGCAGCGAAGTTACCGTATCTCCAAAAAATTCAATGCGAAGCGGCTCGCGTGAACCAAAAGGAAAGACATCAATAATTGATCCTCGAACGGAGAACTCACCCTCATCCTCAACAAACTCCCGCAGCTCAAAGCCGTTCGCTTCAAGAAAGCGTTTCAGCTTGTCATATCCTGCATCCTGCTCGGTTTTCAGCCTGAAAATTCTGCTTTCGGCTTCCGCCGGTTTGCAGAGAGTGACATCAAGATCATCAAAAAAGGAGAGAATAATCGATTTTTTGCCGCTTGACATTGTTCCGATGGAGAGTGAAAGCTCATCCGAGGTGTTGCAGATGCTCTCTCTGGGCAAAAGCACCTCCACATCATTCTCGTACAGTTCAAAGCTGTTTTGGCCGCTGAGCACCATGAGAGGGGAGCGCTGGCCGGCAAAGAGAGCTGCCGCCAGGAGTGAAGAGAGCGACCCCTGCAGGCCAGAAATATCGATTGGGGTAAAAACTCCCTTGACTGGAGTTATCTCCTCAACTGCTCTGATGAGAAGGGAATAAGGAGCCGATTGCCTGAGAGTGTCAAAGAGAAAGGAGGAGTTTCTTTTGGTAACGGCAGCGCTCTGCTGTTCAGTGTCTGATAACGTTTTCATTTGAAGCGGACAAACCATATTTTCATGCGTAATCCCGGCAGATCGTAATCTCGAAACCACCTCGTGCAATGCATGTTGCTAAATATGGAAAAAATTCTTGAACTGAAAAACCTCAAAACCTGGTACTCGACCGATAGTGGCATTGCCAAAGCGGTCGATGGAGTCAGTTTTTCGCTTGGGCGGAACCGTACGCTGGGAATCGTGGGGGAGTCGGGGTGCGGAAAATCGGTGACAGCGCTCTCGGTTATGCGTCTTGTGCCGATGCCTCCCGGCTATTTTGCGGGTGGAGAGATTCTGTGGAAGGGGAGTGATCTCCTGAAGCTCTCCGAAGAAAAAATGCGCAGGCTGCGGGGAAACGAGATTGCCATGATTTTTCAGGAGCCGATGAGCTCGCTCAATCCGGTCTTGACCTGTGGCTACCAAATCATGGAGCAGATTCTTGTGCATCGGGATATTTCCCACGCTGAGGCAAAGGCGCGTTCTGTCGAGCTGCTCCATCTGGTCGGAATTCCCAACCCTGCCGAACGATTCTCCTCCTATCCTCATGAGCTCTCCGGTGGCATGCGTCAGCGGGTGATGATTGCCATGGCGCTCTCCTGCAATCCGGCACTGCTCATTGCCGACGAGCCAACCACAGCGCTTGATGTTACGGTGCAGGCGCAGATTCTCGACCTTATCGGCAAGCTTCAGGCTGATACCGGTATGAGCGTGATGCTCATCACCCACGACTTCGGGGTTGTGGCCGAGCTTTGTGAAGAGGTGCTGGTGATGTATGCCTCCAAGGTGGTTGAAAAGGGCTCTGTTGAGCAGCTTTTCAAAAATCCGCTCCACCCCTACACCCGAGGTCTGCTCAACTCCATTCCCCGTCTCGGCTCACCCAAGGAGCGCCTCCATGTTATCGAAGGCAACGTCCCAAGCGCCGTTAACCTCCCCGAAGGGTGCCGCTTTGCCGGGCGCTGCCCGCTCGCAGATGCCCGCTGCCGCAAGGAGCAGCCACCGCTTGTGGAGTATGATCCGGCCCATGAGGCGGCTTGCTGGAAGGTGGGGTGAACATACAGAGATAACAACTTTTTTTTATGTATTTTGAGACCAAACACTACCCCTACTGTTAACCCAACAGTTCCATTTTATAGGGCAATAGTAACAGGAGAAGGATCATGAAAAGAGTTCTGTCCGTTTGTATTCTGTCCGGTTTGGTGTCAGGGTTTTCACCGGCAAACGTATCGGCTAAAGCATTGAGTGGCCAGGAGATTTTTACCAGAAGTTGCAGTGTCTGCCATTCCGTGGCACCGCCACCAAAGGCCGCTCCGCCAATTATGCCATTAGCTAGCCGCTACCATCTGAAGTTCCGGACAAAAAAAGAGGGTATGAATCAAATTGTTGCTTACCTGAAATCTCCAAACAAAAACAGTGCGGTTGATCCTCAAGCCATTACCCGATTTGGCCTTATGCCTGCCCTCGCACTGCCGGATGCAGAATTGAGCGCCGTAGCTGAATGGGTGTGGGATCAGTACAATCCAAATATGGGAATGGGGCAAGGTATGGGACGCGGTGCTGGAAGGAATCGGTAATTACAAATTCAAGTGCTGTAATACCATGAAAAGATTATTCTTTATCACTATAGCCCTGCTGTTCGGCCCTGCTGCAAATGCTGCAACAACCACTGAACAGCACGCAAGTTTTGACCACAGGAGAGTGAGTGCTTCATCGCAGTGTATCAGGTGTCATAAACGGGAGCAGCCGGATGATAATCTGCACCGCCAGACGCAGGCGAACTGCTCTACGTGCCATACAACCAGTCAATGGAAACCAGCAATAACGAAGCCATGAAAAAATCATTTAGTTGGAGGGTCTTTATCAGCTTCGGGCTTTTCATCGCACTTTTCATGATGCTGATTTCAGGGATAATCCTTTATATCTCTCCTCCAGGCAGAGTTGCCAACTGGACCGATTGGCAAATGATCGGGTTAACAAAACGGGGATGGCAGAACCAGCACATTATTTTCGGGTTTACCTTTTTAATCCTCTCCCTGTTCCACCTCTTTTTTATCAACTGGAAAGCATTCCTTTGCTACCTGAAATCAAAAACCAGCAACGGCCTTAACAACCCCCGTGAGCTGCTCATCATAACAGTGCTCTCCTTGTTGTTTGGAACAGGGACTTACTTTGGCCTCCAGCCCTTCTCGGCAGTCATCAAGTTTGGCGATGCAATTTCCAGCTCCTGGGAACGTCAGGAAAAGCAAGCTCCGGTTCCACATGCAGAGCTCATGACCCTTACGCAACTTGCAGAGCAACCAGGGCTGGGCGGTGACGCAGCAGTTTTAAAAGCAAAGCTGGTAACCGCAGGGCTAAAAGTTGTTTCC
Organism: Chlorobium sp.; assembly: GCA_005843815.1. Classification (GTDB taxonomy): domain Bacteria; phylum Bacteroidota; class Chlorobiia; order Chlorobiales; family Chlorobiaceae; genus Chlorobium. Next base: position 12,161 of record SZYA01000027.1, read on the forward strand.
GAGGATCAGACCCTGACTGAAATCGCTGTCGCCAATACCATGACAGCAGAAAAGGTCTATGCGTTGATTGCTCCGGCAGAAACAGGGGAGCGTGGGCGACAGGGGCAGGGTTTCGGGAATAGAGCCCGGTAGCCTTTTTCAGGACAGAAAAGATCTCCGCATCAATGTGCTGCTCGAAAATGCCCCCGGAGCCTTGGGTGAGTTGAACGCTTTCACCACGATTATGCTGGTTGCGTTCGTCTTTTTTTGTTTATATTTGCGGAAAACGACCAGCAATTATGGAGAAATTGTTTCAGATATTCAGTTCCAGAGTTCAAGCTGTGGAGACCTCTTTTCGACGCTATCTGTGGTATGATATCGACTGGAAGAACAGGCTGATATCGATTACAGGGGCAAGAGGTGCCGGTAAAACCACTCTGCTGCTCCAGTACATCAAGGAGACATTTGGCAATAATCTTGGTGAGGTTTTTTACGCAAGTCTGGATAATCTCTTTTTCACCAAAACAACCCTCTCCGTTTTTGCTGATGATTTTGTCAAGCAGGGAGGAAAGTTTCTCTTTCTTGACGAAGTACACAAGTATCCTGACTGGTCGCGTGAAATCAAAAATATTTACGATAATTATCCTCAACTCTCCATAGTTTTTACCGGCTCTTCTGCGCTCGATATTTTCAGGGGAAATGCCGATTTGAGCCGCAGGCTCCTGCACTACACCCTCAGTGGCCTCTCATTCAGAGAGTTCATTGAGTTGAAATATCATCATCGGTTTCCGATTTTTTCTCTCACCGATGTCACTGAAAAAGCTTTCGATATCAGTTCTGCAATCAATCCTGTCATCAAGCCGGTTAAACTTTTTGAGGAGTATCAGAGAATTGGCTATTACCCCTTTTTTGCAGAAGATGAAAAAAACTATACGCAGCGTCTTTTGCAAACCATCAACCAGACCCTGGAAAGTGATCTTCCTGCCGTTGCAAAAATTGGTTATTCTTCAGTGTATGCTCTTCGTAAATTGTTTGCCCTCATCGCTGAAACTGTGCCTTTCAAGCCAAATATCCTGAAGCTGAGCCAGCAGATAGGCATTGACCGCGAAACCCTTCTCAAATATCTTTATCTGCTCTCAAAGGCTGATTTACTGCTGCTTTTGCATGCTGATACGCGAGGGATTAGCCAACTGAACAAGCCTGACAAAGTCTATCTCAATAATGCGAACATGATGTATGCTCTTGCAGAAAATGCGGTTAATACAGGCACCATGCGAGAGACTTTTTTTTACAACCAGACCAGGGGTCGGCATACCATCAATTATACCGACAAAGGGGATTTTCTCGTCGACAGAAAGCTGGTATTTGAGGTGGGAGGAAAAAACAAGAACCAACAACAGATAGCAGGGATTCCGAACGCATTTATTGCCGCGGACAACATTGAATATCCCTATAAAAACACGATCCCGATCTGGATGTTTGGTTTTTTATACTAATCCCCCCCCCGTCAATATCAACGAGGATGCGCTGGTCGTGGCGGATATCCGCTATATTTAGCCTCATTCACGCAGCAGCAGGTAGCTGGCGCAAATGGAATGAGCCGTGTAACGCTAAGCCGTTTTGAAAATGGCAAACTGCCTGAACTGGCTGAACAACATTGTATTGTTATTGCGAAACCGTATCGTTACAAGTGGAGCCAAGCTCTCCCGTCACCGTATCCTGAACCTCAACTTTAAGCACTGATGCTTTTCAGAGTCATGTCCGACATCCATAACGAGTTCTGTCGAGAAGAGAGTAGCGAGAACTGGCAGGTTCCGGAACTTGCCGAAGACAATGAGTCCGTGTCATCCTTGCTGGAGATATCGGCCTGCTGAGCAGAAAGCAGACATGGTTCGGTTTTCTTTCGCAGTGCTCAAAGCAGTTCAGAGACGTTTTCATTATTGAGGGTAATCATGAATGGTATCACGGCAACATCGAAAAGCACTCCTGGCAGAACGCCATCGCCGAGCATGGATTTCAGAACGTACATACTACTCCGCTCATTCTGGAGGAGAAAAAACTCGCAATCATCGGTACAACTCTCTGGACAGACTTTTTTGGCGGCAATCCCATTGCCATGTTCGATGTCAGTCAGGGCCTCAATGACTATCGGCTGATAAAAGTCGGAGCTGATTATCGCCGGTTACGGCCGGAGTACCTTCTTGCTCTTCATCACAAACAGAAAAAAAGGCTTTTTGAAGATGTCGATCACTATACGGGACTCGGATATACCGTGATTGTGGTAACCCATCACCACCCATCACCACCCATCACCGCAAGGCATTGCTCCTTGTTACCAAAATGATCCCCTGAATGCGGCGTATGTGTCAGGCCTTGAACAAGAGGTGCTCTCCCATAAAATAGACTACTGGATCTGTGGTCACTGCCATACTGCCATGGAGTATTCAATCGGTGAGACCAGAGTGATCTGCAATCCCAAAGGATATCCTCACGAATGCGGCAACGGTTTCGATCCGCTCAAAACTCTTAACGTTCAGTGATTTAACATTTGGAGATTGTAGCGGCTATCATTGCGCTGATTCTCATTTCTCAAGGATTTAGTTAAGTTTGTATTTGCGACAAATACGACGCATTGTGGCGAATAACGCGACATTCCGAACAAAATAATGAAGAGATCGCTGAAAAACACGACAGTCGATGACTCTCTGATCCTT
>SZYA01000118.1 GCA_005843815.1 Chlorobium sp.
AGATAAGAATCAGCGACAGTATTGAGCGAATCGACAATGACTCTCTTGATGCTGCGGCTGGGCAGCAATTCCTCAGCCACTCGTACTTGACCAACGGGATGAAAGAGTTGGTGAATGAGGGGTTCAAGCGGCTTTCTGGCTCTTCAGGTGGTCGGCCTGTTTTTCGGTTGAAGCAGGCGATGGGAGGTGGAAAGACCCATCTGATCAAAACGATGGCTTTTCTTGCTCGCCACCCGAATCTCCGCACGGAATTTTTTCCTGAAACTTCCTCCCGTTATGTTTATGGCGCGGCTCAGGTAGCCTTTTTCAATGGCCGTGAACAGCCCAACGATTATTTCTGGGGGAGAATTGCGGCGCAGCTCGGTTTTGAAGGTTTTTTTAAAGCAGGGACAGAGTCGCCGGGGCAGGAGCACTGGCAGGCTTTGTTTGATAACATAGAGGCTCCGGTTCTCATTTTGCTGGATGAAATGCCGACGTACTTTGGCTATTACCGCACGCAGGCTGTCGGTAGCGGGACGGTTGCGGATATTGCCGGGAGAGCCTTTGCTAATCTGCTTACGGCTTCGAGCGGCAAACAAAATATCTGTATCATTGTTTCCGATCTGGAAGCCAGTTACGCCGAAGGCACCCAAATTATCAATGCTGCGCTTGAGTCATCCCGTAAAGAGCTGAATCGGATAGAGTTCAATATTACTCCGGTTGATCTGTCTGGCGATGAAACCTACGCAATTCTCAAAAAAAGGTTGTTTTCCCGGTTGCCCGATAATGCGCAAATTGCTCATATCGCTGAAAGTTTTGGCAAGGCAATAGAGCAGGCGCAGCGCTCAAAAACCATTGAGCAACAGAAATCGCCGGAGCAGCTCGCCTCTGAAGTGGAGCAGACCTATCCGTTTCACCCTCAGATGAAACACATTTTTGCTCTCTTCAAGGAAAACAAGGAGTTTCAGCAGACGCGTGGCTTGCTGGAGCTTGCCTCAAGGCTTTTAAAGTCGGTCTGGGAACGGCAAGCAAATGATGTGATGCTTATCGGCCCGCAGCACTTTGATCTCTCCATTGATGAGGTGAGAGAGAAAATCATCTCCATATCACGACTCGACGATGCTGTTGCGAGGGATATCTACTCATCTGATGGCAGCGCCCATGCTCAAACCATTGATGCAAATGCAGGCAATGATGCTGCGGCCCAGGTTGCCAATCTGCTTCTTGTTTCAAGCCTCTCAACGGCGGTCAATCCGGTTAAAGGCCTTACCCTCTCGGAAACCCTCGAATGCCTCGCCACTCCGAATGCTGATCTGAGTTTTTACCAGCAAGCCTGTGACAACCTTACAAAATCAAGCTGGTACCTCCATAAATCAGCCGAAGGTCGAATCTATTTTGACAAGCTCGAAAACCTCACCAAGATGCTGACCGGTCTTGCGGCACGTGCGCCTGAGCCCAAAGTTTCCGAGCTGATTGCACATCGTCTGCGAGAGGCATTCGAGCCAAAAAGCAAAAGAGCCTATCAAAAAGTGCTGGCCCTGCCAAGTATTGATGAGATTGAAAAGGAGGTTCAAGTAAGCCGCGTCCTCGCAATCATCTCACCAGATTCGAAATTACCACCGGAAGAGGTTGGCAAGCTTTTTACCACGCTTGTCCGAAAAAACAATCTGCTGGTGCTCACCGGCGAAAAATCGTTTGAGGTTGGCAAATTGCATGAGGCTGCCCGTCAGGTCTATGCTGTCGGTCAGGCGAATACTACGGGGAAAGTAAAGAAAGGAGACCCTCAATGGGAGGAATTTGAAGATCTTAAAGCGAGCTATGAACATCAGTTCAACAGTGTTGTCAAGTCACTTTTTGACAAGCTCCTTTTTCCTTCACAACGTCCCGGACAGGAGCCAAAACTTGAGTCA